>JAUSDC010000252.1 GCA_030650845.1 Candidatus Methanoperedens sp.
ACTTGATCCCAGAAAAGCAACCGAAACTAAGTTGAAAAATGTTGCACATGATATCAGAAGGATTGGTTACATCAAAATTTTGTATGGCATAAAACCTAAATGGCTATGTAGGGGGTGTAGTTGAATATTGTCCCAAAGCCTATTTTACCAAAAGCTTTAAATATCATTATGATAATCATAAGTATAGAGAGCAGGCGTTCATACGTTTTTTCAACGTCACTCCCACCTCCTATCCATTTGCCTGCTCCTATCCTAATCATAAAATCTTTATGCCATCAATCTTAATTAGTGGCGCATGGCTCTTACTTACGCAAAATCCGGGGTAGATATTGAGAAGGAGAACAAAGCTATCGCTGCGCTGGCAAAGCAGCTTACTTATAAACGCACTGGCATTGGCGCCCCGTTGACTGACGTGGGGCATTATGCAGGTCTCATTGATTTTGGCGAGTATGCCCTGGCGCTTACCACGGATGGTGTGGGTTCAAAGGTCATCATTGCGAACGAAATGAAGCGATGGAACACCGTTGGAATAGACTGCATTGCCATGAACGTGAACGACCTTCTGGCTATGGGCATCGAACCTCTTGCTTTTGTGGATTATATTGCGATCAGTGAACCGAATAACGAGATAATGAGGCAGATCGGCGAGGGTCTGGCAAAGGGCGCAGAGATCTCAAGGATGACCATAGTGGGAGGAGAAACAGCGACGCTTCCAGATGTCATTAAAGGATTTGACCTGGCAGGAACATGCATGGGCATGGTAAAAAAGGACAGGATAATCACAGGTGAGCGCATCCAGATTGGCGACGCTATTGTGGGGCTTCCTTCATCAGGCGTGCATAGCAACGGATACTCGCTTGTTCGCAAGATCATTAATGATTCAGGATACTCCTATCCAAATCCATTCCCTTATAACACGGATACCACCATCGGGGATGAACTGCTTATCCCGACAATGATCTATATGGAGGTACTGGATGCTGTCAACCGTTTTGACATTCATGGTCTTGCGCACATAACTGGCAGCGGACTGATGAAGTTGCACCGCGTAACGAAATATGGTTTCGATATCAACGATCCGCTTCCTCCCCAGCCCATATTCAGGTTCCTGCAGGAAGAAGGCGGGGTGGAGGATGTTGAGATGTATAAGACATTTAACATGGGAATGGGTTTTGTTGTGGTGCTTTCGCAGGATGAGGCTGATGAAGCTGCGAAAATGATGGGGGGGAAGATTGTAGGCGAAATTATTGAAGAGGGGATTTTTGTTAAAGGGCTGGAGATAAATTAAGATCATCAGATGACAAGAACACAGGCTAAAGCAAAACTGTGGCTGGTAAACGAAAAGGATGAGCCTATAATGGGAGAAGGGAGAGTAGATCTCCTGAAGGCTATCAAAGAGGAGGGTTCCCTGAATAAGGCAAGTAAAAAAGTAAAAATTTCTTATAAACATGCGTGGCTGTTGCTAAATGAGGTAGAAAAGAGCCTGGGTGAGCCGGTAATAATTAAAAAACGCGGCGGTAAGGGACAGGGTACGTTCCTGACCCAAAAAGCAATAAGTCTTCTTGAAGAATATAATACTTATCAGGACATACTTGCACAAACAGTCTATGATAAAACATTCTGGGAGGTGATTGGTGTGAAAATATCTGCAAGGAATCAGATGAAAGGAAAGATAATTGATGTTGAAAAGGAAGGTCTCATAGCCAAGGTAAAAATCGCTGTGGAGCCATCAACAATAACAGCGGTCATCACGAAAGAGGCTGCTGAAGCTCTTGGTCTCAAGAAGGATGATAAGGTAGTGGCTGTTGTGAAGGCAACGGAAGTAATGATAGGAAAGGAGTAATCCTTTCCTGATTTTACCTTTTCAGATCTATTAAAGCGAATTTTTTTCGAAACTTTTATTAACTTACGTTATGTTTGAGTGAACATAAGGTGACAAAATGAGGAATCTTTCTGTAAAAATACTATTTGTTTCGATTTTGATCTCAATATTTGCTGGCTGCGTCCAGCAGGCGCCGACAGGAAATACAACAACTCCGATACCAACGGCATCAGTTCCACTGGAACTGCGTCTGGCTACCACAACTTCTACCTGCGATACGAAATTACTTGACGTCCTGAATAAAAAATTCGAGGAAACAAACAACGTAAAAATATTGACCGTGTGTGAGGGAACAGGGAAAGCCATAGCCACAGGAGAACTTGGAGCTGTGGATGTGGTCATGGTGCATGCGGTCGATTCAGAACTGAAAGCTGTAGCAAATGGGAGTTTCATAAACCGCAGTTACATGATGTACAATTATTTCGTGATAATCGGACCTGAGAATGATCCAGCTGGGATCAGGAATGCAAGCAATGCGACTGAAGTATTCAGCAAGATCGCATCAAAGCAGTCTGCGTTCATCTCCAGAGGAGATAGCTCAGGGACGCATATAATGGAAAAATCGATCTGGAAGGCTGCAAATATCACTCCTGCAGGAACATGGTATCAATCAAACGGGAAAGGTATGGGAGATACTATAATTACGGCTGATACAAAAGAAGGCTATACGCTTTCAGACAGGGGAACATATCTTTCAATGAAGGATAAAATAAAACTGAAGATCCTTTTCGAATCTGATCAGAAATATCTTTTCAACCCATACCATGTTATGTCAGCGAATCCTGTAAAGTTCCCGAATGTGAAATATGACCTTGCAATGAAATACATAGGATATGTGTTATCCCCGCAGGGGCAGGACATAATCAGAAATTATGGCAAGGACAAATATGGAGAAGCACTTTTTGTGCCTGAGGAAGATGCAGGTGATGTAACCGGTCCATGAGCAGTATCGACTTTTTGTTCCAGGGAATTATAAAAGCATTCGAACTGATATTCAGTTTGAATCCTTATATTATTAGTATAACCGGAGTCTCCATAAGGGTTTCAGGTACTGCAACGATCCTTGCTACACTGACTGCGATACCTCTGGCATGTGGAATAACCTTCCTGAATTTCAAGGGTAAACAGGCTCTGATCACGCTCATAAATACAGGTATGGGGCTTCCTTCAGTTTTTGTGGGACTCTTTATTTTCCTGATGATCGTGCCTGCAGGTCCATTTGGATTCCTGAAAATGTATTATACACAGGAAGCCATGATCCTGGCGCAGTATATACTTATCACGCCTGTAATATGCGGTATTTCGCTTGCTGCAATAAAAGCAGTCCCTCAACCAGTGATCGATACGGTTTATACGCTCGGGGGAAGCCGGAAAGATATTGTTATTACGATGTTAAGAGAAGCAAGATTCGGTCTTTTCACATCAGTTCTTGCCGGGCTTGGAAGAGCCCTAGCTGAGGTAGGTGCGATCCTCATAGTCGGAGGGAACATAGCGTATACAGGCAGTGTTGGAGGAATCGGCGAAGGGTTATCCTATACCCGATCTCTTACAACGGCAATAACTCTGGAAACAAGCAAAGGTGAGGTTTCAACATCTATTGCGCTCGGTATCATCCTCATCTCACTTGTTCTCTCGATCAATATACTGGCAAACTTTTTCCAGAGGATGGAATGAGATGCACAGTGAATTAATAAGGGTGCAGGACCTCGGCAAATCTTTTGGGAAGAGGGTTGTATTGAAGAAGATCAATATCTCTATCAATGAAGGAGAGATATTTGCTTTGATGGGGCCAAGCGGTGTAGGGAAGACCACACTTTTCAGGATATTGAACCTGCTGGAAAAGCCATCTGAAGGAAGGCTTTTTTTCAGAGGGAGCGAATTAACTGGAGGTACGATCTGCGAAAATATCAATGCCAGGCGCAGCATGTCAATGCTTTTCCAGACTCCGTGCCTTCTTAACACAACGGTCTTTAATAATGTGGCATTCGGTCTTATGATCCGTAAAGTTGATAAAAATACGATACGGGAAAAGGTAATGAATGCATTAATTATCGTCGGGCTTGAAGGAAATGAAGAACAAAAAGCCCGCACTCTCTCTGGCGGTGAGGCGCAGCGCATGGCGTTCGCCCGGGCTATCGTTTACGACCCGGATATACTTCTCCTTGATGAGCCTACATCTAGCCTTGACCCTGCGAACGTGGCCATGATAGAGGAAATTATCAAGCGGATAAGGCACGAACGGGGAACCACCATTGTTATTGCCACGCATAATATCTATCAGGTTAAACGCATCGCTGACAGGGGAGGTATTTTGCTCAACGGTGAACTGATCGAGGTGAATAGCATCGAGAGGATATTCGAGGCGCCTGAGGATGCAAGGACTAAGGCGTTCATAAATGGGGAGATGATCTATTAAGAAACATTGCGAGACCATTATTGCCAGGAAGGAACAATTACATAATGGAGAATAATGATGTCAATAAGGGAACTTGAAGAGGAAATCATAGAAATTCAAAAAGTGAAGGAACATTTCAAATCAGGCACCATTGAATGGAGCAACATTGAAGCCATAATCAATGATAAGAAAAAAGAACTCAACAGACTGAAAACACACAAAGATGGTGAAGAAAATGATGTACCTATCGGTTGTGGAGGGGAGTGCGGATGAAGCCATAAGTTAATTATATTGAAGATCAATATTTGCATTGAATGAAAAGTAGAATATTGAGTATTTTTTTAATATTGTTTATTATTGTAAACACTGCGAACGCCCTTGAAGACGGTGTAACTGTCCCTCTTGTAGCGGACAGCAGTACAAATGACGGAGAACAGGGGATCCTTTTATTCGCCAGGGTGATAGCCACCAATGGCACAGGTCACGTTTTTGTAGATACTAGTCCTTACACGCAGGTCGATCTGCAGGGTTCAGCAAGACTAGCTGCCATGGTCGCATCAGACGTGCTCGGGATCGACCAGCGAGCATATGATTTTTATTATATCATTGATATCAGTTCTCCCATCATAGGTGGTCCTTCAGCTGGCGGAGCTCTTACCATGGCAACTATTGCGGCTATCAACAACTGGACACTTGATCCCGATGTGGTGATGACAGGTATGATAAACCCGGATGAGTCCATCGGACCTGTAGGCGGGATACCATACAAGCTTGAAGCTGCAGCTGAAAGGAATTATACTATTTTTCTCGTTCCTGAAGGACAGGGCACGGTCACATTAAAAAAACTTGTCACAAGAGCAAAGGGAACTGTGATCATTTCAAATGATGTGGAAGAGACCATTGACGTTTTAAAACTTGGAAAAGACCTGAACGTCACAGTAAAAGAAGTAGGTACGATCCAGGATGTAGTAAAGATATTTACTGGCCATGAACTGGTAAAACCGAAATTTAATGGCACTGTGCTCACTCCTGGATATATTGATCTTCTTGAACCCCTTGCCACGAACCTTAAGAAAGAAGCAGGTGATATGTTTAATGAGACCGAGGCACAAGCTGCGAAGAGTCCATACCTTGCTCAGGCAAAAGATATCATAGGCAGGGCCGATCAAATGTATGGTGAACAGAAATATTATGCCGCTACCTCACTATATTTTAATTCGATGATCAATATTCGAACAGCCCGGTGGATTTACGATTTCAACAATGCGCAAGATAAAGAGAAATATATGGCTGATCTTATTGCAAAAGTTGAAAACCAGATAAACCTCTCGGAGAGCGATCTCGATATATTCAAATCCGGGGGCGTGGATGACGTTGGTGCTGTGGGAGCTGCAGAGTCGCGCATCACTTCCTCAAAATTCAAACTTGATGAGGCAATGAAACTCAATAATACGGACGAAAAGATAAATGCGCTTGCCTTCTCCCATGAAAGGGCGCGTACAGCGCGATGGTGGCTGACACTTTCGACACCGAATGGGAAAGTAGTTCCTGAAGATATTTTAAAAGACAGGGCAGGCTGGTACCTTAGCCAGGGGCAGTCGATCAGTACATACATGATGGAACTTTTCTCTCAAAGCGGCGTTCATCCGTCTATAATAAGCGGTTCCCTGGATGATCTGACCCATGCACAGAAAGAAATGAAGCGCGGATATTATTCAGGGGCAATATTTGATTCATTACAGAGCTCGGTGAAATCCAGTACCCTGATCGGGTTCATGGGTATGCCTGATGTTCAAAAGAAAGTAGATCAGAGTGAAGGCGATGCAAAGCTTGCCATTAATGAAGCGCGGATGGCTGGAATAGAACCTACACTTGCTGTTAGCGCATTTGAATATGCAGAAACAATGCCAGATCCATATGAAAAGATCAACCAGTATGCTTATGCAAAAATGGTCGCAAAGACTCTGATTGTTCTAAACACGCACACAGTGCCTTCGGATAAGATCACTATCAAGCCCACACTGACACCCTACACACCTGTAACGACATTGCCTGAAACTACTTCCACCCAGACACCTGCAGAAAAAGTTCCAGCGCTCGGAGCAGCTTCAGTCCTGATCGTTATCCTGGTAATAAGACGATTAAATAGGAATTAAAATGAAGACACTTAGATGAAACATCGGTGCCAGGGTGTAAATGATCCTTGAATATCTTGAGTCTGTGGATACAGCAGTTTTCCTTGATATTAACCATAACTTCGCAAATCCATTATTTGATGCGGTTTTTCCTTCCTTGAGGGAACTTACGTATGTTTTCTGGTTTCTTCTTATCGTTTATTTCTGGATGAAGAATGAAAAGAAAATGGCGCTGCTCCTGACAGTAAGTATTGCTGCAGGGGCGCTTTTTACCTATCCGCTCAAATACCTTATCGACAGGGCAAGACCGTATGAGACCATAGATTCTGCAAGGCTGCTGACACCTCATGAGTATGACCCTTCGTTCCCTTCAGGCCATGCAGAGATGAGCTTTCTTGCCTCAACAGTAATTTCGAGATTCCATCCTGAGTATGCAAAATATCTCTATGCGTTCTCGTTCATCGTGGCTTTAAGCAGGGTATATGTTGGTGTTCATTTTCCGGGGGATGTCCTGGGGGGTATCGTGGTTGGGGTCATTATCGGAAAAGTGATGATAATGGTGGCACAGAGGAAGAAGGATATTTTCTGGGAAGATTCGAAGAAACTATAAATAGGGCTTACGAAGTAGAAGAATCATATTTTGAGGAAATCTCTTGAATCTTAAAATACAACCTATCGGTGTGATAAAAAAATCCAGTTCTGGATTATCTGATATTCTTATATATTCTGATTTTGAGCAAGTTTTGGGCAGCATTATGGGGGATTTTGAGAAAGGGGCGAACCTGCTTATCGTACATAAGAACCACATATCCCTGGATGGGCATCAGGTCAAGGTCTCAGATGCTGAACTGATAACCCGGAAAGGCAATCTTCTGACCGTTAGAGGGATCGAAGCGGATGACGATTCTTTGATCGATGTAAGGTTGAAGAAATAAGCTCAGGTATCATTATGGGGGTTGACCTCGGAGACCTTTTTGATAAAAAAGAAATAGAATTATCTGAACTTAAAGGTAAAGTAATAGCTATCGACGCATACAATACGCTTTACCAGTTCCTGAGCATAATCAGGCAGCGTGACGGGACTCCACTCATCGATTCCCACGGGGAGATAACATCCCATCTTTCAGGCTTCCTGTACAGGACGACTAACCTGGTTGAAGAAGGTATCAAGCCGGTTTATGTTTTTGACGGGGTGCCGCCTGAATTCAAGTTCGAGATCCTACAGGAGCGCAAAAAAACACGGATAGAAGCCATGTCAAAGTGGCAGGAAGCAAAAGCTGCAGGTGACAGGGATGCTTTTAAGTATGCACAGGCTTCATCGCATATCAAAGGGAACATGGTGGAGGATGCAAAAACCCTGCTCGGGCTGATGGGCATCCCGGTCGTCACTGCACCATCGGAAGGGGAGGCGCAGGCATCGTTCATGGCGCAAAATAAAGATGCTTATGCTGCAGGTTCGCAGGATTATGATGCTCTCCTCTTCGGCGCGCCGATTATAGTAAGGAACCTTGCAGTGACCGGGAAAAGGAAACTTCCGGGCAAGGGTGTTTATGTGGATGTGAATCCCGAAGTCATAGACCCTGTATCAGGTCTCCTGAAGCTTGGGATTTCCAGGGAACAGCTTGTGGATATTGCCATCCTTGTGGGAACGGATTACAATGAGGGGATAAAAGGGATCGGACCTAAAAAAGCCCTGAAGGCGATATTGAAGCATGGAAGTATCGAGGGCGTCCTTAAGGAGCTTACTATTGATATCAAATACCTTGCAGAAATAAGAGACCTGTTCCTTCATCCTGATGTTACTCCGGATTATGAACTCAAATGGAGAAAGCCTGATGCTTCTGCTATCATGGATTTCCTTTGTGAAGGGCACGACTTTTCCAGAGAGCGCGTTTCAAAGGCTGTTGAGCGGCTTCTTGAAGCCTCGGATAAAGGGCAGAAGACGCTGGACAAGTGGTTTTAGATCCGGATATGAGGTAGTGTCCTGAATAAAATTTTTTAGACAGGATCGACAGGATTTACAGGATTTGCCACACAAATCGTATCCTGTCGATCCTGTAAATCCTGTCTAAAAGTTAAGTTAATATCAGCCCAGCGCGTCATCCAGGGCAAATAAAAAAGCCTTCAGGTTTTTATCAGGGATGCGCGCACCACCTGCGAAAGGATGACCTCCACCGGTCCCGCCGTGCTCTGGTGCCACGCGGCGCAGTATCGTATTTAGGTCCACTCCGCCATTACGCAATCGTATGCTTATATCATACACGTGCTTATGTGCCCTGAGCTCGCAGGAGACTCCTACGAGTGCATTCCCGTAAGAAGCTGCGTATATTGCTGCTTTTGACATGAACCCATTGATATCGATAACATATGCAAGTTTCTTTAATTTCACGACTTTTTCCCGTACATGAACCTTTAATTCTTCCTCTTTTCTGGACGCAATGAGAGCATATTCAAGAAGACCTGGTATCTGGGGGGGCGGTATATCTTCAGAAAGCGCATCAACTATCCTCCTCTTGAAATCGTAATCCCTCCCAGCGTTCGTAATTCCCTGTATCAATGTACCTGCGTAAAAATAAAGCGTCCTCTTATCCCAGTCACGCATCCATTTCTTAATGACGGCAGACTCGTTGAAATCTCCCATTGCTCCGTATATTGCCACGCTTCTTACGTCGCGGTTCAGTTTTTTCTCAAAAATGCGGTATGCTTGCTCGGATGAAGAACAATCATCGTGGTAGAACCAGGAAGCTCTAAACCCCGCCATCGGGAGTGGATGATGATCCATATAAGTCACTTTCGAAACTTTTGAAAGATCATTCAACCTTTCCTTCAACAGCATGCAACTTTTCTCCTCGACAGCAATATCGCATATCACTATGTTTTCATGATTTTCGTTGAGGTTGTTCAATTCACCCAGAAGCCCAACCGGGCTTGTGAAAAATACGATCGACCCTGGAAGTGCAGTTTTGACTATAGCTCCTGCACATATACCATCTGAATCACCGTGAGTAAAAATTATTGAGCTCATCTACGCCTGAAAGTAGCAGTTAAAATCAGCACCATCACCGTGAATGCAATATCAAAACCTGGTGTTATTGGCGTGGGAGTTGGATCAGCTGAGGACGATGTTGTCGTTGTCGATGGATCACCAAAAAGCTGCTGGAATCCTCCGGGTTTTTCCTGTGTTGAGGCAGGATCTCCCTGTGAAGTTGAGCCTGGATTTCCAGCCTGTGTCTGTGACGCTAGTTCTGTCGGAGTCGGGGTGGGCTTGTTCGGGTCAACAACCGTAATGATGGGTCGTTCTGAACTTTTCACATCCCGGACAAAGCCCCTGTATTCCACATTTGTATAATTTGCGATAGCTGAAGGTAATTCATAAATTCCTTCTTTATTCATGCGGATAATATAACTGAATCCCCATGGTTTGGCAGGTTCAGAATAATTCAGCTCAGAAAGCTGCCCGCTTACAAGGCTTACGTCATCAGGCAAATAATCTTCCACATCAGTCTTGGTACCGATGTTCCCGATATTATTAACACTCACCGTTACTGTTACGTCTTCGCTTATGTTCACAACAGGTTTATCGACTGTTTTATTCAGCATAAGTCTTGGCCCGTTCACAACAACCGTTATTGTCGAAGATGATGCACTGTATGGTTTATTATTTACTGTGAAGGTTGCAGAAGAAGCAGGTATGATCCATCCGTTGATGTTCGCTTCTGTTGGTTTGATAGAGTAACCCGTACTCCATTCCTGTCCTGGCTTCAATAAGGGTATGTCCCATGCAAAGGGTATAGGAGATGAGGTTAGTACGAATTTGTCACTCATGTTATCTGTTACATGGATATTCTTTATATCATACATCCCGCCATTTGCTATTGTGATACTTACAAAAGCGAAATTCTCCAGATACATGCGGTCTCTGACCGCTTTGTAGATACCAAAATAATTCTGTTTTGGTGAAACGGTCAGGGAAATCAAGGTGGAAGCATTGTATCCAAGCTCTTTAACATCGTATCCTGTTGCCCTTGCGCTCAAATTGTAGGATTTCAGATCGATCAGATCTGGAACAACAAGTATTACATCAAAACTCGTACTGCCTCCTTTTTCCAACCTGAGATAAGATCTGTGAAGCTGACTTGCATCACCGGATCTGAATTTCAAGTCTCCAATATTTAGAGTTGCTTCAATGTTCTTTATAAAAGCATCTCCGGTATTCTTTACGTTGACGGTCGCTGTAATTATCTCAGCACTGTTAGAGGTGTATGTTGATTTATCTGTGGTTACAGTTACTTCAAGTTTCGGGAGTGCCCTTTTCTGGATAGCAATAGTCGCCCAGGGATCATAATACTCAAGAACCCATTCTCTGGCGTTCTTTGCAAGAAATCCTGTAGTAGATACTTTTACTTCATAATCCGGGTCAATATAAGCTTCGCTCCCTATCGTCATGACAAATTCCTGTTTCAGGATACCGTTCTTATAAATTTCAAGGAATACCATGGGATCTACGTCAGTTTTAGGCACTATGTCGCCATTGATGTTCTTTATCCCCTGCACACCTCCAGGGAACTGCACAGCCTTGACCATATATTCTCCATTGGTAAGCGTTCCACCTTTATGAAGAGTTCCAGAAACCGCAGATGCCCATTCTATGTCGTTGGGGCTGAAAAGTATGGCAGATGTCTGATCTACAGCCAGTAAAATGATAAATAATATTACAAAGTACCTTCTCATATCATCACTTATAATGATAATTATGAGAATACAATATATAGTTTACGTATGATTATTATTTTACACTATAATAATATTCCCCTTCTGCTTTCTGTGCCCGGTCAAGGCGTGAATCCGGTTTATTGACCCTTGGACGCTTTGTCTCTTCATCCCGCCTGAAGGTAATGCCGATATTTTTCAGGAAACGATTCATGCCATCCCGCATGTTAAAAGGACCGTGCACATCGCCTTTAATCATTGGCAGCCCTTCAAAAACAAGAAGTCTGTCGCTTAACATATCTATCATGTAAATATCATGGTCAACAACCATAGCTGTGACTTTATTGTTCTCCGCGAATCTTCTTATTACTTTGGTTGCAAGCACTCTTTGCTCCACATCAAGATGTGCAGAAGGTTCGTCTAAAATATACAGGTCTGCAGTGCGTGAAAGGCATGCCGCTATCGCAACGCGCTGGAGTTCTCCTCCTGAAAGATCGTTCACCTGCTGGTTAAGGAGTCTCTCAAGTTGTAAGGGTTTTAATATCTCACCCTGGTAAAAACTCGTATCGAATTGTTTTGTGATGGAACGTAAAAGTTCTGTTACGGTAACGGTTTCTTCGGCTTTTATATACTGCGGCTTGTAGGAAACTTTTATTTTCATATCAAGCTTTCCGGTGTCTGGTTCTATCTCACCTGCCAGTATCTTTACGAACGTGGATTTACCTATACCGTTAGGTCCAACGACACCAATAACTTCTCCTTTTCTGATGTTCCCTCCCTGTGCTTCTAGTTCAAATCCACCATCATACTTTTTCGAGAAGCTGTCAAATTCTAAAAGCGGGGAGACTTCCTTTGATATCTGCGGGGCATGTACCTCAAATTCAATAGCTTCAGTGCGGATCCTTACGTTTTCCTCACGCAGGAAACCTTTGAGATATTCATTTATCCCCAGTCGCACAACCTTTGGAAGAGTAATTACACCAAAGCCACCGGGTGTGCCATATGCTATATGCACCATATCTGCGAGCAAATCAAGTATAGCAAGGTCATGCTCCACGACCATCACAGCTTTTGTTTCAGCTAGCTCCCTGATGATCTGGGCTGATTTTATGCGCTGGTAAATGTCAAGATACGGGCTTATCTCATCTATGAAATAGAAATCTGCTTCCCGCCCTATACACGCTGCCAGGGCAACGCGCTGCAGTTCACCGCCGCTTAACTCTTCGATATTGCGGTCTATGATGCCTTCTATATCAAGCTTTTTAACCAGTTCGTTCAGTATGCCCCTTTCATCGGTCTTAGATAGGAGGTCCCTGACCTTGCCTTTGAATTTTTTAGGTATCATGTCCACATACTGCGGCTTTTGTGAGGTCTTTATCTTTTTTTGTGATACTCCCTCCAGGTATTCATGAAATGTCGAGCCTGCATAGTAATCAAGGATCTCTTCCCAGCCAATCCTTCCCTTCCCCAGGTTTGGTTTCAGGGTTCCTGAAAGAATGTTTATTGCTGTGCTTTTCCCTATACCGTTTGGCCCCAGGATACCAGTGACTTTCCCGGTGGCAGGGACTGGTAAACCGTACAATGCGAAACCGTTTTTTCCATAGCGGTGGGTTGGTTCTTCAAGTGCCTCCGGAAGCCCGATGATAATAATGGAATCAAACGGACAGCGTTTCACACATATTCCGCATCCTGCACACAGCTCTTCTGAGATCACAGGTTTTCCATCATCACCCACGATTATGGTCTCATCTCCAGTGCGAACCCTCGGGCAGAACTTGATGCACTGGAAGTCGCACAACCTGGGCTGGCATCTGTCGCGGTCTAGAACTGCAAGTCTCATAATGAACCAGGTCTCATTTTATTGCATTAATGGTTATATTCGTGCTGTTGTGGATGTATCCGTTCTTTGTTGACACCAGGGTAAGATTCCCTGGACCTTTTGCTTTCACATTATAGAAATATGCAATACCATCAGACCCTGTAATATTGGTCATATTAACACCTGTGCCGCTTAAATAAACAGTTGCGCCCTCTATTATCAGGCTATTGCTGGTTACGCTTGCTATCACATTTTCAGGAGAATCCAATGTTATCGACACCGGAGTTACGGCCACGTCAAGTGTCCCTGTATTCAATAAAAGAGTCCAGGAAACAAGAAGGAAAATGATAGTCATTGCCTCCACATATAACCAGTCCTTGGTCTCAAATTCACTTACTTTGACACCAAGCAATGGGTAAACAAGTTTTTGAACATAATATGAAACCAAAACCACAAGCAAAAGGACATATAACCAGTGTTTATCCTGTGCATCATAAAAGTTCATGAAAAGCACAACTGCAAAAAATGCACCCATGAATGCGGGAACTGCGGTTTTCTTTATGCCCTCAATGAGGAGTCGTTTTCGTTCAGCAGGTGTTATTACCTTAACCACCGGCTCTGCTTCTATTTTATCAACCTTTTCTATTTTCTCTTTCATGAGCTTCACTATTTCCTGTATATCATTGTTCCTATGCCATCGTGCGTGAACAGCTCAAGCAACAGGGAATGCGGCATGCTCCCATCGATGATATGCACCTGTCCCACGCCGCCTGAAATTGCCACTGCACTTGATTTTACCTTGGGTATCATCCCGCCTGTAATGACCTTATCTGCTATAAGCGTTTCAATATCTTCGAAAGCTATCCTTGAGATGCGCGTCCGTGAGTCTTTCGGGTCGCGAAGTATCCCTGGAACATCGGTCAGGGATATGAGTTTCATTGCTTTCAGGGATGCCGCGATATCCCCGGCAACAGTATCAGCGTTGACGTTCAGGTCGTTGCCTTTATCATCTGTTGCAATTGGGGATATGACAGGTATGTAATCCTTTTCAGCAAGAGTGAGTAGAATTTCAGGATTGATCTCTTCAGTCTCCCCGACCCAGCCAAGGTCGACTTCTGTCTCGACCCCATCAACGGTCAGGCGCTGTGGGGCGATTTTTCGCGCCACGATCATCTTACCGTCGCTCCCAGAAAGTCCAACGCCCTTTCCACCATGCATGCTTATCAGCGAAACGATCTTGCTGTTGACATTGCCGACAAGCACCATCCTTGCTATCTCCAGTGTTTCATCATCCGTGACACGCAGGCCGGACACGAACTCTGGTTTCTTCCCCATACGTTCCATCTTTTCCGTGATCTCAGGACCTCCACCGTGCACGATTATGGGGCGAATGCCCACGAACTTCAGTAATACTATATCCTGTACTATCTGGTCCATTATTTCAGGATTTACGATGGCATGCCCCCCCATCTTGATCACCATTATGGAGGTGTGGAACTTGCGGATGTAAGGAAGGGCTTCAATAAGTATATTCTCGCGCTTTAGCATCGGGGGTAAATGGAGAGCGTGTGTATTAAATGTTATTCTTGGAGTTTTTTAAAGAGCAGTCATTTGGACTTTTTTGTAGGGACGCGGTAATAACTATATACTGAATATTTGTGTTTACCAGCAACTTTTTTGCAGACACTTTCTATATATCGCTCTGCTTCAAGTTTTGAACTAAATCCAGTTATTTTTCCCCCGTCCCATTCAACAGCGAAAATAGTTTCTTGCATAAAAAGCCACTCAATAAGCTGTGTCCAATAAATTCAGAACGTCCTTATTCAGATACAGGAACAAGAACGATATTCCTGTGATAAATAATCCTATCAAAGCAAATGCAGCCTTTTCTTCAATTGATTTACTCAGCAGAATAGATGAAATCATTATACCTACGCCGGCCGCCATTATGCCGACCACGAACAACAACCTGGTAATATATTGGAACCACATAATTATTCACTTCCTGTTTATAAGTTTTCGACTTCCTACACTTTAAGATAGAATCGTATACTTATATATTTATTCATTTAAATAATTATGGTTGTGATTATAATGATGAACTCTGGTTGCTATGTATGTGATGTCCAATGAATTCTATGAGGATATTGATCTCAGGGTCACATTAAAGATTAATGTCTTCCCTGCCAGCTTATTATTTTCATCCATTATTATTGAAGTTTCGTTGAAATGAACTTTTATGGGTGGACCGAACATAGACTGGATCTCAGTATCTGGAATGGCATTATGTCTCAGAGTTATATTCATGCTTGTAATCTCGATCACTGTAGTATTCCAGGGGGTCTTCTGGAACTGATCCATCTGGAACTGGGCTGTTTCATTCTTTTTCACATTATGTGCAACTGTAACATTCTTGTTATCAATTGCTATAACAGTCACATTCCATGGATATCCAACAGGCACTTTATCCCCGATCTTGAAGTTCAAAGACAATGAAACATTATTGGTAATATTCTGGATGGTCGCATTAATAGGGGTATTTGGAAGGTTAACTATATCACCTATTTTATGCTCTACACCAAATGTTCGCTCAAATTCACTGATCGGAAATTCAATTATCCTTGGAAATATTGAAGGGGCTACCTGTATTCTTGGATAAACATAGATCATTGAAGGAAGGACCGGGCCGTAAGCCTTTTCAGGTGGGATAGTCAAAGTCTTTGTTTCCCCGACCTTCATACCAATTACGCCTTCGCTCAATCCTTTAATAATTCCGTGAGATCCTACTGAAAAATTAAGTGGAGAATAAACTCTTTCTGGAGAATATAAATTATTAGTTTTTGCTACACTTTCAATTGAGGTATCAAAAACACTTCCATCCTGGAGGCTGCCGATATAATCTACCGAAACATTATCACCAGTTTTTACAGTCTTTTGACTTACGCACCCGCTCAGTAAAAGAATAGCAGTTAAAACAATAATTAGAAATTTCTTCATAATATTTCCAGAAAAAAGGAAGAAAAAGCTATTTGCGCTTTCTTTCCTTGGTTTTCTTCTCTTCCGGGGCTTCCCCTTCCTTCACTTCTTTCTTGGGGAATATCTCAGCAAGAGGTTTCTGTCCATATTCTACGACAACTGTGTTTATCTGTGTGACTTCGGATGATATCTCGCGTCCGCGCATGGATTTACGTCTTCTTTCGCCATCATGTGTCGGATGAAAACCTACTCCACCTGCAACAAGGATCTTTCTTCGTGCCGGGCCGGGTAGATCGGGTCTAATAGGGAAACCGTCCTTATCAGTACCGCCTGTCAGCTTGAGGGTATATCCTGCCAAACCTGCCAGGTCCCCGCTAACGGTATCTCCGATGTTCTTTCCTATGATCTTATTTGCCGCTGCACCTGTAACTGTTACCTGGTATGCCTGGGCGGTCTTGCTATCCGAAACAACTACTCTAAAATCTGCCATTCAAATGCTCCTGTTAATAATCATATATTCCATTGTAATTCTGACCTAACTTGCATTAAAGATACTTAAACGTTTTTATGAGAAAATTCTGCATTTTTGGTATTTTCAAGCTCTGATTCCAGTTCAGCTCTTATTCCAGTTCCCGAATGAACTCTGTCAGCCTGCCGCAAGTGACCTTTTTCTTGGCGTCACCACATTTTTTGACTTTATCAAGGAGGGTGCACATCTGGTCGTGCGATAGATCATATCCCATTTTCTCAACAACACCCTTGAGAGCCTTACTGCCAGTGTGCTTGCCAATGATGATCTCCCGCTTTCCCCCAACCATCTCAGGTGAGAACAGTTCATACGTCATCGGGTTTTCAAGGACTGCTGCAACATGTATCCCTGATTCATGAGCAAAAGCATTTGTGCCCACTATTGGTTTTGTGGGATGGATCGGGATCTCAGAATATTTCTCAACCAGTTTTGATAGCTCCGTAAGCTTGCTGACATCGTATCTATCAATGCCATATTGAACCCGCAGGCTCATCAGAAGTTCTTCAAGCGAGGCATTCCCGCATCTTTCGCCTATCCCATTAACGGTCGTATGGAGCTGGAAGGCTCCTGCTTCAGCCCCGCTCAGTGTGTTAGCAACTGCCATGCCAAGATCATTGTGGCAGTGGATGCATACCTTTGTTTTCACAACTTTTTTGATCTCTTTTACAATATATGACGCAGTGCTCGGGTTCAGTATTCCAACTGTGTCTGCTATGCTGACATAGTCAGCACCGTGGTCTTCCGCCGCTTTGAAGATGGATTTCAGGACATTGATATCGGTTCGCGTGGCATCTTCTGCCGCAAATCTCACTGTCAGACCGTGATCTTTTGCATAGTCAAGCACATCAAGAGCACATGATTCCGCCTCTTCGAAGGTCTTATGATACTTATATTTAAGATGAAGGTCTGAAGTGGCGATAAAAATGCTCACGAAATCCACATCGCAGCGCAGTGCTACATCAATATCCCTTGCGACTGATCTTGCAAGGCAGCATACCCTTGCTTTGAGCCCCATGTGTGCTATCTCTTTTACAATGGCTTCCTCACCCTTTGACACCACCGGGAAGCCTGCTTCTATTACCTCCACACCTATACTATCGAGTTTTTCTGCTATGGCTATTTTTTCTTCCCTTGTGAAGACTACCCCCGGTGTCTGCTCTCCATCCCTTAACGTAACATCGCATATCTCGATATCCTGCGGTTTTGGATTAATGAACTGCATCAGGTCGTTTCTTGAGTATTCGATCATGGTTTAATGATTAATAATTGTATATTTGACATTGCTCTCATGCGGTTGGGCTTTAAAATGATTTCGTATTTGTTTCATAAGTAGAGGAAGGATTATCAAGTTCAATCCAACGGTTTATTGATGGTATAGACCTATAAAATTCTGCAACATATAATATATAAGTATCATTAAGCTAATATTGAGTCCTATGAGATTTCTTGCACTAGCAGACCTTCACGGCGATTATTCCCATGTTGAAGCGATATGCGAAGGGGCAGGGGATTTTGATGCAGTATTGATAGCAGGGGATCTAACTGACTTCGGTCCTGATGAAAAAGCGCTGGAATTGCTTGGGATGTTCAGCAAACCGATACTTGCAGTACCCGGAAATTGCGATAATGTATCGATCTTAAAAATATTGGATGAAAAAACTATCAGCCTTCATAATTCATTTTATAAATTTGGAGAACTTACGTTCATTGGCCTGGGTGGTTCAAATCCCACTCCATTTAATACCCCCTTTGAATTGTCAGAAAAAAGGATCGGTGAATATATAGGGACGTTATTAAGTAAATTAAATACCTGTAAAAAAATTATATTATTATCACATTTTCCGCCTAAAAATACAACTGACCGGTTGCCAGTGGGGAATGTTGGCAGCGTTGCCCTGGAGCGTTTCCTGGGACGCTTTGACCTCATTGTATGCGGGCACATCCACGAGGCTCGCGGTTTAGTACGGGTGAACGGGACGAAGGTAGTAAATCCAGGCCAGGCGTCAAAAGGGCAGGCTGCAATGATAACAATAAACGATGAAATAACAGTCGAGTTCATAGATGCATGATAAAAATTGCGATTTCTGGTAAAGGGGGCGTCGGGAAGACGACGCTATCTGGCACTCTGGCACGGCTTCTTGCGCGTCGTGGATATCAGGTACTTGCAATTGATGCTGACCCGAGCATGAACCTTGCTTCAGCCCTCGGGATAAAAAATCCACCCAGACCCCTGACCGAATTTACTGAACTTATTGATGAAAGAGCAGGCGGACCTGCAGGTGTTTTCAAATTAAATCCAAAGGTTGATGACATTGTAGAAAAGTTCGGCGTAACTGGTCCTGATAACGTAAAGCTTCTCGTCCTGGGCACGGTAGAGCGCGGCGGAAGCGGCTGCATGTGTCCAGCAAGCTCTTTTTTGAAAGCGCTTATGCGCCATGTGCTCCTGAAAACCAACAGCGTGGTAATTCTTGACATGGAAGCAGGAGTGGAGCATCTTGGGAGGGGCACGACCCGGGGAATAGATATCATGCTTATAGTGGTTGAACCAGGAGCAAGGTCTATCGAAACTGCAGGAAGGATAGTTGAACTTGCGCGCCAGATCGATATCAAGAAATTCGGGGCTGTGATCAATAAGGCAGGGGGAGAGGTAAAAGATATCGAAGATAAACTCAAAAGTTATGGCATAGAGGTGTTTGGCATAATACCATATGATATTTCACTTGTTCAAGCTGACATGGAGAACATGGCTCCGATAGATAAGGGCGGACCTGCAGTAGAGGCAATAAAAAATATCTGTGAAAGGGTAACTATGGCACAGGAGTGACATACATTCAGAAACAGGAAAGGATGCCCTGCGAATGCAAATGCATTGACGACCTCCTTGGCGGTGGATTTGAACGGGGTATAGTCACCCAGGTATACGGGGCATCAGGCACAGGAAAGACCAATATCTGCATCCAGCTTGCTGTATCCACAGTTCAAAGCGGGAAAAAAGTCGTTTTCATTGACACTGAAGGGTTCTCTGCTGAGCGGTTCAGGCAAATAGCAGGAGAGGATGCCAAAAAGATTGCCGGAGAAATTATCATATATGAACCAGCAAGCCTTGACCAGCAGTATTCTGCCGTACTTGAGCTTGAAAAAATAATGAACGAAAAGATCGGGCTCATAATCCTTGACTCAGCAGCGCTTTTTTACAGGCTTGGATTATCATCGGATGATTCGAACGATGAGAACATGGCGCTTCGAAGGGAACTTGTGAACCAGATCGGGCTGCTTCACGGATTAGCCCGGAAATACAATATTTCTGTGGTTATCACAAATCAGGTCTTTAAAGATGTATCTACAGGAGAACTCTGCCCCATAGGGGGGAACGCACTTGAACATCTCTCAAAGACCATCATCCTTCTTGAAAAGATAGGACCCTCAAAACGAAAAGCAACGCTGCGAAAACACAGGTCAAAGTGTGAAGGAACGAATTGCGATTTTCTGCTGACTGAAAAAGGCGCAGAATAGATTTTTACTTTCCACCGCTCATCATTTTTCCAAGGCTTAAAAGTACGTCCTCTATTTTTTTCTTTAAGGTCTTTGGCGCTTCTTCAGGTTCTATCTGGTCGGTTGATGATATCTCTTTTGAACCTTCAGTGTTGTCTTCGTCAGTTTTATCCATTAACAGATACCAGGATAAAAGCTCGGAATAGATTATTATCCCAAGAAGTGCAGACCAGAGCATGAGCATCAAATGGATATTATTTACTGGCACACCCATATATGAGAACTGAAGAATGGAAAGGAATTGTGATACCGGGTCTGGAAATATAAGGGCAATAACTAGAGGCAGAATTATCATTACAATGGCGGAGATAATTGGTGATATGTATATTAAAAGTATCAAAATGACCATTGCGTATATGAAAAATAGCAGAAATGAAAGAATATCCATGTTACCTCAAAGTCTTTGTAATTAAATATGCAATAAGAGCTGCACCCGTTACAATACCTGCTATTGCGACAAATGATGATATCATAAACAACACTAAATCAGACGACGCAACATTTAAAGGTTTTGTACTTTCACTCGTTTCTTGTTGTGTTCTCTCAACGCTCTTCCCGAATTCAATGGTATTTGATAGTGTTTGCCTTGTGACACCGCGAATATCCAGGTATGAAGCTTGCGCAGCAGGGAGGTTCTCGATCTCTCCCTGTAAATAGTAACTGATCTCAACATTTTCACCGTTCTCAAGCTTTCCCGAAAATGTCGTTTCACCGCTTAATACATTATTCCCTGAAGGAATATTATCCCATATCCTGACCTGTGAAGGCCTGTCACCGATATTGGTCGTTACAACTTTGACAATAGTATTGCTTTCATTATACTCGATTGATTTTGCCATGGTCAGATAAGGCATATGCATGGTCATTTTTACCCTTTTTGAGGCTGTTGTTCCGTTGTCCGTTTTGGCAGTGGCAGATGGAAGGAAATAAAGTCCTGGTCTTGAGGGTGTCAAATTATATTCAAGAGTTCTGGAGTTTTTAGGTCCGATATCCAGTTCCCATTCAAACGATTTTGCGATCAACTCTTCTGGTATCATATCGCGTATGCTCACGGATCTATTGCTCAGCCCTGAATTGTAAATATACAATTGCACAGGCACAATTTCATCATCTGTATCTGCTGGAACGCGCTTTATTATTGCTATTTCAGGGGTTATGGAAACGTCTTTACTCACATCTATAACATGGGAATTACCAGAATAATCCCTGACATCAAGCCTGGCATTGATAGTCAATGTAGAATTCATGGGCTGCTGGGTTATTATTGTTTCAAATGTCCTCTTCCCGGAAAAGTCTGTTATAGAGAAGTTGTCTTGTGATACTTCTGCATTTGGGTTTGTCTCCACCGTTATTCCTATTAAGTTCAATGTAAGATCACTTGTTGCAGTTATTGAAACTTTAATCGGTTCATCAGGAAAGTATTCATCCTTATCTGTGTAGATCTGCGCTTTCACATTAGGAAATACCTCTGTTTTGTAATCAGGGAGTTTATTTGTGAAAAAATCAATATCTATAAAGCCAGTTCTATTGATATTTGTTAGCCTCATCTTGAAAGTTTCAAAATATCTTTCGTCTCCGGCAAAAAACTCTTCTGTTTTAGTTCCTGTTTTGTTTGAGATCGTCAGGTTTACCGAGTCCCTGCCGATCGTGTTTATCATAAAAGAATAATTATCGATCGAATAGGATTCACCCCATTTCAACTGTGCACTTTTTAGGGATCTCCAGAACTCTTTATTTTCAAATTTACTTATAGATATCCATGAATTCCTGCCCCTGATACCGAGGAGGGTTATGCTTATGTTAGTATATATTTTTATATCGTTCATCCCGAAATTACTGGTTTCTAAAAGCACATTGTTCTCATAGACACTTATCGAGGAAACAGTACCATCCAGGACAGTGGCTTTAACAAGGTAATTCTCATATGACAGGGATTCATTAAAACCGATAAATCCCGACGACTTTGCAGTCCAGAGAGTATCAGTAGCAGAGGATGAAGGGATTAAACATATTAATATTAAACATATTACAATTTTTATATCCATTATACATTAAATTGAATTCTAATGGTTTAAGCTTTTTCTTGTTTCTCATCATGAGCATGAATGACCAGCTATTCCAAATTTATATTATAATAATACACAAATATAATGAAAAATCTCAGAAAGCAGCAAGAATATATATACTTCCAGTAAATATATAATAAAACTGTACTAAAGGAGAAAGCATGTTTGAAGATTTGTCAGGTAAATTTGGAAAACTGAAGATGCCTGAAGGTTCACTTATAAAGAAGCTTGAGAGAATTAAAAAGAGCTCTGAAACGTCTTATGGAAAGGGGAGCTCACCTACATTATTTCCTGATGTTATAGAACAGCTAAGAAGAGCACCTGAAGAGATATCAAAAAAGATAGAAGAGGTCGTGAGTGCCAAAACAGAGGCGATTAAAGCCAATTCAGAAGCCGTAAAAAACCTTGAATCCCAGATAAATAAAATAGACCAATCGATCGGCTCTTCAAAAAAGGATACAGAAGGTTTTAAAAATAGGCTGGATAAGATCGATGAGACTGTCCTGGAACTTTTGTCATTATATGAAGTGGTCTCAAGTACCGTAAACCCGTTTATCGGTGACAAGAACAACCCGATGAATGAAAAAATTGCAGAGATCGAAAAGAAGATGAATGAGCTTGGTACTAAAAATCCGGAATTACCTCTTCATCTGATAGAGGATATGGAAAATAAATTCAAAGGTCTTGAGAACAACATAAAGGAGCTTAAAAAGATAGTCGAGTCAAAACCCATAGATGAGAATGCCCTTGTTGAAAAAGTTGCTTTAATGGTCTTTGAACAGCTAAAACCGCAGTCAAGACAGAGACCGATATATGGGGGAATGCCGCAGCAGTCATACCAGGTACAACAACCCAATCAGGTCCAACAAGCATACCAGGTACAGCAGCCCACACAACAAGCATCCCAGGTACAACAACAGTCACTCCGGGCTCAACAACCTCCTTATTATGGAACTGCACAACAGGCCGCTCCCCAGTACTCCGAAGAAGAAGAGGGACAGGGTGTCAGGCTGTCATATCTTGATACCAGACCTGAAACATCCATAATCCTTCTTAACTGGATAGAGTTCCTTATGGAAAAAGTGGGGCGAAATAATCTGTTCGACGTCCTGGAATATTATATGGAAATTGGGTGGATCAGCGAGGATGTAAGCTCCAAGATGATGGCGTACGCAAGCGGGATAGACTATTTTGTGGAAAGACCTTCATGGAAACTTTTGCCTGAAGACCATACAAAATCCCTTTTATTCATAGAACAGCTCAGGGGAAGGAAAGTCGATAAAATGCTGTTCTCAAGGCTTGAGAGAGATGTTGATAAGATCATCCGCAGCAGCGCGAGTGAAGTTACAGTACACTGATATCTTTTTTACATATATTACTATCATAACCGCTAAAATTACATTATTATTACTAACATAACCGCTAAAATGATCAAGTCATGCTTGTCATTACAACAAAGGATACCTCTGCCAGAATTGCTGATAGCCAGACCATACCTACAAAGTGAATATAGCAATTGAACAGGCTTCCACCGTCCACTGCCCTCAAAAGCAGGGATGAAAGTAAAGAGTGACCCACCATCATCGCCATAAGCAGTAATGCCAGGAAATTTATGTCCATTACAGAGCTCAGGGAAATGATCGAGGACATTCCAGCCGGAATATCTGCACCCTGAAATATGTTCGTTAGCATCTTGACTATTGCCAGAGTAAGGAACATGGTAAAAGCAATACCCCCAGTTAACCCGTAAACTTCTCCCAGGAGGCTAGTTGCAAGAGAGTAACGCAGTTTTCTCAATGATACTATGCGCATGAAGTTATCCCCAACTATATCGCCTATGGCTTCCGGTTTTCCTCCCTTGTCTATTCCCTCAGCGAATATGGTGCCGAACCTTTCGATAAGGTTACTGCCAGTACCTGCCGCGAAATAGTTCCAGGACATTATCTTATTTATCCTTGTCTCAAGACGCTTGTAAAGTTCATTGATATCAGGTGTCAGGGGACCAAAATCATGATAAGTCAGATTACGAAGAGAATCCCTTATAATGCCTCCACGGGCACCTGCAGTGGATCCGAGCGCGCGAACGAATGCTGCGAAATTATCATCCTTTCTCTTTATTAATTCTTCTTCTTTTCTTGCTAAATAGCCAGTTAATGCAAATGGGGTGAGAGCTACTGCGATCTTTATCGTGATAGGGAGCGGCCCAGCCCATAGCATCAGAACGATCGAAATGAGAATAACCCCTATTATCGAAACAGGAAATGACATACGTATTTTCCTGTCAGCCTCGGTTTCAATGCTCAGGGTATGCCATATCTTATCTTTTGGAGACTTGGATTTCATGACATAAACAAGGATACCTTCTGCCCCAAGGAAAGTAATAATAGAACCAGCCATCAGGGGACCGGGGTCCATGCCAGTGATTATAGGCATTATCAGGGATATCGAAGTAAGAAATATCAGAGCCGTCATCATGGCTACGAATATCTCCTTTGTCATTGAGATCTCTCCAAGTGATTTCTTGTACATGGTGTCGAATTCGTTCATTACTACCTTCTGCTCTGTCCAGATGAATTGTTCAAAGGGTTCACCCGCCTCGGAAGAGTGCGCAAGCCTGTCAAGAAAATCAGCAAAAATCGGGGACGGTGTCCTCTTTGAAATGAACCTGCACGCCTGGGAAAGACTGAAATTCCAGTCGTCCATCAATGAATATATCTTTCCGGTCTCTATTGCAAGATAACCATATGCAGCGTTCAATGAAAGCTGGCGGATGACCTCTTTTCGCGCCATGTTCGAGGTTGCAAGAACACCCATATGCGTGATATAATAATGCATGTTCACTTCTATCTGGCTTCTCTTTGCCCCCATCACGGTCGTTGGATAGAATATTGCCAGTCCAATGAAGAGTACAGGCACAAGTAAAAGCACGTATGTGAAAACTCCAGTAATAAGGTTCGGGACAAGGAGGAACAGGATGATGGGGAAGAAAATACCCATGAATACGAGAGGGATGGCAAACTTGATGACGTATTGCCGCTGTGTCATTTCCATGCATTCAAAAGCTTTCTTGAACATATTTCACCTAAACATTGAACGGAAGTCCCTCAATACCATTTCTCTCGAAAGCCCATATAACATCTTTTACTTTATAATAATCAACAATATTCTGTTCTACCATTCTTTGAAGTATTTTTGCACGCAGTTCAAGCTCTGCATAGATCTTTTTTTTATCTGCATAACCGAGTTTATTTGCGATCACATTTTCAAGGATATAACTGTTGTTCAATCCCCTGAAATGATGCTTATCATTGAGAGCGTCCCACTGGAATACGGCTCTGGTAATAACACCTTTTGATTCTTCCATATAACCCTCGATCTCTTCTATAGAAACGCATCTGCGCAGGAATACACCCTGCCTGTAGACTGCCTGTAATATCATGACAACATTAAGGTTGTCTATGAATGTAACCGGGACCTTGATGGGGTCACCTGTTATCCTCTGGATGAGTTTCTTTACTGACGATGCATGGAATGTAGCCATGACAGAATTACCAGCCTGCATTGCCTGGAATGCCACAGCGCCTTCAACGCCCCGTATCTCACCAACGATCACGTACGTGGGACGAGAGCGTAGCGCAAGTTTCAGCAGGCTGAACATATCTACCTGAGAATCCTTCGGACCTGTCTCGCGCGTGATCATCTGTTGCCATACTTCCTGCGGGGCTGTTACTTCAGCTGTATCCTCGACACTGTAAATTTTCCCCTTTGAATTTACAAACGGCATTATCGAGTTTAGAGCTGTCGTTTTCCCGCTTGCTGTTTCCCCACTCACGAATACGTTCATGCCGTTCTCAAGGCAAAGCCAGAGGTAAGCTCCTTCCTCAGCGCTTATGCTGCCCCATTTTATGAGCTGTGTGACACTTGTTGGTATGGCTGCGAATTTCCTGAGCGTAAAAGAACTGCCGCGCTTGCTAACTTCACGGCTGTAAATAATATTTATACGAGAACCATCCGGGAGCGCGCCGTCTGCTATTGGCCTGAAATCACTCACCGGTCTTCCAATTCGTTCGCTCATCACCCTCATCCAGTCATCGATCTGTTCATCTGATGAAAAATGGACATTGGTTTCAAGCATGCCAAGGATCTTATGGATAACGAAAATATTGTGTTTCCCGATATCGTGAATATCTTCAAGATACGGATCTCTTATGAGAGGTTCGATTATGCCGTGACTCACAATATTGCGGTCTATGAAATATTTTATTTTCCTGAACTCATCTTCTTTGAGCGAAACTTTCTCCTTGTTCTTCGTGGTCTTTCCTATGACTGTCACTTTTTCAAGGATCTTGTTAAAATGTTCCCTGAGTTTATCAGGCGTGTCTGCTGCCAGTTCTTCAGGTGTACGTTTTAGTACAATTCCAAGAAGTTCCAGATACTTTTCCTGCTCATAAGGCGTCAATTCAGGTTCGATCGCGTAATATTTCAGTCCGACCTTCGGTGTCCCGTATAAATGTATGAAAAGCGGATCACCTACTGGATAAATGACATTTACGTTCTTTTTATCCATGTCCCTTGAAAGCTGGGGAAGGAACTTAGGTAGAACTCCGGTCTGTTCCTGGAATTTCTTAAGGTAAATTCCAAGATGTGGATTGTTCTTAATAGCTTCTTCAAGTTCCATTGTACCTCAAACCGGGAAGGGAAGCCCCTCCAGCCCGTATTCCCTGTATGCCTGTACTACTTCGAAAGTCTTCGTAAAATCGAATATCTCGTGCTCCACCATCGCATTAAGTACCTTCGCCCTTATTCTGAGTTCATCGTATATCTTTCTTTTATCCTTGTATCCCTGTCTTGCTGCTATCTTTTCTTCCAGGATATAGCTGTTATTCATTCCTCTGAACTCATGTTTATCTTCTGCGGCATTTAACTGGAAAACAGCCCGCGTAACCACGCCTCCTGCTTCCTCAAAATACCCTTCAAGCTCTTCTATGGCAATTACCCTCCTTATGAGGATGCCTTCCCTGTAATATGCATGAAGCACAACACAGACGTTCAGGTTATCGATGAATGTTACAGGGACGCTTATCGGGGCGCCGACGAACCTCTGTATCATCTTCTTTACGGATGATGCATGGAACGTGGAAATTACCGGATGTCCGGTCTGCATTGCCTGGAAGGCTACAGCACCTTCAACACCACGTATCTCACCCACGATGATATAATTAGGGCGTGAACGCAGGGCGGCTTTCAGCAGGGTGAACATGTGCACCTGCGATTCTTCCGCGCCTTCTTCTTTTGTCGCAAGCTGCTGCCATACATCATGGGGGGGTGTGACCTCAGTGGCGTCCTCTGCGCTGAATATCTTGGCTTTCGGATCGATAAATACAAGCGTTGCGTTCAAGGCAGCTGTTTTGCCGCATGCTGTTTCCCCGCAAAGGAAAATGCTCATCCCGTTCTCAAGGCACAGCCAGAGATATGCTGCTTCTTCTGCGCTCATAGTCCCGAATTTTATGAGCTGAGTTATGCTCAATGGTGTTTTTGTGAATTTCCTTATCGTGAATGAGCTTCCGCGGCGGCTGATATCGTCGCTGTATGCGATCGCAATACGAGAACCGCTGGGAAGTGTGCCTCCTGCTATCGGATTTGCATCACCTATAGGGCGACCTATGCGTTCACTCATGGTTCGCAGCCAGTTATCAAGCGACATTTTTGAATCGAACTTGATATTGGTCTTGATATTTCCGAATATTTTATGGACAAGATATATATTATTCAATCCCACACAGTGGATATCCTCAAGATACGGATCCTGTAACATTGGTTCCACAGGGCCTGAATCAAAAATATCTCTAATTATGAAATATCTCAATTTATCATATTCTTCTTGAGTGACTTTGATTATTAAAGATTCCAGAGACCGTTTTGCCGGGTCTCCCACCTTGACAGTCTCATCTATAATTTTTAAAACAGTTTCCCGTAAATCTTCTTTTGAGGTGGATCTCATCCCTTTCTCAAGCACCCGGTCAAAAATGGTGGCATATAACTCTTTTTCTTCCTTCTTGAGCTGAGGTTCGATGACCAGGTAATCAATATCCTTGAACGGCTCTCCATATATGTGAATGAATACCGGGTCTCCGACAGGATATATAATGTTCGGGGTTTTTTCAAGTGACATCTCCCGTGGGATACTGGTAATAAATTTCGGGAGATTTGTGTGTTCTTTCTGGAAATTGAGGAGATAATCTGAAAGATGCTTGTTTTTTTTAATAGCAACTTCAAATTCATGTTCCATATTCATCACGACACGGATGCAATTTCAACCACAAGTCCGATGTTCGATTCTATCCTGAATCCGATCATGCTCTCGACAGAAGCAGATGCACCTGTAAATTTGTTTACGATGATGGTTCTCTTGATGGTGCTGCCTAGAGTGCTTATTTTAAGGGTCAGGTTAATGTCAGCAGATGAGAAGAACTCAGTATGGATGTGGTTTTCGAGTTCTGAAGGTTCAATTGAAAGAATAATTGTTTTACTTATACCCGTCAGCCTCTTAAAAAAAGATATCAGTTCAAGACCTTTCTCCATGTTCACACTGTGTTTGATAAGAGATGAGATGGTGTCGATAATAATTACATCATTCTTAAAAAGAGCTTCGGCTCCTCTTAGCTTTTCAATGAAATCCAGTCTTGGAGCAGCATGATCCATCAGTGAAAGGACAGGGATATAGAGAAGCTGCTTCTTTAATAGGAAACTGCCGATATTGTAGTTGAGCGAATGCATCTGGTTGATGAAGCCCTTGGTGGTAAGCTGGGTTGAAATGTATGTCACTGTGGAACCGTTCTCCATGAGCCCGTAGGCAAGACGCTGGCATACTGTGCTTTTCCCGCTGCCGCTGCCGCCTTCTATAACGACTATGGAGCCGGGAGGAAAACCGCCGCCAAGTTTCCTGCACAGTTCGTCGCGAGCAAGATCAAAGGAACGTATGCCGGTTATCACGGATATCAAATCCTGAAAGCCATTGTATCGAAGACGCCGTTTCCCACTACGACGCGCACGTTATGGTCTCCAGGCGGTAGGGTTGGGTTCTTTCCTGCTGAGTAGGTATAGTTCAGCACAAGGACAGAGGGGGGGGACCATTGAGTAACGTCTATAACACTGTATGTGAGGTTTCGGGTGTAATTCCCGTCTACGAACATATTGACTTCATCGGGGTTAAGTTTGGTGTTCCCAGTGTTTTTTACATAGAAACTATAATTCCAAGATGAATTAGGTATCTTCGCAGGGTCATTGATGATTGTTATGTCGGTCTTTAATTGGTCTGCAAGAGTTTTGCTATTCATTCCGTATGAGGCTGAGATACTTTGCACATTGGTCGTGACAACGCCGATTACACCTACGGCTATTATTATCGCGCCTATGAAGAATATGAGATGAGATATTGATTCGCCTGGCATGATTTTTTCCTAAGATTTTTATCCTGTATTACAATTGACATTACCTGGTCCTGATCCCGTTGCAATACACGTATTTGACGGGGGGCCTTCATTTCCATGTATATCGGTCGCTGATATCCAGATATAAAACTTTGGGTTGCCCCCTTTCGGAAAGGCCTGACCAATGTGATAATTTCTGTATGGGTCGGTTGTAAAAGCAATAGCAACATCATTTTTATCATATACTAAATTAATGTTTGTTGTATTCATATAATACAGGGTGTAATGATCAATAGGCCACATTTCACCGTATGAAGGCAACCAGGTCATGTCCAGAGACCACCAGTTGTTTCGATCATCGGGATTAGGATAAATGGTCAAGTTATTCTTATCGATTAATGGCGATGTTGGAGTAATTGTCTTGATACCATTCCCTGCAGTTACTGTTAGTGAAATGGATTTCATTGGGGAGGTATCTGGAGTAACTTCAAGATTGAGAGATGAGATGATGGAGCTATTTAAAGGTGTTGTAATATTATCTGAAGTTGAAACTATCCTTGTCCATGACCCATTAAATATTATTGAGTAATCTCGAGGGTAATGTACAATACTGCCATTGTTCTTTATTGTTAAATATAAATTCAATAAGTTAGGGGTTCCTGTAACAGATGTGTATTTGGCTGTTCCATTGATCTTGGTGGCAGTAACTACTAAATCCGTCTGCATCTTCCCCCCATCCCTCTCAGCATAAGCATTCTCAGCCAATAGCTGCGCCTCCTGGGAATCTTTCGACACCCCGTAATTAGAAGAAAGCGCTATCGAAACTGCCAACAACAGCAAAATCACAAACATGATCACAGCATATCCCATTTTATCACCTATCGGAGAAGATAATCCGACACCCCATTCTCAGTTGTGATCTTGATCCTGTCACCAACACTGACTGACCTTGTGATTGTTATTTTGGTTTGGTTTTGCGGCACCCACACTTTTCCTTCCGAGGTGACATCGTAATTGTATGGAATCCCATTTATCAACACGTTCATTGCACTTGCGTTTAGCGTGGTTTTTCCGGTGTTCTTGATAGTAAGGTTCAGGAGTGTTGCGCTGTTTGTGATATTGATTATCGTAATGTCTGTCTGTATCTTTGCTTTTTTCATGGTATCCTGTTCATATTTTGCATTTTGTACTAGACTATTTGAGTATTCATACGATGCGTAAATGGTTGACCCTATAGTTAGAAACCCTATAAAGATCAAAGCGATTACAACAGATGTTTCCGCAGCCATTATCTGAATCCTCTCTAATACACATACTCATTATAAGTATAATAATGTATATGCATTGACTTAAAGATTGCTATAAAAAAAATAAGAAAAAGAAAAAAATGCGATATACTTTATGGGTATATCGAGATTTTTGTGGTTGAGGAGCTTAGTGCAGGAATTATTAATGGCAATATCGTGGTTGCACCTTTTTCTGGAGTCAGCGATATCGTCACTGCTTTCCTCGATGTAAGCTCGGATAAGCCTGCAACATTAACATCAATTCTTGCTAATGCACCAAGCTTTAGCGTTGGATTTGTTGCTTCAGTCCAGTCATTAATCACTGATCCTGTACCGTTTTCTGGATCCCTGACCGAATATATTCTAAATACGGTCGATCCAATTCCGGTGGTACTGTAATTAAAGTTCTCTGATTTGACCTTCAGCAATACTTTGCTCAAGTCAATATCTGTACCTCCTGATGCGAGTCTTACTGATATATTAAGCGCGACTACATTCGTACCATTGGAAACTCCTTCCACAGATTCAATTACAATATTTTCAGTAACTGCAGCTGCAGCTTCTTTCGTGGTCGTCGAACTCTTGGATTGCATCACGCCTGATGTCTGAATAAGCACAGCAGCAGCGACCGCAGCTACAAGCACCATTGCTATAAATATAATGAGGGTGCCAACACCTGCCTGTGCCTGCTCATTATTTACTATTTTTTTCATAAATATCTCCAATTTTTCGCTTTTATTAAATTAAAAATAAAAAAAGCGATATACTTTAGGGGTATATCGCAAGATCGGTTTTCACTGTGGAAATCGAGGGAAGTGTCAATGGTAAGCTATAGGTTGAACCTTTTTCTGGAGTTAACGATATAGTTATTGGCTTCCTCGATGTAAGCTCGGATAAGCCTGAAACATTAACATCAATTCTTGCTAATGCGCCTGCCTTAAGTGTTGGATTTGCTGATGAAGTCCAGTCATTAATCACTGATCCTGTACCGTTTTCTGGATCCCTGATCGTATATATTCTAAATACGTTCGATCCATTTCCGGTGGTACTGTAATTGAAGTTCGTTGATTTAACCTTCAGCAATAATTTGCTTAAGTCAATATCAGAACCACCTGCAGCGATCTTTACTGTAATATTGAGCGCTGTCAAAGATGTACTGCTGGTAACTCCATCTATTGCTTCAATAAGTATATTTTCAGATATTGCAGAAGCAGCTTCTTTCGTGGTCGTCGAACTCTTTGATTGCATCACACCTGATGTCTGGATGAGCACAGCAGCCGCAACAGCAGCCACAAGTACCATTGCAATGAATATGATAAGTGTGCCGACGCCTGCCTGTGCATGTTCGTTCTTTATTATTGTTTTCATATTAGGCCTCCGTTATGGTCATACTATGCTCATACTTATAATGAGCATATTACTCTATAAACATTAATATATTTATAGTTACTGGTTGTAAATTCTCAACCACGAACAAAATTACATAAAAATAAGACATTTAAATTAGATAGAGCTGGAAAACATGTTTTTCCTTAATAAAGGGGTCAATGTATGAAGTTAAGAAGGTATCCTTTTTATTATATGCTCAAGGTCTTTCACCTTTTTAAAATATACAGATGTAGATTTGATAAAATCAGCAGCGATCAGACCTTTATGCGTGATAATATAATCCCCATGACCGATCTTGAGCGCCAGTCCCTCAAGCTGGAACACGGATTTCATTTTTCCGCCGATACTTCCACGGTCAGCTATTTTATCAGTGTATTCCCTTATCTCAGAGAATCGTGTTACTGCATCTTCCCCGTTCCTGGCAAGTACCAGCAGTATTAACCTGTACTGTATATCCCCAGGACCTGTGGTTATCCCCATGGATAGATAGAATCTTGCCACTTCCTGCTCAAATTCGATATCAATTTCCATGTATCCTCACTGGTCTTCATTTTCAAAATCCTCAAGTTCTGTCTGCGAAACGCCAAGCCTGTTATCCATCATCTCAAGCTTCTTGTCAAATGATTCTGAAAAGTAGGAGAAATAACCCAGCACAACACCTATGAATATGAATATCCTGGCAGCCATCTGGGTAGCGCCTGACGGAGCTATGTTATCAAGAAGCATAAAATCAAATATAAGTGAGATCGCAACCAGGGAAAAAGCAATTCTATTTTGTACTCGCTTCGGAACGCGCTGGAGCAATATCAGAAGCATAAGACCCAGTATCATACTTGTTGGGATGATGAACAATCCTGAAAGATATACGTTTATGGCAAGATCACTATTGATCTCAAATGTGGAGCCCCATTCTTCGGTGAAGGGGCCGATTATCCCGAAACCGAAAAGTGCAATGAGGTATATCGAACCAAATATCAGGAATACTGTTGATACCCCTATACTGACCCGGTGGTCGCCGAGAATTATGTATATAATAAAATAGACAAGAGGGACTGTGATAAATGCAAAGGGGATCGAACCAAAATAATACAGGGCTGTTTCAACTTCTATGAAATTACCATAGGCTGCAAGCGTTCTTAAACCAGCAAATAAAAAAAACATCCCGACAAGTGACCAGAATATTATCAGTGCATTCAAGGTAGGAATGCTCTCCCCTTTCTGCCGGTTTTTGTTCTGATGAAGGGTAACTGCAAAAGCGAAAGTGGCAAGCACAATTGCAAAACAAATGATCGCATTCAGTATAAGACCAAAACTCATTTACTCATCCTCTGCATTTTGCCCTCAGCATCTAAATTTCGCCTTAATGAATTTATTACATTTATATATTTACTGTTAAGTATTTATACTTTTTCTGGAATATCAAAAGGATTATAAAACCAAACAGGTTATAGTAGTAAATTATGAGCGACAAAGGGCAAACATCTTCAAAACACCAGAAATCAACTGGTGAAAAGAAAAAACGAAAAAGTGGTTGGATATCAAAGAACAGCAGTGGTGTTAATAGGAATCTATCAAAAGTCGAAGATACCACAATATATGAAAGAAGACCAGATGAAACATATGAGAGATCAATAATGAAGGAAAAAATAGGAATACTTGCACTCGGGCACGGGAGCAGACACCCCCATAACAAAGATGTTGTCAACGGAGTTGCCAACCTGATAGCTAAAAAATACGATAATGTGGTCGTTCGCATCGGATTTATGAACATGAACACGCCTACTATGAAAGAAGGTCTTGAGGCATTCAAAGGCACAGGTGTTTCAACTATTGTTGCGGTTCCCATCTTCCTTGCGCATGGCGTGCATACTATGGAAGATATACCCCAGATACTGGGCATCAGCCGCGACTCAAGAAAGACCATGGTGAACATTGATGGCAAAAATATCCCGCTCATTTATTCAGAACCCCTTGGGATAGACGAACTTGTCGCAGAACTGGCATTTAAGAGGGCGCAGGAAGCCCTTGCATCGAATTGACACTCAGGAATACCCGGGCTGCTGTACTTGATTTGACTCACGGCGGCACTGTTATCGCAAGAAAGCTTACGAAAATCGCTGCCTCAATTACCGGGATCGATGTTTATCAAACGCTTCGCTCTGAAGAGCTTGAGGCTCTGGAACAAGAGGGCATAAAGACATCACAGACACCGCAAAATGTCACTGATTTCGAAATAATTATCTCGCCCATCCATCTTGATCCCAGCTATCCCATGCTAGTTGAGGCAGCAAAAAATAATATCCCTGTTATATCGCATCATACCGCTGTCGGCGAGATAATAAGGGGTGCTCTTAAGGGCTGTACCGTTATCGAAATAACAGGTACAAGGGCAAAAACAAGCACTTCTGTCCTTCTGGCAGAGATACTATCAAGAAATAAAAAAGTTATATCCCATACTAGCAGGGGACTTGAAGACTGGAGCAAAAGACACATTATTAAAAACGGGTTGAGCATTACTCCTGCTAGCATACTGCGCGCTATAGACGTGGTGGAGGAAGCTGGAATAAAGCTAGATGTATTCATATTTGAAATATCACTCGGCGGCACTGGCAGCTCTGATATCGGTGTAATTACAACGATAGCAGATGATTATAAGATCGCAAATAACACGAAGCTTGCAAGCGAAGCCAAGCGCATGATGATACTTGATGCAAAACCTGGGAGTACGCTTGTTATTAATCACGATGCTCTGAGGTACTTTGGGGCATGCAGGAGAGACGTCAATATCATTTCAGTCTCTGATTCTGTGAACGCTGCAGCAAACGTGTATTATGAGAACATAAGCAGCGATGGAGGAACCATTGCCTATTTTATTGGCGGAAGGAAAGGTAAGATAAACCTTCGTGGAACCCGGGATTATGACCTGCTCTCGTATAAAACCGCCTTCGTATGCGCATCCGCAGTCGCTCTTGCTATGGATATCGAACCTGATCAGATCGAGCGCTCAATGCAGGAATTCAAAGGCGCACAGGGACGCATGAGAAAAATCAAACTTAATGGAAGGACGCTTATAGATAATTCAAACTCAGGCATGGATATAAAGGGTGCTGAAAAGGCGCTTGAATATGCCAAGACCGAAGAGGGACGAATTGTCATGGTGCTGGGAGAAGAGGCAAAAGAAGTATGTGAAGGGCTTGACCCTTCCGGAGCTCGGCGGTTCATTGAAAAGCATCTTGATGAAATTTATTCTCTTGTCCTTGTGGGTGAAAGGATGAAACCGCTTGTTAGTAAGAATCTTAATAAGATATATCATGCAGAGAATCTATTTATAGGAATAGAATTTGCATTGCAACTCACACGAGAGAAGGATATAATAATATCCTGCGTGAAGTGCTTCAGATGATTATGGAAACACTGGATAGACCTATCAGACATGCTAAGATAGCTAAGAATATGACCGTGAGTGAGCTTGTTAGATCACTTGAAGGTACAGCTTTCGGGGCAGGAAGATTATGCGAGGCCGTGGACATATACAGGGAGATGGTGAGTGACAGGGAATGCACCAAGTTCTTCGGGCTTGCGGGAGCCATGGTACCTGCGGGTATGAGGCAGATTGTTAGCGATATGATAAGAGATGAGGATATCGATATCCTTGTGAGTACAGGTGCGAATCTTGTTCACGACATCATTGAATCGATCGGGCTTCACCATTACAAGGGAACTGATACGGTTGATGACGTGGAGTTAAAACATTGCTCAATTAATCGCATCTACGATGTGTTCCTGCCAGAGCAACATTTCGCAGGGCTTGAGGAAAAACTCCAGCCAATTTTCAGGGAGCTTCCTGATAAACTTTCGATAAGTGAGTTCCTCTCGCACATCGGGAGTAAACTGGATGATGATAATTCCATACTGAAAAGCGCATACGACATGGGCATACCGGTCTACTGCCCTGCGATACAGGATTCAATAATAGGCTTGCAGGCATGGCTTTACAGGCAGACCAATCCTCTCAACGTAGATGTCTTTGCAGACATGAAAGGACTGATCGACAGATGTTATGAAGCAAAGCGCTCCGGAGTATTCATAGTGGGCGGGGGTGTGCCCAAGAACTTTATACTCCAGTCCATGCTCGTTACACCGAAATCATTCGATTACGCGATACAGCTTACCATGGATAGACCCGAGACCGGCGGCCTCTCGGGAGCAACACTTGACGAGGCGCGCTCATGGGGTAAGGTCGGGGAAAATGCACGTTCTGTGACCGTGTATTCTGATGCGACAATCACGCTCCCCATTATCGTGGCTGCGGCAAAGGGCATGAGGTAGGTATGCGAAAGAAGACAAGGCTGATCGCTGCTCTTGATGTTACAGATAAGAACAAAGCGCTCTCGATATCAAAAGAAATTGAATATTTTGTGGATGCCATTAAAGTTGGTTATCCTCTAGTGCTCGAATCAGGATTGGGGATAATCGGCATGATTGCAGAATTTGCGCCTGTGATAGCGGATTTTAAGGTAGCTGACATCCCGAACACGGACAGGCTCATATGTGCATCAGCTTTTGAAGCAGGAGCAAGCGCTGTCATTGTTCACGGATTCACAGGGCGTGATAGCCTGATGGAATGTGTGAACTCAGGGAGTGAGCATCATGGGGAAATCTATGTTGTAACTGAAATGAGCCACCCTGGAGCACTTGATTTCCTTGCGCCTGTGGCACATAAACTTGCACATCTTGCTGTTGAGTGCGGTGCTTCTGGCATTGTTGCACCTGCGACGCGGCCTGAAAGTGTAAGAGATCTGCGTAAGATCGTGGGGGATATGTCGATAATTTCACCGGGCGTAGGAGCTCAGGGGGGAAGTGCTGCCGAAGCCATTAGAGCCGGGGCGGATCATGTTATTGTGGGACGCACTATTTATAATTCGAAGTCTCCTGGAAAGGAAGCTGATAAGATCGTCCGCGAGATCGAAAATGTCTGAGAGTAGATTCCAGAGGCTTAATCTACTAATTTTAGTAATAACTAAATTAATTTACTATAAATAGTAATATTTATATGGTATGAAATCCTGTATTCACTCATGCTTGAATTGCTACTTGGCACGAGGACCAAGGTAAGATTGTTAAAAGTACTCGCTGCATCAGGGAACCCTTTGACACGGAACGAGCTTGCCCGCACGACCCATTCTGGCACAAGGAGCACCTATGAGCAGATCGAGGAACTCATAGCCATTGGTGTTCTTAAAGAAATTGAGAATGGACGCAGCAGATTGGCACTTGATCCTGAATTCCCTTATTATGAAAGCATCCGCGACCTGTTCCTATCAGGCATGGATTATCCAGGTATCCCGCAGGACGTTCTCAAACTTATAGACCGGATATGCGGTGACAACTATTATATTGGCGCTTTCACAGCAGCCAGACAGAGGATAACACCAGTGGATTACGACCCTCAGATATATATGGTCCATATATTGAAGAAGCGTTATCCGGAGTTATCTCCCAGGGTAATGGTGCTTGGTAAACTCTCAGGGGTCAGGGTATATGATCAGACGGGACAGGCCGGAGAGATGACCATCATTGCTAATGCATGTGAAAACATACCGCCTGATGTTAAGAGGATCGATTATCTCAATGCGGAAATCTGGATGGCATCTGTTGAACGAGGCATCATCGAATGTTTGACTGGAAAGACGCCATTTATTTTATATGGTGCATACCTGGCGCTGCTTCAGAACAGACTTGATAATGTTATGGACCTGGAATATTTCAGAAAGCTTGCTATTGAAGAGAATTGTTTACCTCGTGTTTTGGCTGTCATGTCAGAGTTCAATGAAGTCTCAGGTAAGGAGATCTTTCCGATGACAGAAAAGGAGAGAAGCATAACAAGAAAAGCCATGGCAACAGTGGATAAAAAAGAGATCAAACATGCGATCAACACGGTGATGGGATGAAGATAACCTTTAGCGTTGAGGAAAAGATCAAAATTCTATCCACGATACAGGTCTGGAAGCGCGAACAGCTCACCCAGGAAGTGTTCAGAAAACTTCAGATTAAATACGGTATTCCGGCATATCTTATTGAGACCCTGTTCTGGCACCTTGAGATACTGAACAGATTACTGCCAATGAGTGAGTTCCTTATGTTCAAGGGCGGGACATGCGTGCAGAGCTACATTGACCCGATGTTTCAGAGGGCATCCAATGACCTGGACTTCAATACGACCATAGAGAACCCAAACGCTCTTATGCAGAAGATCGAGGACATGAACAAACTGTTAAAAGATAATAGGATATATATTGAGGTGCAGGGGGTTCAGTACGGCATTTTCGAATATGAGTCTAACGATGCAGCATCAGGTACTCTTAACTACAGGCATAGAATGCCCTCCAGGTTCGGAGAGTATGAGCGCGTGTCGGGCAAGGATGTTCAGGCAAAATCAATAAGGGTACAGATGAACTATAAACATTCATGGCTTCCGGCGATAAAGAAGGTCATGAAACCTGTGGACTTTTTTATTACTGAAGTCGCACCAGTGAATGAGGTTATCTTCCCTCATGAGAGCATCGAGGATTTGATCGTTGATAAACTTCTTGCCACGAACGAGCATACTGGCAGGGAGAGGTTCAAGGACGTTTATGACCTTATGATACTTTTGGATCTTGTCTACGACAAGACTCTGATCAATAATAAACTGGCATTGATAGGTGTAAGGTCAAAGAGAGATGCTGTTGAACTGATTCGGTCAAGTGCCGCAACAGTAATGACATTCGGGGAACGAGCAGATGAGGCGAGAGGATTTGCCAGCATGGTCGCAAGGGGTGGTAAAGAAATTATCAGGGAATGGGAGATCGGATGTGAGAAAACAGCAATGAAGATATTGAGGCTTGTGTGAATTTTACGATACCACACCACCCCAACCCGCTTGGTCCGATCCACCACACAGTGAACAGGATTAACAGGTTTAAATGTTTTATCCCAAACTTTACCCTACAAATTGTGACTTATAACTTCCTTTAATTCTGTTGAGCGTTAATTCATAGTCTCATATACCGCGCTGTTTTTCCCAGTTCTTCCTCGATCCTGAGCAATTGGTTGTACTTCGCGTTTCGTTCGCTTCTTGCAGGCGCGCCAGTTTTTATCAGTTCTGCGCCGATAGCTACCGCGATGTCCGAGATGGTGGTATCTTCGGTCTCTGCAGAGCGATGGCTAACAATAACTTTGTATCTATTCTTCTGAGCAAGTGCAGCAGCGTCAAGAGCCTCAGATAGCGTGCCTATCTGGTTCACCTTCAGTAAAAGCGCATTTCCTGCTTTCATCTTTATACCCTTCTCAAGCCGCGCAACATTGGTCACGAAAAGGTCGTCGCCAATGATTATAGTGTCTTTGAGTTTTCCTGTCAGGGCAGCAAAATCTTCGAACGCCTCCTCTTCGAATGGATCTTCAATGGAGAGGATGGGATATGTCTTAACAAGGTCAGCATAGAGATCGATCATGTCGCCTGCAGAGTGTGCTTTTCCATCGATATGGTATTTGCCTTTCTTATAGAACTCTGAGGCTGCCGAATCAAGCCCGATGCTTATCTTTTTGCTGTATCCAGCTTCATCTATTGCATCGGTGAGTGCATCAAGTGCATCAGTCGTATTCGCAAGAGGCGGGGCATAGCCGCCCTCGTAACCCACATTCACCGCAGAATTGCCGTACTTTTTCGCAAGTATGGCGCCAAGCGTGTGGTATGTTTCTGCTCCCATGCGAAGCGCATCTGAAAAGGTTTTTGCTCCCTTTGGCTGTATCATGAACTCCTGTATCGCAAGCTCATTGCCTGCATGCTTTCCTCCGTTTATGACATTCATGGTCGGAACTGGAAGCGTAAATGCATTGGTACCTCCAAGATAGCGAAAAAGCGATATTCCAAGTGAATCCGCAGCTGCGTGGGCAACTGCCAGCGATACGCCCAGAATAGCATTTGCTCCAAGCCTTGATTTGGTGGGCGTGCCGTCAAGTTCCAGCATCATCATATCAAGTTCCCGCTGGTCGCACACGTCCATGCCGGTGAGAGCTTCTTTTATCTCGGTATTTACATTCTTTACAGCCTTTGCCACGCCTTTTCCAAGATACCGTTTATCTTTATCCCTGAGTTCTAATGCTTCATATGTACCTGTGGATGCGCCCGAGGGGACGCTGGCTCTACCAGAGCCGTTTTCTGTAAAAACATCAACTTCTACCGTTGGGTTGCCTCGAGAATCAAGTATTTCTCTTGCATGGATATGCTCTATCGTAAACAATGTTTCACCTGGGGACTAAATGGTCACAGTTATACTTAATTTTTCTCAGGCAAATACTTCCCGATCAGATCATACAGCTTCCTCTTTGTTTCCACCGGTATCTTATCAGGCGCCGTGAGTATCGCTCCATTGAGTGCATTAGCGCACACGCACTTCCTGTCAAGTGAGATCTTCGTGATAGCTTCTTTGATGATATTTCGCACAGCTTCTTCGTTCTTCATGGCGTTCTGTATCACAATATCAATGGTCACATCTTCCTCGTGCCAGACATCATAATCAGTAACAGTAGCTATAATACTCAGACACATCTCAGCTTCACGAGCAAGCTTTGCCTCAGGAAGAGCAGTCATCCCGATAATATCGAACCCGAGCTTCTGGTACACTTTTGACTCAGCGCGTGTAGAGAACTGCGGACCTTCCATACAGACATAAGTTCCCCTGGTGTGCACCCTGTAGCCGAGCTTCTTGGTGATCCCTGCCAGCATTATATTCATCTCAGGGCAGAACGGATCGGCAAAACCGGTGTGAACGACAATACCCTCATCAAAGAAGGTGCTTTCTCGAAGGCGCGTCCTGTCAAATATCTGGTCAGGGATAACAATATCAAGAGGCTTGAGTTCAGGCTTCAGGCTGCCAACTGCGGAAGCGGATAGTATCCTTGTTACACCGAGTTTCTTTAGAGCCAGGATGTTGGCGCGGGAGTTAAGTTTGCTCGGAGAGATCCTGTGCCCTTTGCCATGCCTGGGGAGAAAAGCCACGCTCAAATCTCCAAAAGACCCTATAGTGATGGCATCTGACGGTTTACCGAATGGTGTATCAATTTCAATTTCCTTCACATTATCAAGCATCGACGCATCATACACGCCGCTGCCGCCTATTATTGCAATATCAGCCTTCATTTTTTTAGACTCCACTGTATTTCCAGGTTTTATTTCCAGACAGATTTCTTGTTGAAACTATTTTTCTCCTGACCATCTCTTCGAGAATCTCATCCAATCTGTCAGGCTGGGCTATCTCAAAATTGATAGGATCAATATTATGGTATTTCAATAATCCAGACCTTATCTTCGGTATAGTCCATTCATCCAGTTTCTCTTTTGCCATGAGACGTGAAATAATATCTATCAGATCTTCGATAAAATTCCAGGGATATACTATCCATCCCCATTCCTCCACTACCTCGCCTATGTAATCTGGCTTTACCTCTGAAGTATAGAGATATTGCAGCACAGCTGTCCTGACCTCGGTGGGATTCTGTTTCAAGACATACTCTTTTGAATGGACGAGACTCTTTCCCGTATCACATATATCGTCAACGATAAGCACTTTCTTGCCTGCCACTGCGTTGTCTGCAAGCGGGTACCTGATGGCAGGTCCTCCGCCCGCGTTCGCAGTGCCCACGTAATGCTCGATCTTCAGGCTGGTTAGGTCATTAAGACCAAGGAAATCGCACAGCACCCTGCCTGCGAACCAGCCCCCGCGAGCAAGAGCAATAATTGTATCGGGTTTGTATCCTGACTTCTTTACGTCGTTCGCTACATGCCTGCACAGGTCATAAATATAATCCCAGTTCGTTATGACGCATCTGAATTTATCCGGTAGTACCATAAAAACACCCGACTCAAAAAGGAATTACGTTGATATATATGTTTTTAATCTATTTTTCATAATGATTATCAATATGATAAACAAAATATATCTATCAGTAATACAATATTAACAGAAAAGGTGTTTATTAATGTCGGATAAAAAGCAAACTAAATCTGAATCAAGTTCTATACAGCGCGTACCAACAGGAATTCCAGGGTTTGACGAACTGTGTAGCGGTGGGATACTTAGAAATCGGTCATATCTTCTATCAGGAACAGCAGGCGCGGGTAAAACCATATTCGGGCTGCAATATCTTTATAATGGTATCACAAAATACGGGGAAAACGGTATCTATATCGCCACTGAAGAGCGTCCTGAACAGGTCAGAGAGAACGTAAAACAGTTCGGGTGGGACTTTGAGGCGCTGGAAGAAGAAGGCAAATTAGCAATTCTGGATGCATGTTCAACAAAGATCGGAATTCCTTCACATGAGAAATACGTGGATGTAAGACCCTTTGATATGCGTTCCATGCTTGATCAGATAATAGCTATCCAGGAGGACATAGATGCAAAGCGCGCTCTTGTAGACGGCACCACATCTATCGGTTTTTATCTCGGAGATCCTGCAAAGATAAGAGTAGAGCTCCTGAAATTAAGCACAACACTTGAGATACTGGGATTGACTTCCCTGCTGACATGTGAAATAATTGATGAGAACAATGCATCCCGTTTTGGCGTGGAGACATTTGTCACTGAAGGTACGATCGTACTTTACTACAAACGCAAGGAAACCGTAAGAGTAAGAAGCGTTGAGATCTTCAAGATGAGAGGCTCAACACACAGCCAGAGTGTCCATCCATATGAAATAACAACGAGCGGCATAACTGTTCATCCAAAAGAAGAAGTATATCTGGATTAATTTTTTTTTCGGTATGCACTCGATGAAGAAGCCCCTTATAGTAGTTAATTTTAAAACGTATGCCGAAAGCACGGGAGAAAAAGCGGTAAGGATAGCCAAGTATTGCGAGGAAGTAAGCCAGGACCACGGCGTATGCATAGTTGCAGTCCCTCAAATACCTGATATATTCAGAGTGGCGTCTTCGGTAAAGATACCAGTGTTCGCGCAGCATATAGACGGTGCAGGAGCAGGCAGCTTCACAGGTCATATCACAGCAGAGTGTATCAAAGAAGCAGGAGCGTGCGGGACACTGATAAACCATTCAGAACGCCGTCTATTATTATCAGATATAGATTCAGCCGTGAGAGCCGCAAAAATAGCTGGACTGACAACGATAATTTGTACGAATAATATCGCTGTCACCTCAGCTGCGGCAGCGCTATCTCCTGATTATGTAGCGATCGAACCACCTGAGCTTATCGGTTCAGGAATTCCAGTATCTAAGGCAGACCCAGAAATAGTCAGAGGGTCAGTTGCAGCAGTAAAAAAAATCGATCATAAGGTGAAGGTACTGTGCGGGGCAGGGATATCTAAAGGAGAGGACGTTGTTGCAGCACTTGAACTTGGAGTGGAAGGCGTTCTTCTTGCATCAGGTGTCATCAAGGCAAAAGATCCCATGGCAGCACTTCTTGACCTTGTGGGAAAAATATGATTTATTGAATGGATTTTTTTTTCAAATTTAATATTAGTAAGTTTTATATACCATTAAATTGTGTAATGAAATTGTGGGCAGGACATCTTTTTTAACACACTAACCCCACTCCCCAACCTGCCCACATTCATTTATTTAGGATAACTAATTTAATATTTGATTAATAAATATTGCAATCCCGCAATATTTATATATGATGTAATTGTGTTAGGTTTCGATGGGCGGGACATCTTTTTTAACACACTAACCCCCACTCCCCAACCCGCCCATCTTTCTTTTAATAAAAATTATGAGACAATAGATGTAATCGCAGTTTTTATTTTCCCCAGAACGGATGTCCTCTGCGCCTTATTTCCATATACGCCATTACTGACTCTTTATCTTCGATCTTCATCGCCTCGAAAAGTTCCTGTTCAACTATTTTCGCATGCTTCTCAGGAACATCGATGTAAAGGATATCTCCTTCTTTGATCTGTCTGCCCACTGTTGGTCCGTCTATTGCCACAGCTACTTCCTTTCCGGCTGTCGCCTCACTGATATTTTCGTTATGTTCCTGGATGCCTTTTATCTTCCCGACGATCGATCCATCCTCTTTCATCACTTCCAGGCTGGTCTTAATTATACCACCCATTACACGAACACCGACAACTGCAGGTTTGCTCTGCCTGAATGTACAATCTGGAAGTATTATGAACCTTCCAGGCTTGATAATGGTCTCATAACGCTTTTTCTCGATAATTGCTTTTTGTTCCACCACCCATTTCTTGTAATCTTCAATAAGTTTGTAAATGACATTGTTCATGAACACCTTAATATCAGAACCCGTAATCTCTTCCTTTGCATCAGGAAGGATATCAACATCAAATCCCACAATTACTGACAACAAAGGGTCTTTTACTGTCTTTGCTTCAGCGATATCCCTTTTTGAAATATCCCCTATGTCCGCTCGTCGTATGGGAATATTTTCTTTCTTCAATTCATTGACAAGAGCTTCAAGTGAGCCTATCGTATCCGCTTTTAGTAATATACCACTTGATTGTGTCTCGATCCTGACAGCATCGATCTCGGATTTTATCTGGGCAGCTATTTCATTGATATCTCCTGAAGCTACCCGTATCAGAGAACCTGCAAGAGCCCCTTCAAGGTCAGGTGCTGCAATTTTGATCCCTGAAGCTGCGACAACCTTTTTCACCTGTTTGAACTTCTCTTCTGAGCGGATCTCGGAAAGTGGACGCGGCTTTAGAAGAGCCCTGATCTTTGTCACAATAGGTTCACCCAGGCTTCCGACCACCACAGTATCCCCGACATTTAATTCTCCATCGTACAGTATCACATCAAGCGTGGTGCCAAGTCCTATCTCTTCCTTCACCTCAAGGACAGTACCTGTCCCTGGTCCTACAGCCCTGTATTCAAGATCTTTTTCAAGGAACTTCTGTGCAAGCCCCATAAGGATCATAAGAAGATCGGGTATCCCCTCTCCGGTCTTTGCGCTAACTGGTATTACCCCGATGTTTTTCTGGAACTCTCGAACGCGGTCATACCTGTCTGAGCTGAAACCCATTTCATATAACTTTCCAATTATGATGTATATCTTTTCATCAAGGGCATTCTTCACATGTTCTGCCTGTTCTGGAAATGAAATGATAAACGGTTTACCCTGCATGGGATTCCAGCCTGATAACCGATCGATCTTATTTGCTGCCACCACGAATGGCGTTTTGAATCTTTTCAGTATTTCTACAGCTTCTATTGTCTGGGGCTGGAATCCTTCGTTAACATCAACCACCAGTACTGCAAGGTCAGCAAGCGCCCCGCCCCGTGCCCGAAGCGTCGTGAACGCCCTGTGTCCAGGAGTATCGATGAAAAGCAATCCTGGTACTTTAGTATCCCCTTTGAATACAGTCCCGCACACCCTTTTAACAACGTCCAGCGGCACTTCAGTAGCACCTATATGTTGCGTGATGAGACCAGCTTCACGCTCTGCTATTGTGGTACCTCTTATCCTGTCAAGCAGAGAAGTCTTGCCATGATCCACATGCCCCATGACACACACTATAGGGGTGCGCAGATTTTGAACCATGATTGTTAGATTATACTAAAAGTATATAAGTTCTCAAGATGCGCTGCTTAAAAAAGCGTTTTTCAGCAGGCTTATTCGTAAATACAGATCTCGTCGATCCGAGAATATTCTGATATTTCCGCATCCTTGAAATGAATACTTATCTCTCTTGATGCGGATTCCGGTGAATCGCTTGCATGTACGACATTGCGTCCTGTATCAAGAGCAAGATCTCCGCGGATGCTTCCTGTTGATGCATTGACCGGGTTGGTGGCGCCATTTATTGCACGCATCACAGCGACTGCGTTTTTTCCCTCTACTACCATTGAAACAGAAGGACCGGATGTGATAAAATCGATAAGTGACTTAAAAAACGGTTTCTGGACGTGTTCAGCATAGTGTTTTTTTGCCTGATCCTGAGATATCGTGTTCATCCGCAGCGCGATTATCTTAAGACCGCGCCGCTCGATCCTGCCAATTACCTCACCGACCAGACCGCGCTGTACACCGTCCGGTTTTACCATAACATAGGTGCGCTCCACGCTCTCACCTTAATTCGTTTTGCCTCTTGCTTTTCTTCCAGCCTCAGTCCATCTGACCTTTCTTGGTATCCTGCCAAGGTTCAGGTTCCCCTGACATTTAGATGAACAAAAATAGTACACAGTCCCGTCTTTGCGAGCATACAGCTTACCTGTTCCGGGCTCTATAGCACCGCCGCAGAAAGAGCATTTCCTTTTTTCCATGACTTCACCTTGAACTCATTTTCTTGGCTTCGCGTGAGGTCTCAAGCAGAATAAGGATATCACCATTTTTTATTGGGCCGACCACATTGCGCGTGATTATTCTTCCCTTATCCCTGCCATCGAGTATCCTGCACTGTACCTGCATGGCTTCACCATGCATTCCTGTCTTTCCGATCACTTCAATGACTTCGGCAGGATATCCGCTTTCTTCTTCAGCCATATTCTCACTTCTTTAGCGCCTGAACCTTCTGCGCCACGTCGTCAACCATTTCCTTGGCTTTTCCAGGTTCAACAATTGCTGCCGCGCCGCTGCCAACTGACAGACCGCAGGCTGCCCCAAGCTCTACCTGTTTTTTGACAAATATATAAGGTGTGTTCTTTTCATCACAAAGCGCCGGAATGTGGGCCACTATTTCTGGTGGATTCACGTCTTCTCCAATTATCACAAGTTTTGCGATACCGCGTTCGATAGCTTTTGTGGCTTCGTTCGTTCCTTTCTTTATCTTCCCAGTATCCCTTGCTAATTCAAGAGCGCTGAGCGCCTTGTTTGCAAGCTCTGCTGGAACTTCAAATTTTGCGTATGTTTGTGCCATATTAATTACTTCCTTCAGGACTATTGTCCTTCATCATTCACTTGATTAAAAGTATCGGCTTTCCTACAGCATGATGTGGTATATATTTTACGCTCAGTTTACCTCTTCTATTAAAACTGCGTACATGTCCTGACCTGAGACTTTAACTATAGTATAGTTCCCGGTCTTTGTGATGTTGTACTGTGAAAATACCGTGCTGTTGGTTTTTAGTTGATTCAACTTCTTCATGACGCTTGAATTAACATCAAGATAACCTGTGGTTCGCTCGTAACTATTATTATTCTGATCCACACCCATATAGAATTGCTTTGCAAACGTGACATTTGAAGTTATTGTCTGGAAAGGCGCGGAAGGTACGAGATTTAGCATACCTTTGTACCGGTCATAAGATGTGACTGTTTGATTCAGGCTCGTTGTAATGTCAAGAACATCGATCACAGTCCGCGGTGGAGCAAGTATAACTGGTGTCCCCATTACATTATAAAATCCTTGCAAACCTCCTTCCTGCCTTACAAGCAGGGGATGATCATAATATGAATCAGTGAACATGTACTGAAAATCATTCCTCAGGGGATCCATTGTACTGAGCAGCAGGAAAGTAAAGTTCTCACCGTATTTAATGTCAGAGTAGTACATTTTTGTTGTGGTTGAATTATATATTGTATCTACTTCATTAAGTACCGGCTGTGCCTGGCGTGCCCACGCCGCCATTTGAGGTGCCATTTTTTCAAGGTCAACAAAGCTTGCAGATTCCGCGCCTGGCGGCGTGATGTTCAACGCGTCTGATATCGAATCGAAAGGCTGGTCGAATGTCCAGAACTCAGGGTCATAGTAAGTCTGTGTTTGATCTTCTGTTTGCTGTTGGGTATTATCTTGGGGATTTATGAAAATATATGCAAATATCGAAAATATCATTGTGAAAACCAGAAAAAATGCCAGTATTTTATACATGTCCTGCTGTTTCATGCCCCTTCATATCACCTGCATAATAATAAACTATATGGTACTAATTTTCAAGATAAAGTAACTTTTATATACAATGTACGCATTTAGACATTAATGTACAAGTATGTACAGTGATAATTATGAAAGAATATATCCTAAAACTTATAGAGAACAAGTCTCTCACATCTGAAGAAGCAGAAATTGCAATTTCAAAAATATTCACCGATGCGACAGATTCACAGATAGCCGCTTTTTTAACAGCACTGAAGCTCAAAGGCGAAACTCCGGCAGAGATCGCAGGACTTGCCCGCGGAATGAAAAAGGCTGCGAACATGATCAGACCCAATGTAAAAGGTACGCTTGTGGATACATGCGGGACAGGCGGGGACTCTACAGGTACAATAAATGTCAGCACAGGCGCAGCGATCGTTGCAGCCGGGGCTGGAGTGCCGATAGCTAAACATGGAAATTATTCCATAACCTCAAAATCTGGAAGCGCAGATGTGCTGCATGAACTCGGAATTAGGATTGACATGTCGCCGCAGGAAGTTGAAAAGACCATAGAGAACGTGGGCATTGGCTTCATGCTCGCTCCTGTTTTTCATCCTTCCATGAAACGAGTGGGGCAGATAAGGCGCGACCTGGGATTCCGAACAGTATTCAATATCCTGGGACCTCTCACTAACCCGGCAGGTGCACAGGCGCAGGTGATGGGTGTTTTCGATGGCTCGATGTGTGAAACTTTGGCAAATGTACTCAAGATCCTTGGAACAAAGAGGGCTCTTGTTGTACATGGCAGCGGTATGGATGAAATATCCAACATTGGTGAGACACAAATTGTCGAACTGAATAATGGAAAGATCACAAAATACACAGTGACCCCTGAAAAGCTTGGTATAAAACATGCTTCTGTTAGCGAGATACTGGGAGGATCTCCAGAAGAGAATGCAAGGGATATCGTAGAGATATTAAAAGGTAAAAAGGGAGCAAAACGCGATATTATTGTAATCAATGCAGGCGCAGCATTACTTGTTGGTGGGAAGGCAGATAGTCTTGCTGCGGGAATAAAAATGGCAGCCCAGACAATTGATAATGGCAAAGCCTTAGAGAAGCTCAAAGATTTCGTAAAGGCTGCAGGGGACTCTGCAAAACTTGAAAGATTCCTGTAATGCGGATACGATAGAGATATAATTAGAGATATTAGATGAAAGTTAAAATTTGCGGAATAAAGACCGAACATGACCTTGTAGTGGCGATAAATGCAGGAGCTGATGCTGTAGGATTCATTACTGATGTGTCTGTGGATTCTCCCCGTAAGATCACACTGGCGGAAGCAACGCATTTGATCTCGAAAGTCCCGGTTTTTGTGACCACGGTGCTTGTTATCATGCCGGAAAACGCTAGAGAAGCGCTGCGAATGATCCAGGTGGCAAGACCTGCAGCAATGCAGATCCATAATGATCTTGCGTTGTCTGAACTCAAGAAGATCAGAGAAACAGGTGTGAAACTCATCAAGACCCTCCCGGTGTCTCAGGATACACAGGCGGATACATTGATAAACCAGATACTGGAACTTTCCGGGGTGGCTGATGCAGTCCTTCTTGATACTGCAGGGGATGGAAAAACAGGCGGAACAGGTATACCGCACAACTGGGAAATAAGTTCAAAGGTTGTCATGAACGCAGGTATCCCTGTTATTCTGGCTGGCGGGCTGAAGCCTGATAATGTCAGGGATGCAGTGAAGTGTGTCCATCCGTATGCTGTTGATACAGCATCTGGCGTCGAGACTGAAGGCAAGAAAGATGAAACGAAAGTGATGGATTTTATTAACAATGCGAGGATGCATGAAATTTGATATCAGTGAAAAGGAATTCATCCGCCTTGCTGAAGATAAACCTGTTATCATCCAGTTGATGGCAGAAGTAAAAACTACGTGCACTCCTCTTGATCTGTATGCTTCGCTTGATAAGAAATGTGCATATCTTCTTGAATCTGTTGAAAAAGAGAAACGCCATGCCCGTTTCTCCTTTGTGGGTGCGCAACCAGATGCTGTCGTAACAGTAAAAGACCGCAGAGTTACTCTTGATTACCCGACAAGGACTGGTTTGATAGATTTCATTGAGTCTTCACTTTCAAAGATATGCGATCTTGGTAAGGAAGGAATGCTGATAGTAGGATTTGACACAATGGATGCTTTAAGGAATGCTTTTGCGATGACAGGAGTAAAATTCATCGGCAAAGGTTTTGACAGACAGACATTTCTTGGAGGGGCTATTGGATATTGCGCTTATGACATGGTATATGACTGCTGGCTTGACATTCCTGCAAAAAAGAGCAATATTCCTGATGCACAATTCGCGCTCACAACAAAGACGGTTGTGTTTGATCACCTGACAGAAAAAACGTATATTGTCATGACACCTTTTGTCTTTGATGATGCAAAAGATGCATACAGGGCTGCTCTGGAAGAAGCCAGGAAACTTGAAACTATCATTAAAGCAGCAAGACCGATCTATGTGAAACAAAATAAGCCTTCACGGATAACACCCAATATAAAAAAAAGCGAATATGAAGATGCTGTAAGGGTCGCAAAGAAACACATAATAGATGGCGATATTTTCCAGGTCGTTCTCTCAAGGCGCTATGAAGTGACCACAGACCAGACCCCGCTTGAGCTATATACCGAATTGCGAAGCGTTAATCCAAGTCCTTACATGTACCTCTTTGAGTTCAACGGCACAGGTATAATAGGGGCAAGTCCTGAGACGCTGCTCTCAGTACACAAGCGTAAAGTCATAATAAATCCCATCGCAGGCACCTGCCCGCGCGGAACAACGTCTGATGAGGATGAAAAATTCGCAATAGAGATGCTTGAAAGCGACAAGGAGCGCGCCGAGCATGTGATGCTTGTTGATCTTGGCCGCAATGATGTGCGGATGGTTTCAAAAGGCGGCACTGTGAAGGTGGATGATTTCATGTCAGTGCTAAAATACTCGCACGTCCAGCATATCGAAAGCACGGTGTCTGGTATGCTGCGGGACGAGTGCGACCAGTTCGATGCCATACGCGCCATATTCCCGGCAGGTACGCTTTCGGGCGCGCCAAAGATACGCGCTATGGAGATAATACACCAGCTTGAGAAAGAAGCTCGCGGAATTTACGGTGGAGGTGTGGGGTACTATTCCTGGAATGGGGATGCGGATTTCGCTATCGTGATACGGACGATCATCAAGAACGGCAGAAAAGCGATAGTGCAGGCTGGAGCCGGAATTGTGGCTGATTCTGATCCAGAGTATGAATACAATGAGACAGAGCGCAAGATGGCTGCGATGATAAAGGCGATAGGAGGAGTGACATGAGGATTTCTATTGGGAAGGAACCGCAGAAGAAAGCGCCCAGAGTCACGCCTAGCGATTTAATTAATTCACCGCAAAGAGCGCAAAGTTCGCAAAGATTTTTCATTCATACTGTTGATCCGTGCATATCCGTACAATCCGTGTTCCATCACATTAGCCATCTATTTTCATTACCTTTTAATGCTTATGTCAATTGTGTATCTGCGTTTATCTGCGTTCATCTGCGGTTAAATAGGGATAGTGGAGGGGTATGAAAGTATTATTTGTGAACAACAAAGATTCCTTTGTCTGGAATCTTGTGGACTATGTTTCGATATTCGAACCCGATACAGTTGTGGTACCGAACACCATTTCTCTGGAAGAAGTGGAAACGATCAATCCCGACGCCATCGTAATTTCACCCGGTCCAGGGCATCCCGCGAACCCGAAGGATATAGGGACATGCCTTGATATTATAAGAAATTCAGACGTTCCCCTCCTTGGAATATGCCTTGGCCACCAGGCAATAGCAGTGGCTTTTGGCGGAGAGGTGAGCCATTCTCCGTCAGGACCTCTGCACGGAAAGACATCGCTCATCCATCACAACGGCAACGGCATTTATCAGGGGCTGCCGGATCCTCTTGTTGGGGGGCGGTACCACTCACTTGCTATTACGAAGCTGCCGCAGGAGCTTGAGGTGACAGCGAGGACTGAGGATGGGATAATCATGGGAATTAAACATAAGCAGAGACCGATTTACGGATTGCAGTTCCATCCTGAGTCTGTGCTAACGCCTGATGGTTTGAAGATAGTGGAGAATTTTTTGAGGATACAAAACCTTGATATGCAGCAAGCATCATTCAGGGCGCAGGTGATAATATGAATGAATGTTTCCTTTGTAAGACCGCCATAGAGCCGGTCAATGATTCTGAAATAGAGGGCACAGACCTGTGCACCGACTGTTGTGATAATTTGGATGCTGTGGTAAGGGATTACCTGACATCAAGTCCCGGAGGCTTAGATCTTGTTCTTGATATCCTTGTGGACGACCTTTCAAGTGCCGAGAGCAGGCTGAAAGAACCGCTTATGGATATTATAAGAGAAGTAGTGACTGAGGAGTAATACTCCTCTTTTCAAGTTGTGTAGAACATCTTGCCAACAAGCATTACTATTAAGAATAGAATTAAAATGAGTAATGCTATAATTATATCATCCTTGTCAAGATTCATTTTTCCGTTCATTTTTCTTTCTCCTGTAATTATACAATAACAATATCAATTATACAATAACAATAACTTTTTGAAGGTATATAAATCCATCCAAAAAATCACGCGATGCTTTTTCCGCGCACGGATCTTATTTATTTTCTATACCTTCCAGATGCAACGCTCACCATATCCCTAGGGATGGAGTGCTTGTTAAGTATCAGGTAATTTTCAATTATAGTCAGTTCATTCTGGTATTCAGATGCAATCAATTCAGCATATTCAACTCCATCGCTTGTCAGGACATACTCATATCTCTGCTTCCACCTGCCGTTCTTCTCAAAATAGCGTAGATCTTCATCCACCATCCCCATTGCCACAAGAAGCTGGATATCTTCAAAAAGCTTATCGCAGTACGGGAATCCATAGCGGTTATGGAACCTGTAATCAAGCAGGTTGTGAAGTTTCTCTACCTTTCCGAGTTCCCTTACCAGATAATATATTTTTGCGATATTGCGAAGCCTGGGCATGGCGATCTTTCCTTCTGCTTCATTGCAAAATAGTCTGTGGGCGCTGTAAAATATGAGAAGAAGACCTTCGATAGGCAGATAATTATCATTCCTGATAAAATGCAACAGTGAAGGAGACAGGTTCTCTATCCCAAGCAGGAAATCATTGGACGCATGTGAAAGCGTAGAATTGTCCTCTGTTTTTGAAAAAACGCACAGGGATATCTGACGTGAGATGGCTCTTACAAGACCGTTCGCAAGGGAAGACTCATCATAGAAAAATCCTTCTTCATCTTCCATCTTGACTCGAGTGCTCTTCGGGATGCCGCTTGCCACATCAAGATCAACCAGAACGGATGCACCGTATTTTTTCCCAAACCGTTTTGCAAGCTCGTCCTCGAACATCTTTTTGGCCACGCCATTTCTTGCAATTGTAGAGAGCGCCATGCGTGTCCGGGGATTCAGGTTCTTATGCGTGAAGCGGGATACTGCATTGCAGATGCTGCTGTTCCTGATATTCAATATAAGTTTTTTTGCGCTCGCATCGCCATTGGCTTCTATGAAGTTCAAAAGGTCGTTATCATTGTATGATGTGAAAAATGAAAAGACAATGGATTTAACATCATTTCCTGAAGCTTCATAGCGTGATAGGGCATTTTCAAGGGCATGAAGCAGCATCACTCTTGCCCCCTGTGTCCTTGGATTGTGGATTATTGCTGAATAATGGTGCGCTCTGGCTATTAACATGGACTCAGCCGCAGTAATTGCCATGTCTTCTTCGTATCCGTCTCTTCCCCCAAGCACAAGCCTTCCGTCGAACAATGACAGGCTTCCCACTATCTGGTCAACATCCACAAGTCCGAGTGAAACACCGGTATGGTATGAGTCGCGAAGCAGGAAATCTATCCTGTCTGCATCAATATCGTTTGATATTATCTGCGTAAGATAAGGCACCGGGAGAGCATCAATGTCGCCCGTTGCCATTTTTGAAATTTCGCTGAAAAAAGACAGATCATTTTCAGTGCGCTGTGCAATTTCCTTTATTATATGGAATGAATTCGATATTATATACCTTGAGAACATCTCATGGTTCACGAATTTTTTTCCGTTCATTACAGGTTGATATGACGGATTTCGTTTCAGCACGCTCTCAACTACATGTGAGAAGGCGCTGTGACCGATGTCGTGAAGCAGTGCGGCGAGTCTGACCTTTACGATCTCCTGCTCTGAAAGACACAACGCTCTTGCAATCTTATCTGCAATAAAAAGCGTTCCAACACTGTGCTCAAAACGGGTATGGTTCGCGCCCGGGAAGGCAAGGTCTGCAAGACCAAGTTGCTGGATGCGGCGCAAGCGCGCCATCTCTGGTGTGTTGATAATGATATGCTCAAGTTCAGTAAGGTCAACACGACCATAGATGGGATCGATGATAAAGGGCATTATAGATTATATGGTGTGGATGAGGTATTAAAATGAATCTTCTTTGTTTTCTATTTTTTGCTGACTGTAAGAGTTGAATTCAATCCATTAAAAGTTATGGCATATTTGTCTGTTAACAGCTATGGAATCTGAACCTGTATCAACATAGGCTAAAACATCTTTTTCATGGCCAGATGAAGGATTTTTCAGTTTTATTGCAATTAAAGGATCGTTATCAATATAAGGAAAAATACTGTCGGACAAATTTTCACTCTCGTAAAACACGGGCAACGGTTGGATTATCGCCAACTCTTCTTACAAGCACCTTATGGTCCGGGCATAATCTGTCTACTGATTTATCCACTTCAAAAAGCGAATCTGCAACAGCAATGAGTTTTTCAGCATCCAAATCGATAGCTATCACTTTACCATAGTATTTACTTTCCCAATCATTCTTATTTTTGTCGTATATTTTTTTCGCTTTTCCTTCGAATTCGGATTTTCTTAACATATATCCCTACTTTGATCTACAATCTGACTTTAATTATTATTAAGCTTTTCATTTATTAGTATTTTCCATTAATAAATAAGTTTGAGTGAGGAGAGTAAGCCCCTTTATGTTTGGCGCAAGGAGCGAGTGCCCCTGTAGCGCCCATGCGGCATTCAGCTATGCGCCGTACTCGGACAGGTCTGGACTGCCCTGTGTGTCCTGTTTCGGCTTGCACCCGCGGGGATTCGCCGTTCCATCCACACGCGCATGACCTCATTCTTTCGAAATCATCGCATTACTGCGCAGCGGTATCGTTTCTGTTCCAGAGCCAGGACTCTCGCCCTACGCACTTGAGTGCATCCGCGGTCCAGATGGTGAGGGGACTTTCCTCAGCAGCAATATTGCTACCGGCAGCCGCCCTTCCTCTCTCATTCCACCTTATGACCATACATAACTTATAATTACCGATAGTTTGATAATGCAAAATGCATTTAAGGAGTATAGGTGCAAACAAAATGAAAAGAGATCTTATGGATATCCTGTGCTGCCCGATGTGCAAGGGCGACCTCGTGCTTGAAGTTACAGAAGAGAATGAGAAAGAGATCGTGAAAGGAACGCTATATTGCGGGAAATGCAAGGAGTATTATCCAATTGATGACGGTATTCCCAATATGCTGCCGCCTGAGTTAAGGGAATAATTTTCTTTCCCTCAACTTTCTTATTTTTTCAATCCCGCCTTCAGTTTTAGAAAGGCGCTCATAGAAATTGTTTGCTATTATTATCTGTGAATCTATGAGAGGTTTCACTTCTTTGATCCAGACTGAACGCGGATGCTTTTTCACATATTCTGCCCATCGTATAACCTGTTCTGAATGCGACTGATCCCTCATGATAATCGCAACCTGAGGATCTTCTCTTTTATTTTTTCAATCTCAATTTCATCAAGCACATCTGAATATATGATACGCAAATGCTTTGCATCTTCAAGATCCTTTTCTGAAGTGAGAAGTTCTTCCTTAAAAGCAATGTTCATTTCAATGCTTGAAAAATATATATCCAGCCCTGTAAGAGGCAATTTTTTTCGCGTTCTGATCTGGTAATCATCCAGTTCATCTCTGGCTAATTTTAATTCCATTTCTGGGAGGAAATGTCCTTTTCTGACATATCTGACGCTGGTCTTATCTTTCAAATAATCCTCATAGATCGCGTCTGGATCTTCTGACTGTATGCATTCAAAACCTGCCACTATGAGCTCATCATGCATTTTCTTGAATGCGTCTTTTCCAATCCTTTCAATGATCAGATCAACATCTTCCGTCCCTCTGCTTCTTCCATGAGCAATTGCCACAAATCCTGAAACAATGATGTATTTTGCATGCTTCTCAACAACATCAACAAAGTCCTTGGCAAAGGTATCAAGAATAGTCCGTTCTTTTATTTCTCTCTTCATTCAATTTATTCAATATATTTGTGAGATAATATGCCTTTCCACATGAATAGTGCAGCGTATACCGTGATTGAAGGCGAGAGAAAACTATACATCATCTATCGTAATCACCCTATCTGCGTCAGGTTCTATTAAATTCCATGCTGCTTCTTCTGCTTTCTCATTTCTGCCATCAAGCATACTAAAGACCACTCCACTTAAACCTCTATTTTTGCCTTGCACCGATTTCAATATATACAAAGCCTGGTCTTTGCGGGAAGATAACTTGTTTGCTTCTTGATATATTATTATTGCATCAGCAATGACTTTATTTTTGGATCGCTGTAATTCGGATTCCGTCTTTTTCACCCATTGATAGAACTCATCTGGAACTATGTTGAGCAAGCTATCTAATGTTTTGCCTTGTTTCAATGCTTCCCAAACATCTTTAGAGGAAAATCCAGTAATGATTTTATGAAGCCTCCTGTAATCATCTGATTTAAGTTTTAGACGTAATCCATTAGAATATCGACATACGAAACCTTCCTGGTTTATTCCTTGCATCGTGGAAAGATACTTTTCAGCTTGAGTAACCTCGTCAAATTGAAATTCATTGGCATAAGAAATGCCTAATTCGTCTGCTTCTTTGATATGATTAAGCTCATGTTTGTCCTCATTGCTCAATACTGCAAGCAATACAAGCTCTGATCGACCTTTATAATCAACTACGATACGACTCCCAGGGTAAATAATTTCAAAACAATAGGTATATCCACTCTTAAAATCTTCAAATGAATATCCTTTTTTCCTTATCCAATCTGTCGCCCATATTGCGAATTCTGAATCAAATGAACCTCTGGATGCGATGGCTGCTTTATCTTTTTCAGGGTAAAGTACCCCAAGAACACCGTCTAACTTTTCAGTAATTAAGGGTACTTCGACTGGAAGGTTTGATATTGTGGTTTCGGGCGTTTCATTGAGATTGAAAAACTTTGAGAACGGTTTAGATAAGATATTATGTTCGTAATCTAAAATAAGTCCTCTACTCATGAGGGTATAAGCATCCCACAATTTATCATACTGGGTTTTTGGGGTGTAGTTGCAGATTTCCAGATCCAAAACAGGATGCTTTCGTATATTGATAAGTCCAGCATCCTTTCGTTTAATTAATTCCTGATATATGTTGAGAATATTATAATTTCCCCATCTTTTTAAGCAGTTCAGCATTCAGCACACTTGCTCCTGCCGCGCCCCTGATCGTGTTGTGTCCCATGCAGATATAGCGTATCCCCGGGCGTATGCGCCCCACTGAAACTGTCATCCCACCGCCGATATTCCTGTCCATGCGCGGTTGCGGTCTGTCTTTTTCTTCCTTTACCTCGATAACTGGTGTGGGTTCAGTGGGCAGGTCTGATAGTCCTGGATCAAAATCAAGGAACGCCTGTTTGACTTCGTCTGTGGATGGGTTATCAGCCATCTCGACCCAGAGCGCTTCTGTGTGCCCGTCCATTACCATTACGCGGTTGCAGCTTGCGCTGACCCCAAAAGGAGCATCGATTATTTCGCTGCCGTTGAATTCACCGAGGAGTTTCTTTGTTTCGGTCTCAACTTTTTCCTCTTCTTTTTCAATATAAGGGATCACATTATCAAGTATCGCCATCGAAGCGACGCCATCGTAACCTGCACCTGAAATAGCCTGCATCGAAGCAAGGTATATTTTCTCGATACCGAATTTCATGAGAGGTTTGAGCGTAACTGTACTCATTATAGTTGTACAGTTGGGATTTGTCACGATATAGCCATCCCATTTGCGGTTGTCCTGCTGTACGTCGATAAGTCCGAGATGCTCTGCATTCACTTCAGGAATGACAAGAGGTATGTCTTTCACCATGCGCATGGCTGCAGCGTTACTTGCAACAGCAAAACCTGCTTTTGCAAAATCAGGTTCTATGGTTTTTGCAAGGTCGGTGGGAAGAGCTGAAAATACGATATCTGCTTTGACTTTTTTAGGATCGACCGGTACAATTTCAAGGTCAATGACTTCTTCAGGGATCTTGCTCTCAAGTCTCCAGTTCGCGGCATCTCCATATCTTTTTCCTGCGCTCCTGTCAGAAGCTGCAAGTGAGGTTATCTCGAACCAGGGATGCTTGCTCAATCTCTCAATGAATCTCTGACCTACGTTACCTGTTGCACCAAGTACTCCTGCTCTTATTTTTGCCATGACTGACCTTACGTTATTATAATATTTTTTTTATTATCGGATTTTTATTCCAGTGAAATCGCAGTGTTCGGGCATGAATCAACACATGTGCCGCAATCAGTGCATTCTTTTTCATCAATGTGCGCCTTCTCGTTTTTCAGTTCTATAGCTGTTGCAGGACATTCATCAACACATATTCCACAACCTGTACATTCATCATTGTTTACTTTTGCTGCCATTTAGGTCACCTTTGCACTCCCATTGAATAAGTCTAATATAAAATTAACGGTTTACATCATGGAAGTCTAAATATATCCCATGAGCTTTTTATGGCGCTATGTTATCCAGAAGAGTTGATCATTTCGTAGAGTCAGTGATCCGCGACATGACACGGTTATCGATAAAACACGATGCCATCAACCTTGCACAGGGATTCCCGGATTTCCCGGCACCTCTTGAACTCAAGCAGGCTGCGGCTGATGCTATCATGGGTGATTTTAATCAATACTCCCAAAACTATGAGTGATTAGTGGAAAATCAGAGCATTTATAAAATTTAAAATTTTAAATTTATAAATACTAAATGACAAATCGTGATAAATTAATATACTTGGAGGATTTCGATGGAAGAACGAATAAAAGAGAATATCCAGAAATCGAGGTTTTCTCATCATACACAAGTTACCATTGACAGAGGCAATATTACATAATTTTCACTTTTCACGCGTTAAGATGCGCAAGCCGCTTTGCTGCTTCCTGCAATGTCTCATCCTTCTTCGAGAAAGTGAACCGAAGCTTATGTTTTCCTTCTTCGCTCTTATAGAAGCTGCTCCCCGGCACAGCCGCAACTCCTACTTCACTTACCATGTATTTTGCAAAAGCCATGTCATCCATCCCTGTCCCCTCAGGTATATCCGCCAATACATAATATGCGCCTTCGGGCATCTTGCACTTGAATCCTGATTTTATTAATGCTCTGTGGAGGAATCTTCGTTTCCCGTCGTACATACTTGCAAGTTCCCTGTAATAGGAATCAGGAAATTTCAATGCAGTAACGCATGCATGCTGTAGCGGTGCAGGCGCGCCGACTGTGAGGAAGTCATGCACCTTTCGTATTGCAGAAGTCAGGTTCTTTTCTGCCAGCGCGTAGCCGATACGCCATCCTATAACACTGTAAGTCTTTGAGAATCCGCTTATTGTTATAGTCCTTTCCTTCATATCATCAAGTGAGCCTATGCTGATATGTTTTTTATTGTCGTACAGGATATATTCATAAATCTCATCAGTAACTGCAATGACATCATTGTCAACACAAAGGTCAGCTATCATTTTCAACTCCCTTCTTGTAAAAACCTTACCGCATGGGTTATTGGGCGTATTGAGGATAATGACACGCGTTTTTCTGTTGAAAGCAGATTCAAGAGTATCTTCATCGATACTATTATCATCATTAAGAGGGACAAAACTTGGAACAGCTCCGGAAACTGCAGCATCAGGCCCGTAGTTCTCATAGAATGGCTCAAATACAACGACCTCATCCCCCTCGTTTATTAAAGCGAGCATGGAAGCCATCATTGCTTCGGTCGAGCCGCATGTCACAGTGATCTCCGTCTCGGGGTCAGCCTCGATATGATTATATTCCCGCGCTTTTCGCGATATCTCATCCCGCAGGTCTTTTGCACCCCATGTTATAGAATATTGATTAAAATTTTCCATGATAGCATTGGCTGCTGCTTGCTTTAACAAGAGAGGAGCAGGAAAATCAGGGAATCCCTGCGCAAGATTAATTGCATTATGTTTTAATGAAAGGCGTGTCATATCTCGAATGACCGATTCAACAAAATGACCTGTTCTCCGGGCTAACATACACCTCTCAAAAAGACATTGGTGTATATTTAGACTTTCCCTTGAGGTAATCAAGGCCAAGAGAGACAATAACTAAGGCATCTGAACAATTTGTTGGACGCGTGGACTTGGTGTGCTCACGAAATGGAGAAATGCAACTTAAAAAGGTCAGTCTAAAATGAGATCGATGAATTCTTTCAGTGACCTCCCCGGCACATGCGGCGGCCAAGCTGCTGGCGCTGTCGACCTGTTGTAACGGTTTTTGAAATTATCTACTCCGAGACCACCACTTCTATATTTATTTTTGATTTTGCATCTCTTCCTATTTTTCGCCATCCTGCCCATTAGATTACCTCCCCGCCTGCACGCCTTTTAGCCATCCTGCTTTGTTTCTAATAAACTTTGTAGTGTTCAGTATGGATTTTAACATTGCAAGTTCTGCAAGTAGTGTTTTACCAGATGCCGTCGATATTGCCACCACCATATTTTTGTTTTTAAGCAGTCCTGCCCTGATAACATCGCTTTGGGGAGGATAAAGATCGACAATGTCTTTTAATATAAAAGTCTTTAACAGTATCTGGTAAAGGCAATTGTTTTATGTTCATAATAGGGCTATTATGGAACCCTGAATCTTTCGTTACTTCTGCACTTTTCATCTTGTCCTGCAACTCCCTGATTATCTCCTTAATCATCCTGATCCTGTCGCACGGGCTCTTTGATATATCCAGTTTGCCCGTAGCGGGATCAATCATTACCTTAAATGACTCCCCATTTCCAGTCACGAAAAGCATTCGAGACATAGATGTGAGCAGCCTCCTTGGTAATCGGACTTCCTGCTTTTTCACATCTCGCTGAAATCTCAGCCTCAAACATCTCTTTAACGTTATACGGCTCGCTGGGAGGAGATATGCAGTACCATTCCTGGCGGATCTGTGAGAGTATGCCGGCTTTATCGATGCCTCCCTGCCCGATCACAACACCGTTTAAGCCGAGAGGATACGCCACATACCCTTCATGCTTTTCGACCACTATCTTCACGGGCTTCATGCTCCAACTCCTCGCTTTTCTTTATGATCAACTGCCTGTTCTCAGGATCAATCTTAACTATTACATCATCCCCATGCTTGAAGGGAAAAATGTTATCCCTCGCCTCTTCGCTGGGAACATAAACAAAATATATATGTTAAAACCCGTATAACTAATTGGGTCCGGTATGCAGACGCTGACACTCTCAATCTCAGATACCCTCGTAAGTATCATCAGAGTTGCCAGATATGCCGCAGGACCCTGATTTTATTTTAATACCTCTGGGCAACTGCTGTTTTAATGACTTTTACATTATTTTCTTTATTATTAAAGTCATCAAAATGAAATAGAAGTGTTATGAACGACTTAGTACTATTTGGGGTGATGTCGTACCTTAAAAATAATATTGTACAGTAAGTATATTTATGCTCTAAAAAATTCAATCAAGTTATAACGGCAAAATGCCGATACATAAGGTGAAATTATGAAGATGAGACATAAAACTACAGCAGGTATAATCCTGTTAGTGCTAGCCTTTACTATAGGTGTAGCTGGTGCCAATGAGACACCAACAGTAAACATAACCGGAACTCCAACTGAAACATTAACTGCAACTGCAACAGCAACCAGTACAGCAGTTGCAGGAACGGCAGAAGAAGACGACTACAAGCCGGATAAAGGTCTAATCGGCCCTGGAAATGCGCTATACGGATTACG
>JAUSDC010000253.1 GCA_030650845.1 Candidatus Methanoperedens sp.
CTCTGGCAATTATTCAGAGTCGCTAGTGATAACAAATATGACTGGCAGGAGGATACCCGAAGGCGGTCTCACATATACAAGTTACAGGATGAAGATACCTTACGCTGTTACTGATATAAAAGGCATAATACCAACTGGAACAGACGGGTCGTATGTCACATTCAGTCTGGGTGGTAATAAGTATGCGGTGAAAAGCAACGGGCTTGCAAGAATGTTGATAGCGCATGGTGATAGTATATCTGAAAAACAGATACTTGTTGGGAGGCTACCATGGGAACTTGAAATGGACACATGGGAACTGGGCGAAGGATACTCTCTGACTGTTAAGTTCATCGATGCAAGTTATGATCCAAGAAAAGCACGGCTGGTACTCAGCAGGAATGGTGTTGAACTTGAGGATGTATGGTTGTCAAGTGGAAATGCTTATAAATATTTCTCGCCGGAAGAAACCGAAATGCCAAAACTTATCACTTACCTTGATGCCGTTTTTGCAGGATCCACAACCGATATGATACAGCTTCGGTACACATGGTTCGTGTCGGATGACATCATTCAGATAAAAGAGGGCGACTGGTTGGGTGTATTCAATGTAACAGATATAGAGCCTGATCAGATGGTTTTGAAAAACAGGGTGCCTATTGAACTGAAAGCCGGAAGTATAAACCTTTTAGGGACCCTCAGCTTTTTTGTTGAGAAATCGGATGAACTCAGGTTCTATCCGACAAATATGGCGGGTACGCAGGTGATACCTGAGGAGGTTACAGAAAATGCGGTGCTAGAGACACCTGATATAACTACTCCGGTTGCTGGTAGGACAGAAAAGACCTCAGGATTTGAGGCAGCTCTGGTGATTACAATACTCCTGGCATTGTATATGATCGGGCGGAAGAGAAGGTAAACATGGATAAATCGGTATCTTTGAAATTGTCAATTAAAAATATATAATTTGTCTAAAGAATCTATATATACTAAATAATATCAGTATATCTAGTGATATATCATGGAAACCCGTAAAGTTTACGTAAGCGGCGGCTCTACCTATGTGATCTCTCTGCCCAAAAAATGGGTCAGGAAGACCGAATTGAAAGCAGGAGACTCACTCGTGGTAACAGAACAGGGCGGCTCGCTTCTTGTTGGGGCAAGCATCAGCGAGAGAAAATCCGCAACAAAAGAGGTCAGGATATCACAGATGATGTCAGTCGATGCGCTTGAACGCATAATAATCGCATTGTATCTTGTTGGTTATGACACTATAAAGGTAAAGCTTGACAGGAAAGACCATATTCCATACAGGAAAAGCATACGCAAGATGCTGGATTACCTGATAGGAATCGAGATACTGGAAGATACCAATGACTCCATGACACTTGAGATAATGGTGGATTACAGGCGCATGACCACGATGCAGATACTCCAGAGGATGTACTCCATCAACCGGTCGATGCTCCTTGACCTTGCCAAAGCCCTCAAAACAGGTGATACCGGTCTTGCAAAAGACGTGATGGTGAGGGAGCGGGAGATAGACAGGCTATATTTCCTGGTAGTGAGGCAACTTAAGAGCGCTGTGGAATATCCCCAGATAGCAGAGAAACTCGGGATTGAACGCCAGAGGGATTGTCTTGGCTTCAGGATAACGGTAAAAGTGCTTGAGAGGATAGCCGACCATATAGAGAACATAGCTAAAAGCTATATCCAGCTTCTTGAAGTCCAGAAAAACGTGTCGCTGGATGATTTCGTCAAGCTCAATAACAGCCTGGTAACGATATTTGAAAAATCTATTAACGCGCTGTTCACGAGAGACCTCGAAAAGGCTGAGAAGATATTCCTTGAACTCAAGGATATCAGGAAAGCCCATACCGATCTATCCGGTGAACTGCTGCAGCCCGGGAATGTCCAGTCAGCCATTCTGCAAAAGACCATGCTTGATAGCTTCGGAAGAATAGCAAGTTACAGCGGGGACATTACTGAAATAGCCATAAACATGTCAGTCGACACGCTCGGGAGTGAATAAAATAAAAAAAAGAAAGGCTTTTCAGCCTTTTCTTCCAAACTTATATGCAAGTCCCGCGCTTAGCAGTACAATTGCGATCTCAAACCCTGGCGTTGCAGTTGTGGAAACCGGTGTTGAAGGAGTTCCAGTAGATGTTGGAGCCTGTGCGGATCCATCTTCAACCACGACATCCACTATGCGTTCAGAGAAGTTCGATATATACATCAATGCCTGCATGCGTTTTCCTGACATTGAAAGCCAGAATGATGATTCTTTAGCGTTATACAATTCATCAGAGGTCATGACCTGCCTCATAGGCATATTGTCAATGTAGAGGCGTATTTTCTGCCCCTGTGACCACATCATGGAACTATTATCCATGTTCATCATAATGAATTTGCCTGATGGGTCTGAAGAATTAATTACCATCTTCATGCGGTTATTTCCTATTGATCTTATCATCAGGTTCATATTCTCTGAATAATTGACAATAGAATATTTATCTGATAGACCGATCGATACCTCAGCGCCTGCCCTGTTCTTCATCATTTCTCCCATGAATTTCTGATGCATACCGTCCATCGGCATGTTCACTGGCACAGCCCTGAAAATGGCATTTCCCTTGCTGGACTCGATTCTGACTTCTCCTCCAACAATATTTATTGATGTCTCATTTGTTGAACCAATAAACGCTGTCAGGTTACCGTCTTCTATTTTAATTATATTACCATCTTTCGAAGCTCTTACACCTTCTGCAAGTTCAAAGGTGATAGTGGTAGCTACTTTTGTTTTGATGTTTATCACTGCAGCAGGATTATCATGCAGTTGAATCACAACAGAATCATTTTTATATGAAATTCTTGTCAGCGCCCCCATTGTATTTGAATCTTTGAAATCGAGACCTGCAACTTTTATGGAATCAAAAATGGTGATGCCCATGATACCGTAATCCACCACCTCACCTGTGGTATTATTCACAGAAAAAGTTACGAAGTTGCCGTAATTGCTGCCCTGGCTGTGCATGAATCCCATTCCCTTCATGTCCTGGACGCTACGCATCTCGCTGCCGCGGGTCATCATATCTTTTGCTTTCCCGCGCATCATATCGCCGCCTATCATTCCATTGCCCATCTCACCGAAAACTGGCACAGCCAGTATTACAACTGCAAGAAAAAATGCAGTAATTTTTATTGATATTTTCATGTTATTAACCTCTATAAACTGTCCCGTTTTTCCCTCTGTCTAATATGGTTATGGCTATATAAAAAGATTCGCCAGGTAAGGTTCACGCTTCTTTGCTGCGTAAGACCACACCATTTATTATCTATGAAAGGCATATAAACACACGGAGGGTAGTGCATGATAGACTATACGAAAGAATCAAAACTTAGTGTAAAAATAGCAGTCGAAAAGCTCACAAAAGACCTGATGGACAACAAATGGGGGGTGCTGAGCGTTATCGACGTAAAAAAGATCCTTGCAGAAAAGCTCAAGGTTGAGTTCGATGATTATGTCATTCTTGATGTCTGTAATCCTGTTCTTGCTCACAGGGGTTTAACGATAAATAAACAGGCAGGTCTCATTCTGCCATGCAAGATCGTGGTTTATTCAGATAATGGCAAAACAAAGGTATCCCTCTACAGACCGACCATTGCCCTGAGCACTGCTAGTTCCCTGAAGGGTTATGATAAATTGAACATTCTTGCCAATGAAGCAGAAGATGCATTAAAGAAGATAATTGACATGCAGCAGGGATAATCATGCAAATAATCGAGATACTGGAAAAAACATTTATTGCAGAATCGGGCGATGTTGCCCTGTATCTTGCAATGTCAAAAAAAGCAGCCGATGAAGGAGATCAAGAGACTGCACGTTATCTTTATGATGTAGCAATGGACGAAGCGCACCATGCAGCGGATTTTGCGATCCTTCTTGGCAAGGTGAAAGATACCAGATCAAATGTTAGCATGATGCTGGAAGATGAGATAAGATCTGAAAAAGAAAGAAGTCATGCTGCAAATATTGCGCTTGAGCAAGGCGATAAAGAAGCATTTCAATATTTTGAAAGATCTATGCATGATGAAAGAAAGCATAAAGCTGGACTGAAAGTCATTCTTTCAAAATTACAGGAAAAGGATTAAATCAAGTACGAACAATTAGATTATGGGAGGATATTAATGGAACCAAAGAAAGTAATAAAAAGCATAGATGATAAAATGGGATTTACTCCTGAAATATTGAATATGATGGGTGAAATGAATCCTGAACTGTTCGAGCATTATAAGAAATGCGATGAAGTTATTCAGGAAGATGGTGCACTTTCTTCCAAAGTCAAAGTTCTGATGTCCCTGGCTGTCATGGCATCCCAGAGATGCGACGCATGTTGTGAATCTCAAATGAGAAGCGCAATTAACCACGGAGCCACAAAAGAAGAGATCATGGAGACAATGAACGTAATATTCATAACTTCGGGGGCACCAGGGGTTGCAACTTGCAGGAAAGCCCTCAAGATTCTTGAGGGGAACGAAGGACATAGCGGTCATGGCTGCATGCCTGGCAAAAGAAATAAGTAGGTCATTAGGAGGTTAATATGAGTCAGAAATTAATTGAGGCATTGAACAAAGACAGAGAAGGCGAACTAAGCGCCATAGTACAGTATATGAAACATCATTATGAGGGAGAGGGAATGGAAAGCCCTGCCGTTCTTGAGATATTCAAATCGACAGCAAAAGACGAGATGGGGCATGCTGAAAAGCTGGGTGAGCGAATCGTTTACCTTGGCGGGACACCCTCAAAGAAACCAGAACCGATAGTAGAAGGCGGCGATCTTAAGAAAATGATAACGGACGACCTGGCAAAAGAGAACTCAGCCATCAAGCAGTATAAAGAACACATCAAACTTGCTATTGAAGAGAACGATCCTACTACAAGGCTCATGCTTGAAGAGATCCTCTCTGATGAAGAGGGACATGCTGATACATGGGAGACCACTTTATCAATTAAGAAATAGAAATGTTCGGAAGAGATACACAGTTAGTCGATTGCAGGGAAGCCATGGGACTTGGCCGGGGCGGCGGTATAGCCCAGCGCGGGACGATCTCAGAAGCCGCCAGGCCGGATGTGGTTGCAATTGCAATGACGCCAGGCAGGCGGCATATCACTAAACCTGTGTGCGAAATAACCTACGGGCTAAGGAGAGAAGGCATACAAGTAAGCGTTCTTGTGTTTGAGGCAGGAGCAGGCATCCCGATGGAGGAAATGGGTGCGTCATTGACTGCAAGAGGTTATGGACCAAAGTTCGGTATCACAGCAAAAGAGATCGAACAGATAGCCCGCCATAAGCTTGTGCTCATTCACATGGGGAATGTGAACTCTCATATTGTTTTGAAGACAAAAAAAATACTGAAATACGTCAATATTCCTGCTGTCATTGCATGCGAGTATCCCATAGATTATGAGGATTTCGCAAAAGCAGGTATAAAGACAAAATTCGTGAAGCCAAAAGTCCCTGAAACAGAAGGCACTGTTGTAGCGATAGTAAGCGGGATTACTCGAGGAGAGACATGCTCACGAAATGTTCTGAACGAACTTGTAAAAGAGATACGGAAGGTTCTTGGTGAGAATCTCGAACAGACCCATTCGGTCAGGAGCGATCTCTTGATAAATGAAGGTCTGATGCTTGGTGAAGGTCAAACGGAGAGTGATTGATTTTGAAATGCTATATTTGTGCGAAAAATGGAAAAGATACAGACGCGGTGGCCGTATGCATAGTTTGCGGGATGGGCGTGTGCATGAAGCATTCTATCAGGGAAGAGACCCCTGTATGGAAGGGCGACTATCCTGTCAGGCTTGAAAAGGATATTGAAAACATCAAACGGATATTGTGCCAGCCCTGTCATGAAGCTCTCAAAGAGAACTGGTGATCATTATGTTGAAATGTTATGAATGCGCAGAAAACGGGTCTGATGAAGAATCTGTAGCTGTCTGCATAATGTGCGGCAAGGGGCTTTGCATGGAACATGCAAAGCGGATCGACCTGCCGATATGGGAAGGAGGATATCCTGCCGAGGTTAAGATACTGAAGAAAGGTCTTCCAAGGTTTGTCTGTATGGAATGCGGTAATATTCTTTTGCCTGGATCATGTGAATAGCAGGACCTAGCATGTTCGAACTGCGGTTCCACGGCAGGGGAGGGCAGGGTGCTGTCATGGCAGCCCAGACCATTGCAGAGGCTGCAGTGATCGAGGGGAACTATGCAGTAGCGTTCCCATTTTTTGGAGCTGAAAGAAGAGGTGCTCCGGTTCTTGCATTTGCGAGGATCGACTCAAAAAAGATATTCAGCAAGACTCAGGTCTATACCCCGGACTGTGAAGTCGTGCTTGACGATTCGTTGCTGGATACCATTGATGTGGTCTCAGGTCTAAAGCCTGACGGAATTGTTGTTATCAATTCGAAGGATAAACCAGAAGATATTGACCTGGGAAAAGAAATAAGAACAGGAGCAGTGGATGCCACATCAGTAGCGCTTGAAATATTAAAAGCCCCAATAACAAACACTGCAATACTGGGGGCGCTAGTAAAGGCTACAGGGATCGTGAAGATCGAGTCCATAGAAGAAGCGATAAAGCGAAGGTTCGGTGAAAAACTTGGAGCAAAAGTTGGCGAACGAAATGCCCTTGCTGCAAGGACAGCTTATGATAGAACCGTAGTAGGAAAAAGTAAAGGAATAAAAAAACTCGAAACAAAGAAACAATGGCTTCCATCGTATCAGGAAATCCCTTTGGGGGGCGTGCTTGTAGAGAGCAGAACCGAAGCCGGGCTGATAGGTCCGGGCAGTTTTATTGAGAACAAGGTCTTTGGATGGGCGACATTTCGCCCTGTGCGCGATAAGGAAAAATGCACAATGTGCCTTCTGTGCTGGTTCTACTGCCCTGAAGGGACAATAGTGCGTATTTCTGACAGGGGCGACCTGATGACAAATTATGATTACTGCAAAGGCTGCGGTATATGCGCCAATGAATGCCCTGTGGACGCTATAACAATGGTGAGAGGGAAAACATGAAAAAGGTGATCACAGGCGACCATGCAGTGGCAATTGGCGCAAAACTTTCACGCGTTGATGTAGTCCCTGCGTTCCCCATCACCCCTCAGACGCTTATAATCGAACATATCGCGGATTTCGTGAACGACGGGGAGATGGATGCTAAATTCCTCACTATGGAATCAGAACACAGTGTGATGAGCGCGGCAGCAGCTGCAGAAGCCGCAGGAGCAAGGGTTTTCACAGCCACTTCATCACAGGGGCTGGCGTTCATGCATGAGATGGTATATGCCACAGCGCCGCTTCGGCTTCCAGTTGTAATGGCGAACGCGAACCGCACGCTAGGCGGTCCTCCAGGTATCTGGTGCGAATATAATGATTCAATGGGTGTCCGTGACTCCGGCTGGCTCCAGGTATATGTAGAGGATAACCAGGAAGCGCTGGACATGGTCATCCAGGCATACAGGATAGCTGAAGATAATCGCGTACTGCTTCCCGTAATGCCCTGTCTTGATGGCTTCGTCCTTACACATACGGTCGAACCTGTGGAGATCCCGGAGCAGGATGATGTTGATTCATTCCTTCCACCATATGAGCCGGATGTTATGCTTGACCCCGCAAGACCAGCCATGATCGGCGCTTTCATGCCAGCTGAATATATCATGGAACTGCGCAGACAGAGTGCGGGGGCAATGGAATCTGCAAAGGAAGTCATAAATGAAATAAATGATAATTTTGCAAAGCGTTTTGGAAGGGATTACGGAGGACTTATTGATACATACCGGATGGATGATGCAGAAGCAGCGCTTGTTACAATGGGTACAGTCACGAGTACATCAAGGCAGGTCGTGGATGAACTGAGGCAGGATGGGAAAAAGGTTGGACTTATCAAACTTCGATTCTTCAGACCGTTCCCGTCAGAAGAATTGAAGAATGCATTGAAAGATATCTCAGCTATTGGTGTTGTGGATCGATCTCTGTCTTTTATAGGGGGAGGGCAGGCGTTCAATGAAACGCGCTCGGCGCTGTATGGTCTCAATATCCCTATAATAAATCATCTTGCAGGGCTGGGTGGAAGGGATGTGACCGAGACACAGATACGAAAGATGTTCGAATTGACGCTTCGGGCGGCAAAGGGTGAAAAAGTGAAACCTGTAAACTGGCATAATACACGGGGTGAGACTGTATGAGGATAAAGGATCTGCCTGATGAAAACCTGTTCGTATGCGGGCATACAGCATGTCCTGGCTGCGGCGTTGCTCTTTCGATACGAAATGCGATAAGAATACTCGGAAAAGATACTTCGGTGTATGTCCCCGCAAGCTGCGCAGTTGTGTTTGGCAGTACATATCCCTACGGGGCGTGGAAAGTGCCGTTCTTCCACACTGCATTTGAGAACACGGGTGCATGTTTGGCCGGGATGCAGGCAGCTTTTGAAAAGAAAGGGAAAAAGGTGATATCTGTCGGGTTCGCTGGTGATGGAGGGACGTATGATATCGGTCTTCAGAGCATGTCAGGTGCTGCTGAGCGAAACGACGATGTGATCTATATTTGTGTTGATAACGAGGCATACATGAACACAGGCATTCAGAGAAGCGGAGGGACGCCTTTTGGTGCATGGACGACCACGACTCCTGTTGGTTCAAAGATACAGGGGAATCGCACATTCAAGAAAAACCTGGGCGAGATCGTGGCAGCTCACGACATTCCCTATTATGCAACGTTGTCCATCGGTCATCCTCTTGATTTCATAAAGAAAGTCGAGAAAGCAAAAAGTATCAAAGGATTCCGCTTCCTTCACATGTTCACTCCGTGCGTTCCAGGATGGAAGATCGATCCTGCCAAAACCATAGCAGTAACTAAACTCGCTGTGGAAAGCGGAATGTGGACCCTATACGAAGTGGAGAACGGTGAGAAGAAGATCACACATAAGCCAGGAAAGATGAAATCGGTGAAGGAATACCTTATTATGCAGGGCAGGTTCCGCCATATGAGCCCTGAGGATATCAAGAAGCTCCAGGGCTGGGTGTGCAGGAAATGGAATTTGCACTATAAAGAAAAGGGGGCACCTGAAATATGCGAAATAGAATTGCCCGAAGAGCACCACGCAGTAACAGAAGAGCACAGGGAGATGCACGGACCATGAAGAAAAGAATAAAACCAAAACTCTATACCCTAAGCACGTGTGTTCATTGCAAAGCTACCAAGCGGTTCTTGAAGGAACACGGCATCGATTACGACTATGTGGATGTTGATCTGCTGGATGGGGAGGAAGAAGATAGAATCCGGGATGAAGTTGTGAAAGTTAGCGGCGGGTTCAGGTTCCCAACGATAGTGGTGGGGAAAAAGGTGATAATTGGGTTCCATGAGGATAAGTTGAAAGAGGCTCTGGGAATATGAGAACTGTTGCAGATATGTTCGCTGAGATGAAGAAAATCGCAGACGAGGAAGGATATCAGTTCAATCCAGATCAGAGCGACCTGGATGACATCCTTCAGGGGTTGTGGGCTAACGAACACAGGTATGGGTACCTCTCATGCCCGTGCAGGATGGCAAGAGGAATGCTGGCAGATGATATGGATATCATCTGTCCCTGCAACTACAGGGACGCTGATATCGCAGAATACGGATGCTGCCTGTGCACGCTTTATGTTAATGATGACTGGATCAGCGGGAAGAAGAAACATGACCCTATACCGGAGCGGCGCCCGCAGGAATATTATGAGAAAGGATATCCGGCGATGATGGAACAAAAAGATGCAGGAGGAAAAGAAATGGCGCAAGTTTACAGATGTACTGTGTGCGGTTATCTCTGCGCGAGGGATGAGCCGCCTGATCTTTGCCCTATTTGCAGGGCGAAGAAGGAAAGATTCGAGAAGTTTGAAATGAAATAATCATGAAAACGGCATATACAGGCCTCGTACTTAAGAGGCTGTCCGACAATTCTCTGAATAAAAAAATGAATTGCCAGACAGCCTCTTAAGTCCGGGGGTTGTGACTTGCCACCTTCCTGATTCTCACTCATGATTTTCATCACTGATTATAGATTATACCTTTTATTAACCGGAAGAAACAACGACACAACAAATAGGGATATCCTGATTTATAAGGAGGTGAAATAAATGAAAGACAAAACGACTCTCGTTCTAATATTGTTAACAACAATTGTTTTGATTGCAGCACCTCAAGTTGTTACATATGGCCAGATTGGTGATAACGGTCTATTCTGGTTAGGTTTAGGTTTAGCGATCATCTTTATAGCACCAGCATTGATTGTTTACCAAAGCGCCGCTGGTAGAGATGATAGTGAAAGCAACTGACATATTTTGAACGTATAACCAACACCGATAGACCGCTTTATTTTTCGTCACCCCACTTTGTACGGTTTATTTTCATATTCTTCAGCGAAAACCATAGGACAAAAATCCGAAAAAATGCCATCAGAACCGGATACATGGGAGTTGAGGTTGTATGTTGCATGACAGACTCCAAAATCCATGACAGCATTCGCCAATCTTAAGAAGCTCTGTGAAGATCACCTTGGTAAGAAAACTTCCTCAACCTTTAAAGAGAGTAATCGGGGACCTTTCAAATACCGAGCGTGTCCTTGTCGGGCTTGACCTGAGACCCCTCAAAGAATAAATAAGAGAAAGAAGAATAAAGATCATAGGGAAAGGGGCAAAGCTATGAACGAAACAGAAACAAAAGACACCACGGATGAATTCGAGCAATCGCTTCAAAAGTCCGGGAACGAAAAATATATCTTGCGTTTATACATTACCGGTATAACACCGAAATCCACAAAGTCTATCCAGAACATCAAGAAAATATGTGAGGAAAACCTGAAAGACAGATATGAACTTGATGTGATCGATATCTACCAGCAGCCCATACTTGCCAAAGATGAACAGATAATTGCCACACCTACGCTTATCAAGAAACTCCCTCTTCCTTTACGTAGACTTATCGGTGATATGTCTGATAAAGAACGTATTCTGGTAGGACTGGATTTGCAGCCCAAGTAAAAGTCTATGAAAAAAAAAGATAAATCACAAAAGGAGCCGTCTGAAGTTGAGAAGCTTCGTGCCCAGCTTGCAGAAGCACAGGAGACTCTGCGCGCCATCGGCAGCGGCGAGGTGGATGCCCTTGTAGTATCAGGGAAAAAAGGGGAGCAGGTTTTCACATTGAAAGGGGCAGAACAGCCCTACCGCATCCTTATCGAAGAAATGAGTGAAGGGGCTGCCATGCTGGCTGCAGATGATTCCATCCTTTACTGCAACAATGGCTTTGCAGGTATGCTGAAAATGCCGCTTGAAAAATTAATGGGTACCGCAATTGAACATTATATTACACCATCCAACGATGCGTTATTTTTTGAATTACTGCGGCAGGGAAAAGAGGGAAGGAGCGTAGGAGAAATCACCATGCTGGCAAAGGATGGAACATTTGTACCGGTGCATATTTCATTTAGCACCTTGCAGATGGATGATGCCCGGTTAGTATATCTGGTAGCTACGGATCTGACCGGGCAGAAGCGTATACGGGATGAACTTCGCAATTCGCGCGATGAATTAGAGATCCGGGTAGAGGAGCGAACAGCAGAACTGCAGGAAAGCGAGAAGCGCTGGTCCACTATTCTCTCCAGCATCGGCGATGCTGTCATTTCTACCGATGTTAAAGGACGTATTACATTCATGAACGCCATGGCTGAGACTTTGACCGGCTGGACGTTCGCTGATGCTTTGACTAAACAGGTGACAGAGGTATTCAACATAATCAACGAGTGCACTCGCCAGGAAGCTGATAACCCAGTCAGCAAAGTGCTCAAGGAAGGGAAGATTGTCGGTCTTGCCAATCATACTATCTTGTTAAGGAAGGACGGAATTGAAATCCCAATTGATGAGAGTGGTGCCCCGATAAGAGATGCAGACGGCAAGACCATGGGCGTAGCGCTTGTCTTTCGCGACGTGACAGAGCACAAGCGGGCAGAGGAGAAGCTACAGGAAAGCGAAGAAAAATACAGAAACCTAATAGAAACTTCACCCATAGGTATTTCGCTTTCTTGTCCAGAAGACAAAGCCCTTGAAGTCAACCCTTCATGGCTGAAGATATTCGGTTACGATCCCGACACGAAGTTGGATTTTATAACCAGACCTATTTCATCATTCTACTATGATCCGGAAGAACGAACCCGGTTTCTTGAGCAGGTTAAGCATGGCCCGGTGAGGGACTTCGAGACCCGATTCAGGCGCCGAGATGGCAGTGTATTTTGGGGTTCGTTGAGTTCCATCGCCATGTCTACCCCAGCCAACAAGATATTGCTGATTAACACTTTTCAGGACATCAGCGAAAGAAAACAGGTAGAGGAAGCGCTGCGCAAAGGTTACGACGATTTAGATGCAAGGGTTCGAGAAAGAACAGCAGAACTTAATGAAGCTAACAAAACATTACTGGCTGAAATTTCTGAGCGAAAGCAAGCTGAGGAGAAAATAATAGAGCAAGCCACTCTTCTTGACAAAGCACATGATGCCATTGCCCTTCGGAACTTAGAACAAAACCTTATTTATTGGAATAAAGGGGCCGAGTACCTGTATGGCTGGACAGCAGAGGAAGCCATAGGCAAAAATGCAGATATGCTCCTGTATAAAGGAAAAACACCTAACCTTTTAGAAGCAGAAAAGCGCGTTCTCAATACGGGGGCGTGGACAGGCGAGTTTCGTCAGGTAACGAAAGATGGTAAAGAAATCATAGTCGAAAGCCGCTGGACTCTGATATATGATAGTGAAAATAAACCTAAGTCAATTCTGGTCATAAATACAGATATCACTGAGAAAAAGAAAATAGAATCGCAGTTTTTGCGAGCGCAGAGAATGGAGAGCATAGGCACTCTTGCAGGGGGTATAGCGCATGACCTCAACAATATGCTGACGCCGATGATGTTATCTTTGCAAATCTTGAAAGAAAAATTCAAAGATGAGCAAAGCCAGAAATTGCTTACTATTCTCGAAAATAACTCTCAGCGGGGAGCTGATTTAGTAAAGCAAGTCCTGTCATTTGCAAGGGGGGTAGAGGGTGAACGCAATCCCCTTCAGGCAAAACATATTATAACGGAAATTGAGAAAGTCACCAGAGAAACATTTCCAAGGAACATTCAAATCCGAACCGATATACAGAATGACCTTCAATCCATCTCTGGAGATGCCACACAATTGAACCAGGTTATGATGAACCTGTGCGTGAATGCGCGTGATGCCATGCCCGAAGGCGGTATTCTTAATATCTCTGCTGAAAATTCTTTCATCATTGAAAAATATGAGCAGATTCATACTGAAGCTAAAGTTGGTCCATACGTTGCCATTGCAGTCTCGGATACTGGGATCGGTATCCCTCCTGAAATAATGGACAGGATCTTCGAGCCATTTTTCACGACAAAGGAGTTTGGTAAGGCACCGGGCTTGGTCTCTCAACAGCTCATGCAATTGTGAAGAGCCACGGTGGGTTTATAAATGTGTATAGCGAGGTTGGAAAAGGTACGACATTCGGGGTTTATTTGCCGTCGATCAAGACAGAATTACAAAATGTAGAGGACCAGCACCGGGATTTGTTAATAGGGCAGGGAGAATTAGTTCTTGTTGCTGAAGACGAAAGCTCAATTCGTGAGGTTAGTGTCTCAACACTGGAGGCATATGGGTATAATGTGATTACAGCCAATGATGGTGCCGATGCAGTAGCATTGTATATTCAAAATAAGGATAGAATAAAGATTGTTCTTATGGATATGATGATGCCAGTTATGGATGGTGAAGCAAGCATTCGAGAGATTCGTAAAATTGATACGGGAGTCAAAATTATCGCAGTCAGTGGATTGGTGGAGAAAGATAGACTTGCGAAAATTGCAGATACAGGTGTTCTTGCTTTCCTGCCAAAGCCTTACACTGCTGAGAGATTATTGAAGACAATACACGAGGTTCTAAGTGGGAAATAGGATGATTCCCCTTATGATTGGGATTGGGGAGAAATTTCTTTCTCCCCCATAAAGTCCCACTCCTTTATTTATATAAACTCAATATCTAATTTTTCGTTGAGGAACCTTCGATACAATCTTTCTTTCAGTTACTTTGTATGCCCATCTGCGGCTTTGGGACAATATTCAACTACACCCCCTACATAGCCATTTAGGTTTTATGCCATACAAAATTTTGATGTAACCAATCCTTCTGATATCATGTGCAACATTTTTCAACTTAGTTTCGGTTGCTTTTCTGGGATCAAGT
>JAUSDC010000254.1 GCA_030650845.1 Candidatus Methanoperedens sp.
ACTTGATCCCAGAAAAGCAACCGAAACTAAGTTGAAAAATGTTGCACATGATATCAGAAGGATTGGTTACATCAAAATTTTGTATGGCATAAAACCTAAATGGCTATGTAGGGGGTGTAGTTGAATATTGTCCCAAAGCCCACAAATGAAATATCAGGATTAAAGCTATCTCGATTGTTCGTATTCAACCGAAAGATTAAAATATTAGTGGCACGTTAATATATAATGGGAGTCACAATGAAAACCCAAAACATAAATCAGTTTGACGAAAAAGACGAAGAAATCGCAGATGCACTTATTGCTTTAGGTATGAACAGAAATGTTGCTATGGCATTAAGCTATCTACAGAATACGAATGCAGCAAGATCAGTAGACCTTGAAAGAACAGCACGATTGCGCCAGCCCGAAGTAAGTATTGCTATGAGGCAGTTAAAAGATCGTGGATGGATCGACGAACGTGATGAAAGAAAAACTGGAAAAGGCAGACCAAATAAGATATACTCACTCAAAGTAAATTTTGGTGAAATAATCAACCAGCTTGAGAAACAGCAAAGAAAATCGGTTGATGAAGTATATGCAAAGATCGAAAGATTGAAAGAATTGGGATAAATAAACCCGATATTTCTTTCCTTTATGTACTGAAAATATCCCAGATCGCCCGCGCCAGGGCCATTAGAATTGCAAAATCCAGTAAAATCCCATGCAATATAGGGGGCTGTAAAAAGCACAGGTACCAGATGATCAAGACCGCTGCCATAGCAATTAGCAGAGCGAATTTCCACTTTTTTTGAACAAGAACCAGGATAATTGCTATTATTAACCCAAAAAATGCTGCCATCCACAATAATACCTGAATGATATCGTCAGTCTGTTGATTGAGGGTGCCTTCTGCCCTCTCTTTGATACCAACCATCATCTTCCTTTCCAGTATGAATTGAACCGAGTCAACAACCGAGCCATATAACAACCCTATGCTCTGGTTTGGACTTTCCATCCTCCGCCCCCTGATTATCAGTCTGGTGGTTTTCCCATCAACCGGAACAAGGCTGAATGACCAGGTTCCATTCCCACGGATTGAGGCGCTTACTGTTGTTGGTGATTCACCTGGTGTAATGAGAACGAGAAATCTTTCTGGCACGATCCCACCGACAATATTGGATGAATTAGCCCATACCCCTTCTTTAGGACCTATCCTGACTTTGTTCCCGACATCCAGATGTTGCCACTCAGGAACAATTCGATCAGCATTATGTGTGTCCGAACCCAATATATTCTCTAATAATTCGTAACTATAGAACCCGCCACGATCCTGCCCGATCTGCACAAGCCATGGCCATACTACTGATGGGGGGGCATTGATGGTTATGGCACGGGTATACACAACAGATGAACCTGGTACGAGATCATCACCAGGCCATGTTGCTCGTATTTCTTCATCCGTAGCGCCCCATCTCTGAAACCATGGTTGAATATAGTATGAAAATACAAGTGTTACAATAACTAAAACTGCAATAATGCTCAGAATTTTAAGAGTTGATGAATTCCTGGACATAGTACCAACCTCAAATACATTACACTTATTCCTTTGACCTCTAATTTTTGCCAAATCTATGTCTGATTGCCTGAGGTTTAATACTTTCGGATGAGAACTTCAATAATATACATTCATATGTATGGACTTTTTTTCGATGCTCTTATCTACAATCCAACTATTACTGACACCAGATGGACGAACTCTCCCCTATAATAGAAAAAATAGAGGCAGGAGAACACCTTGATTTCGAAGACGGCATGACCCTCATGTCCTCAAAAGATCTCCCCCTCATCGGAAGCCTTGCTGACCATGTCCGAAAGACCACAGTTGGAGATCGGGTGATGTTCGTTTCCAACTGCCATATAAATTACTCAAACGTCTGCACCTCAAAATGCAAATTCTGCGCTTATTTCAGGGAAGAAGGGCAGAATGGGGCGTTCACCCTGAGTATTGATGAGATAATGGAGAAGGCAGACAATGCCTCACGAATGGGTGCCACAGAGCTTCATATCGTGGGTTCCCTGAATCCAAAACTGCCTTTTGAATATTACGAAGAACTTCTGGTGAGGCTTCATGAAAAATATCCTGCGATGTCGTTGAAAGCATTTACAGCAGTCGAGATCGCACATCTTGCAGATACTACTGGAACGAGTGCAAAAGAAGTGCTTATGCGTCTCAAGAGGGCGGGTCTCACAGGTCTTCCGGGAGGAGGCGGTGAGATCTTTAACGAAGTGACCCGGAAAAAAGTCTGCCCTGATAAGATAAGTGGAGAACGGTGGCTTGATATAATGGAGACCGCACATGGTCTTGGTATAAAAAGCAACGCAACCATGCTATATGGTCATATCGAGACTGACAGGGACATCGTTGACCACATTTTACGCATACGAAAAACGCAGGAAAAGACGAATGGTTTCCAGGCCTTCATCCCGCTCAAATTCCATCCTGATAACACAGAGCTTCAAAAGAACGGTCTTGTAAAGTTCGGTCCAACCGGGTTTGACGATCTTAAAATTATTGCAGTATCGCGTCTTCTGTTAAACGGGTATGTCAATAACATCAAGACCTACTGGGTCATGGCAGGAGAAAAGCTGGCGCAAATAGCGCTGCACTACGGTGCCAATGACATTGACGGCACTGTGATGGAAGAGCGCATCACCCACGCAGCTGGCGGAGCAACTCCTGAATTCATGCCAAAAGAGAGGCTTATCCATCTGATAAGGAATGCTGGAAGGATACCGGTAGAAAGGACATCGAATTATGAAGTGATAAGGGAGTACTGAAATAGAACACGTATCAGACGGATTTTCATAGATAACAATGAAAACGGGCAATATAAAGGACGTTTACAACGAACGGATACGAACTCGAACGAACTCCAGTGGCATGAGTTCGTATCAGTTCGTACGAGTTAGTTGTTTGGTCTAGTAAATCAACCTTTCATCATTTCAGCTTTCAACTTCTCCACAAGCTCTTTTTTTATGTTTGAATTGCGGTCTCCACCGCACACGCAGCCCCTAACACCTATTATATCAGGTGAAATGCGCTTCAATGCAGGAATATTCTCAAATTTTATAGTGCCTGCGATAGCGGTTTGAAGTCCCAGGCTTCTTGCCCTGGACACGAACCCCGTGAGGTCATCTTCGCTTTGAAAATCAAACGTGGAGCGCCCGTCTTTGATGCCTGTGTCCATCATAACAACATCCACGCCAGCCTTTCTCCCGATAGCTGGAAGTTCATAGAGCGGCAGGGAACCGATCCTGCGGTAATCAGAGTAACCTGAGGCCACTACTTTTTTGTTCTTATCGTAATCTTTCACTGAACGAACGATATTTACGAGCATATCGAGTGCCTGCTCTTTTGTCTTGATATCGTACAACCCGACCTTGATATATTGTGCACCTGCCACAGCCGCACCAAGCGCTGCCAATGACGCAGTTCCTGGTTTGTAGTTGAAATCGCCGATAGTAGCACTCACTGGAACTGAACCTGCAGCTTTTGTTACAGCCTGTATCATCCAGGGAAAATTCGCGCCGAGTGAACCTTCTTTTGGGTTCTTCACATCGATGATGTCAGCACCCCCGAGTTTGCAGATGTTGGCTTCTTCCACGTTTATAGGACTTACAAGTAACTTCATAATCATTAAATCAGATTGATGCACTAATACATTTATGTTTCGAATTTGTTATGCCAGTAACTATTACAGAACTTATTTATGTACAGTGATCTATGTTTATTTGATAGTACCGGTCCCATAACAGCTGTCGCATACACTCGATTAAGGGAGGTTTTCGTATTAGATGGGCAGTAATTCGACTTAAGATTCCGGATAACTGGATGATACAGTTACTTCAGAACTATAATGTGGACATTAGAGTATTTGGCTGCATACCCTATCAATCCCGGGGAGGAAGGGGTCTTGTCAGACTCAGTTCGAATGAAAAACTGGATGTTATCCTCAACAAGATAAGAGAGCGTAAAGAAGTAGTAAGAGCCAGTTTCTCCCGTGAATCCGATCAGGCTGTCATGGGAGAGGTCATTATTGACAGGTGCGCAGCCTGTATGGCCTTGAAGCAATCTGATTGTTTTATGGTCTCGGCAAAGTCCAGAAGAGAAGGATGTCTTGAGTGGATGGTTGCAGGTGAAAGCAATAATGCTATACATGACCTGGTTTATCTGCTTGGAAAATATAAATGCGAAGTACAGTTAATTCGGATATCGGGCTCTTCGGATGCCTCCGCACTCACCATGAGACAGGAGGAAATCCTCCATTTCGCATACAGCAATGGATATTACGAATATCCAAGGCGGATCAGCCTCAGGGATCTTTCCAGGATATTTGAGGTGTCCCCATCGACGATATCCGAAATCCTGAGAGCAGGCCATCGAAGGATTTTTTCTGAATATTTCGGTTTGCCTTCATTGTAACTCCTTTTGCCTTCATTATATCTCCCTTACATGTTCGGGAAAAAATTGATTATTTTGATGGACAATATTCAAATATTACTGAAAAAGGGGGCAAATAAAATGGAGCTTACAAGAAGAGATTTTGTCAAATATTCAATTGCAGCCGCAACATATCTTACTGCAGGCAGAAGCGCGGTCGGCCAGATGATGGGAGGAGGAGGAATGATGGGAGGGGGCATGGGTGGAAGCACAACTATCGATCCACCGGCAGGAGCTGCCTTTAAAGACCCGGTTGTTATGCCTAACCTGAGCACCATGCATGGATCGGTCGAAGTGAATGTTGAGGCAAAAATTAGTCAGATCAATATAAATGGCACAATAGCTGATATTCTTACGTATAACGACTGTTATCCTGCCCCAACTATAAAAGTTAACAAAGGAGATAACTTAAAGGTTCATTTCAAGAATTCATTACCGATGATGGGCACAAACATCCTCGGTCAACATCGTGAGATGACAAATCTCCATACACATGGGCTCCATGTCTCTCCATCAGGAAATTCGGACAACTCGATGCTGATGTTCATGTCCGGGGACACTTTTGATTACGAATTCGACCTTATGAACCAATACCCATCCACATTAAATATTTATCATCCCCACGTTCATAAGACTGTTGCAGAGCAGTACTGGGGAGGAATGACAGGAGCCATTGTTGTTGAGGACGATATCGACATCCTGAAAGGATACGAAACCCATTTACTTATTTTGAAAGATATAGCTTTGAGCGGGACTGAACCCGAGCCATATACTTCGACCATGGAATACATGCATGGAAAAGAAGGCAATACTGTTATGGTGAACGGGATTGTAAACCCGGTGCTGGGGATAAAACCCGGGCAGGTCCAGAGATGGAGAATATTGAATGCGAGCAATGCGCGGTTCTATAAACTGAGCCTTGAAAATCACACCATGTACGTTGTGGGAACCGAAGGAGGATTGCTGGACAAGCCATATCCTGTGCCGTACATCCTGCTCTCGCCAGGTGAGCGGGTTGAAGTACTGGTCAAAGCCAGCCAGGCAACGAGGAATTACAAATTCCTATCCCTTCCCTACAACAGAGGCTGCGGTAGTATGGGTCAGAAGATAACGCTCATGACGCTCTCCTATAAGGGAAGCCGGGTAAACGATGTCATTCCTTCCACAATAGATCCCCGCGCGAAACGATTGAACATTACTCCTGACAAGACTGAGCGGCTTGTGCTGAGCATGGGCCAGGGAAAAGGGTATATAAACGGTATCACTTTCACTATGGAAAATTACTTTTCCATCCAATCTCATTTAGGGACATACGAGGTGTGGGAGATCGTGAATGAAAGCGGAATGGACCATCCCTTCCATCAGCACGTGAATGCCTGCCAGGTGCTCTCTATCACCGGAGGTGATTCGTCTTATGCATCCTTATATATGAAGGCTCCAGCCTGGAAGGATGTCGTCATCGTCCCAAAAATGGGAAGTGTAAAGATACTTGTTCCTGTGATGGACTACGATGGAATGGCGATGTTCCACTGTCATATACTCGAACATGAGGATATTGGAATGATGGGGATATGGGACATAATGGGGGAAATGTGATTAGGGGATTTTTATGATTGTATGCCGGGAAATTATTCAATCTTTCAGCGCCCTTGCCTCCGAATATTGGTTTAACAGGTAAAGGTTTGTCAGGCAGCATGGACCTGGAAGGTGATCATTATATAGCCGAGGGAATCCCGCTGACAGAGTATCGCGATATGGATGCTGTTAATCAAAGTGCATATCCATTCCAGAATGCTCTGATCAAAGTGCGAAGTGTAAACAATCCTTCAGTGGTACTTGCCCAGATCACTGTCGTTGCACCGGTCTCAAGTGAATTAATGTGCATCTCAATATGAGTAATTATCCTGCTGGTCATACAGGTCCCCTTATGGATCGCCGTCCGGTTCTCTGTGCTGAATGTCATTCTCGAACGCATTAAATGCGGCGGGTGTACCCGGTATATCAAGCCTCTCGAACGCAATGCACCGCCACCATAAGGATATGCCGGATATAACTCCGGATACTGACGGTTGTTATAACTGCCACCCAGGGCCAAAAACGAGATGTTTGCGAGATACTATGTCACAGAATTTTGCTTTGAATTGTACGACTTGCCATGGTACTATAGACGTTGTTTCTCAAAACCCCGAACCATGGCTCAATGAGCCGAATTGTGGTGCCGTAACATGCCATGGTGATAGTTATAAGCCCGATCAACCGCTATACCGTTTGTCTAAAGGACATGGAGGAACATATTGCGCTGGGTGTCACGATAGCCCACATGCAATAGCACCGAGCATGGAAATCAACGATGGCATCAAGTTCATAGAACTGGAGGGGGACACCGGGACGTTGAGGGGATGTACCATCTGTCATGCTTCTATGCCCGATAGACCCTTCAAACATGTAAATTAGTTATTGAAAAATTAAAAAAGATGATGAAGAAAAGGATTTTCGTTAATGCATCGGGTGACAGTTATATGCATTTGTCACGTTATACGTAAGTATGGTGTGAGAAATGTTTCGAATTATTTTCGTATTAGATATACAGAAGGGTACTGCGGTGCATGCCATACGGGGCGAAAGATCAAAGTACCAGCCTGTAGCGGGCAGTAAGGTATGCGATTCATCAGCTCCGCTTGAAATAATTCAGGTGCTGTCCCCGCGCGAAGTCTATATCGCTGACCTTGATAGATTGCAGCATCAAGGGGATAATTTTGATCTGATCGAAAAAATTTCAGGGAAAACAAGAACAATGGCAGATATTGGCGCAGAGAACATGAATGACGTTGAAAAATGTGCAAAGATATCTGATACTGTCATCCTGGGCACAGAAACAGCCTCATTTGAGCTGATCGAAAAAGCAGCTGTTCGGTTTCCCGGCAGGATCAATGTTAGCATCGATTTGAAAGGCGGGAAGGTGCTTACAAAAGACAGTAACATGGATGTGGAACCGGCGGAACTTGTTAAACTGTTAAATGATCATGAGATCGGGGATATTATCGTCCTTGAACTTACAAGGGTTGGAACAGGCGCAGGAATTGATGAGGGTTTTTTGAAAGACATCGCTGCAGTATCATCACATGATGTGATTGTGGGCGGTGGGATAAAGGACATGGACGATATCGAAGCCCTGAAGCAGATCGGTATTAGCGGCGCGCTTGTTGCGACCGCTGTGCATAGCGGGAAGATACCTGTTGAGCTCATAAGAACGAATAGCTGGAAATCATGAAACAAGAAATAGAAAACGAAACAACGAACTCGAAACCAACTCATAACGAACTTCTGGAGAAGATTTATTGAAAGCACGGAATTTCATGGATAGATTTAGACTTTTCCATATCAGATGCAAGTAGAGGTGTTGGACTTTATTGGCTATCTAATGAACGTTTGCATCGCATCAAACATAATCTTGCTAATTGGATTGCAGCATGAACTTGAGGATTCAAGGGGTCAGGTAGGCGCCCCGGATTTTAATAATCAGATGGTAATAATTTAGATTTAGAGAGTAATATTAAACATCAATTCGCCCGCAAAGCTTCCAGTTTAATCTGCATAAGTTTTTTCAGCTCACCTATGTTTCCCTTTTTAGCACTCACTGGCACTATCACGTCAAGCCATTGTTTCCATGGCGGCATCATGCCCAGCCTCTGTGCGACCCCGTTAAGCGTTTCATCCACATTCCCCACTTTATCTATCTTGTTCGCTGCCACGATCACATCAATATTCATCTCATGAAGGAACTCGAACAGCTCAACCTCTACAGGTATCTCATTCCTGCTGTTCCACCTGTCCACTATCTCAGCAAAGGACCCCGTATTCACCACCATCACCGCGAATGCGATATTTTCGGCATTGTCTTCAATGTAGTGGACGATATTACCTTTGATGGCATCCATGCTCTCTTCAGTTGTACCGCTCATGAATCCAAACCCTGGCATATCAGTTATCTGAACATCCTGGTAGGGGATTTGAAGTGCCTTGCGTGTCACTCCAGGACGCCTTCCAGTACGTAGTTTCTTTCCAGTGAGCGTACTTATGAGGGTGG
>JAUSDC010000255.1 GCA_030650845.1 Candidatus Methanoperedens sp.
TTGAACTATTGTTTAAAAAAGAGCGCAGCTTACTGTAGCAACGAACACAACGAACTCGACGAACTCACGCCACCGGAGTTCGTTTTAGTTCGTACCAGTTCGTTGTTTTTTTCATGTTCATCTACGTACCGAAGGTTCATAGCTGACTCTGTGGTCTATAATAGCTGCCTTGAATTGTTTTAGACACAGATCGACACCGATTTACACAGATTTACCACCAAAATCGTCTCATTCCGACCAGTTCATCCTGTCTGAAAATTATAAATCACACTTAGGGACTTATTTATAGAACCAATTTTCCAGTTTTAATCGTTTTATTCGGTCAAAATGCCTTATATTGTTTGTGACAAGAGTTGTATCTTCTGAAAGTGCGCAAGCTGCAATAAAAATGTCTGCATCATCTATAATATTACCATTTTTGATCAGGAATGAATCTCATGGATTATCTCATCTGCGTTTCGGCTATCTTCCCATATCCCGCATAAACCACTTGATTTTATTCTAACTGATTTTTTTATTTTAATAGCAATGAGAGACTCCTTTAGTGAATGCAGTATTCTTTTTACCATTGGAAGCGTTTCTTCAGGGAATTCCCTTAATTCACTCAATATTAATGTTTCATATTTACTTTTTGATTGCATGATCATTTCTTATGCCTTTCCACGTTTTTAAATCTATTGCCGAATATTGGGGACTTTCCAGACAGATGACCTTCATTTATCGCTTCGACCGGATCGACAGGATTTACAGGATCAACCATAGAACACAGATTACGCGTCGCGACATGAAAGTCGCATCACAAATTGCAGAACATGCTACCCCCTCCATTTGGGGCAATCCTACTGTAACATGCGTCGGCAGTAATGCCGGGGTCTGAAGCTTGCAGGACAATATGGAAATGTTGGAAGTCTTATCCGACCAATCTGTTAGGATAAAAATACCATGAAGAAACATAACGTTGAATCACCGCAAAAGTCGTTACTGTGCATAAGCGAAACAAGACTGACTACGCTTAGACCAAAAGGTACAAAATCAGACTACGATGGCTCGCGTGACATCATAGTAAATGGACTAATGATTTTCGGCTTACAGGTGGCTTCTAAAGTATTTGGAATTATTTGTGATGTGAAGCTTGGCAAACCCTATGCTCTCCAGGAAACTGGTAGGAACTCTGCAAAGAGTAACAATGGAGCAGAGGGCAGAGGAGAGAGTAAAAAGCAAACGATTGTGTGTAATGCACTATATAGAGGTTCAAAATTTGCCTCAATCCGAAAGGACGCTGACTTACTCAATGGTGTCTTATTGCATGAATGGAGGTATTGCCTGTGAACTCAAGAATTTCAATTACACCGCAAGGTGAGAAGCTTGAGAACATAAAACTTGAAGACCAGTGGAATAACATCGACTGGAAGAAAGTTGAGAAACATGTCAACAGGTTGCAAACCAGAATTGCAAAAGCAGTAAAATATGGTATATGGTACTTAGTAAAAAGGTTGCAGTACTTGCTAACTCACTCGTTCTATGCAAAACTGTTAGCAACAAGAAAAGTAACTCAAAATCGAGGCAAACGAACGGCAGGGGTAGACGGTGAAACATGGTCATCACCTGAATCCAAAATGAAAGCCGCTCTTAGTTTGACTGATAAAAAGTATATGGCAAAGCCGCTGAAAAGGGTTTTCATTGAAAAACCCGGGAAAAAGAAGAAGCGACCTTTAGGAATTCCCACAATGTATGACAGGTCTATGCAATCACTCTATGCTCTGGCTTTAGAGCCGGTAGCAGAAATAAATGCTAATCGAACATCATTTGGATTCCGAAAATTCAGAAGCACACATGATGCTTGTGAATATGCCTTCCATTATCTATGCAAGAAAAATTCACCTGTTTGGGTTTTGGAAGGCGATATAAAAGATTGTTTCGACAACATCTCTCATCAATGGTTAATAGACAATATTCTGATGGATAAATCAGTTCTGAAACAATTTCTAAAGGCAGGTTATATCTTTAACCGCCAACTGTTTCCAACAGATGCAGGAACTCCTCAGGGGGGCATTATTTCGCCTATTCTGGCAAATATAGCCTTGGATGGGATTGAAAAGATACTCTCTGAAAATTACCCAAAAAACAGGTATGAACGAATAGCGGGAAAACGAACAGTAAAACACAAGGTTAATTTTGTGCGATACGCTGATGACTTCATAGTTACTGCAAATACAGAAGAAATAGCCAAAGAAGTTAAAGAACTGATAAAAGACTTCCTGAAAGATAGAGGGCTGGAACTATCCGATGAGAAAACGTTGATAACCCACATTGACGACGGCTTTGACTTTCTCGGATGGAATTTTAGAAAATACAACGGTAAACTTCTTGTTAAACCATCTAAGAATTCCATTGATAAATTCACGGTGAAAACCAGTGATAAAATCAAGGATGGAAAAGCGTGGAAACAGGAAGTATTAATTGACGTCCTCAACCCAATAATAACAGGCTGGGCAAACTATCACCAATCTGTCGTATCCAGTGAAATATTTCAAAAACTTGATTCAAGAATATGGGGTATGCTCTGGCATTGGGCTAAGAGAAGACACCCTGAGAAATCCAAACATTGGATTGCCGATAAATACTGGCATTCAGTCGAAAGGAGGAAATGGGTATTTTCTGATGGCACGAAACCACTAAGATTTCTATCCGACACTAAAATAGTCAGACCTATAAAACTGAAATTAGACATGAACCCACACCTTGATAAAGAATACTTTACTTCAAGAAAGGTGAAATTGGGAGTTAAGAAACTGACAACCATAGCAAAGAATGTGTGTGATGAAGTAAAGAATATCTGTAAACCTGAAACTATGACCATGACCAATAACTGCTGCCCTAATAAAGGGTTAATAGAGGCTTGAGCCGTATGAAGGGAAACTTTCACGTACGGTTCTTAGAAGAGAGGGAGGGAGCAATCTCTCCTTCTTATTCGGCGATG
>JAUSDC010000013.1 GCA_030650845.1 Candidatus Methanoperedens sp.
TGATGGCTGGACGAACTCTAAGGATTTTACCTGCAAATAACCCGGTGTAATTTACGGCTATTTGATACCCCATTATAATGTCGTCTTTGTTAAATTTGGTTGACATGATACATCAATAAATATCTTTTTTCTCTGATTTAAAGTATTCTATTTCTTTTCCATTAGTATGAATGCGAAGGGACGCTAAGATCAGGAAATCCTGAACATCCTGCCCTTCCAGCGGCTGTCCAGCTTGCTCAGGAATAGTATGGAAGCTGCGACCAGTACAAGTCCAATAACCGTCAGATAGAGCGTTGAAAATTCGCTGCTTACCGGATAATAGAATGACAAAAGTGTTTCAGCAAGCAGTACTGGAACCACAAAGAGCGAGAACTGAAGCAGGATCTTTGCGTCAAGAAGATAGCTATTCGTGAATAATCCTGTGAGATAAGCAAGCACAGAACCCACATATGAGGATACTGTGAACATTATGAACAAGCCGATCAATAGCAAGTCCATCTCTCCTTTAAGATATCCCACTGCAACAAGGTATGGCACTGCAACGACGCATATAAAGAACAGGAAAAGAATCAATTTTGTCCGGATGACATGAGGCATGGACAGTGGCAGGGAATTGTAACATTCTGATATGTCTACATTCGACAGCCAGCTATAAAGCAGGGTGCAGAAGAATCCTACCATGGCTGCATAGAATAGCAGGGAAAAACTGAAGTTCCAGAGCATTACAGATTCGACAAACCACGTCACCGCATATAAGAACAGAAGCGGCGTCATGAAAGTCAATATGACCGGGAATATAATGCCGCTGCGTACAAGATCTAAGATATCCTTGGACAGCATTGGACCATATTTCGACACCATTCTGGAGGTCAAACTCAGTGTTCTCATGAATGCCTCTTTTGCTTTCCGTTCATGGGGGGTGGGCGTCTCTTTTATGAAAAAGGAAGATATCACTCCGAGCAGCAGTGATATGATCAATACTTCAAGCACGATGTAAAAAGAATGGGAATGGTAGAACACAAGCGGGGGGAGTTGAGCTGCGACCACTTTAATATCAATCCCAGCAAACCATATATATGATCCCCCGGCAGCAGCTATGACAAGCCCTGAAACGCCTATGCGCGCAAGTACCGCGAAAAGCAGTACACTTATGCTTATTCCGATGAGGAAAGACAGGGTCAGGGATACGAAGAGATAAAAGAGGGAAGAAAAAGAGATTGGCACGAATACTGACGCCAGCGCAAGTCCCAGTATCATCGGCAGGATTGTGAAGAACACATAGTAAAGTGTATCCTTGATGTAGAACAGTAAAAACAGCCGCCTGAAACGTATGGGCAGGGTATAGCCGCTACCCAGGAGAAGGCTCACACTGCCAAATCGCCGCTCAAGGATACGATCTCCGAACATGGCAAACCCGCCCACGCTAAGCCCATAGAACAGTAGAACCCAGTGCGCCACAAGAATCATATCCTCTATCGCCACGGCACGGCGCAGCAATGGAAGGGTCGCTCCCATTATGAATGTGAAAAGGACGATGGTCAGGGATGAAAAGAGAAAATAGGAGCGATTGAAGAAAGATGCCTGGAGCCTGAACTCTTCTTTGAACATCAGTTTCAGGATATTATAGTTGAGATCTGAATGTTTTGAACAAGAGCGCAAAGAGGACATAGAATAAAGCATGTTTTTCTCCTAAGCCGAAACAAGCCGCACGAAGATCTGCTCCAGGTCTTCACCCGCTCTGCTTCGGAGTTCTTCCATGCTGCCGAAAGCAACGAGTTTTCCCTTATCAATGATGCCTACCCGGGTGCAGAGCTTTTCAGCAAGCTCAAGGATATGGGTACTGAGGAACACTGTCCCGCCTCCTTTTACGAAGTCAAGCAGCCAGGTTTTGAATTTCCTCTGGATGAGCGGGTCAAGGTCAAGGAAAGGCTCATCCATGAACAAGATTCTGGGTTCGTGAAGCAAGGCCGCCGATAAGGTGACCTTTTTCTTCTGCCCTTTGGAGAGGCTCATGCACATCGTTTCGCGCTTTTCTTCAAGCCCGAAGAATTCTATCCAACTGTCCACATTCCCGTTCTCATGCAGTCCCCTGACAGATGACACAAAATGCAGATATTCTTCCACTGTCAAAAAAGAGGGCGGGTATTCAAGTTCTGGAACTATACCGATAGCGGCTTTTACTGAGATGGGGTCGGAGGCAACATCTATGCCTGATATTTGCGCTGTGCCTGATGTTGGGAGTATCTGACCGCTAAGCATTTGCAGGGTGGTTGTTTTGCCAGCGCCGTTAGGCCCGATGAAGCCGAATAGCTCGCCCTGTTTGATGGTTATGGATAGATTTTCTACTGCTGTCAGTTCGCCGAATCGTTTAGTGAGGGAGTGTGTTACTATGGGAAGCAAAGGGATCGCCTGTTCGTACCGGTTAATTTAGAATAATATATTATCGTGCTTCTTTAAATAATTATGTTGGGAGTTTCTTGATGTCCTACCACACGACAATAGGTTATTAATAAAACATGAGTTAATATTCATAACTATGAGAAAAAGCGAAATTATCATGCTTGGTATAATTATTTTATCATTCGCTATTGGCATCTATTATTATCCTCAAATGCCAGAAAAAGTGGCATCACACTGGAATGCCCAGGGACAGGTTAATGGTTATATGTCAAAGTTCTGGGGATTATTTCTTATGCCAATTATTTCAGTGGGAATGTTATTGCTCTTTATCTTTATACCAAGGATAGACCCGTTAAAATCCAATATACAGCAATTCAGAAAATATTTTGACGGATTTGTAGTCTTGATAATGGTTTTTCTATTTTATATATATCTACTGACCCTTTTCTGGAACTCCGGATATATATTCAATATGACTACTTTCTTATCTCCCGCTCTGGCTATACTATTTTATTATACTGGAATTTTGATCGAAAATGCAAAAAGGAACTGGTTTATTGGAATAAGGACACCCTGGACTATGAGTAGCGATAAAGTATGGGATAAAACTCATAAAATTGGCGGTAAGTTGTTCAAGATCGCTGGAGTTGTTGCTATTTCAGCAATCTTTTTTGAGAGCCTTGCAATATTTATTATCGTTGTCCCGGTGATATTAATATCCATTTATATCGTTGTGTATTCATATTTTGAATATCAGAAAATTTAAAATTTTTTTGAAGAAATTACCGTTTTGCATATGATCCCCTATTGTTCAAACCGCAGGGCATCAACCGGATTCATCTTTGCTGCCGATCTTGCAGGTGCAATGCCTGAGATTATGCCCACAAATATAGAGAATCCAAGTGCAAAGACCAGGAGTTGGGGTGTGACAACAGCGCCCATTGTCCCGCCACCCCCCATTCCCAGACCTACCGCAGATACTATTACCGATATCAGTATGCCAAAAATAATCCCTATTATTCCACCAACAAATCCGAATAATCCGGATTCCATAATGAAAAGTTTCATTACTTCATTATCAGTAGCTCCAAGTGCCTTGAGTAATCCTATTTGTCTCGTGCGTTCCATGACCGACATGAACATGGTATTTGCTATTCCAACGGCACCAACAAGAAGCGAGACTGCCGCTATCGCCGTCAGGAACAATGATATAGCCTGAGTGACACTGTTTATCTGCTGCTGAATTGATGCGAATGCAGTGACTGTAAAATCCCTGGTTCTTGTATTCACATGTCTTGACTGCATGAGTTTCAGAATGATATCCTCAGCTATTTTATTCGCCTGGGCCTGGTCGGCTACTTTTACCATGATGGAGTTAAATATGTTTCTGGATATACTCTCAGTTATCACATCACGAGCATAATCTACAGGGATATATACCGCATTATCTCCTCCTCCAAAACCGCCAGATTTGGCGAATATTCCCACGACCTTGAAAGTCTTTCCCCCTATTGTAATTGGTCTATTCAGGGTGATCGGCTGTAAGAAAGTTTCATGAGCTAAAGAATAGCCAATAACCGCAGTGTTCGAATCACCTGGCTGAAGGTATCTGCCGGCTTCAAGCTTCGTTGTAACCATGGAACGCCATACAGCGGTGTCTACCCCGCTTATGGATACTGAGGTCTTCTCCGTACCCAGTATCATATCTGACCTTCCTGAAACCATGCCATTTACATATAAAACACCGGGCACCTGCTTTATTGCGTTCAGATCTCTATCCGTGAGATTAATAGTACCTGAAGCGGCTCCCATTCCCCCAAAACCATTAGAAGCACGCGAAAAACCCGGAGTGACCGTGATCAAATCAGCTCCCAGACTACCCAGGTTAGCCTGTACGCTTTCCTGCAAGCCCTCGCCTATGGATATTATAGCTACGACAGCAGCCACCCCTATCACAATGCCGATAACAGTGAGCCAGCTTCGCATCTTGCTTTTCTTAACATGGCTCAGGGATAATGTGAAAATATCTAACGTTTTCATTTAGTTGCGCCTGCTATTTCTTGATCAAACCTGATATCTTCTTCCTCTGCCAGAATACAATAATGATAACTGCTACCGCCAGTGCCCATACGTAATAATTCGTACCTGCTGTGCCTTTCGCTCCAGCCTGCGCACCCCCGGCTGATAATTCTACAGGAAGGGTCTTTGCAATAGTATTTCTCTTTCCACTTGTATCGGAATATTGGATTTCCAATTCAAGGTTGTTTCCTGCTCCAGAATTTTTTGTGATCTGGAATATTGTAGAGGTGTAATCACCAGAATTTAAATTCCCAAGCACGGAAGAACTGCTTCCTGTTGTAGTGAAATTCTTTTGTACCGGTATTTTGACGGTCACAGCACTTGCTGGATTTACTCCTACATTTGCAACGTTGAGCGAAAACGAACCTAAAGTTTCCTGGTAACTTATATCAAAATCAGTGGTTCCTGCAACAACCAGTCCGGCATAATTATCAGAAGAATAATTATTCATGCCTGTAATTCTCACGGGCAGATTATACACTCCTGGACGGGCTGCGATGTCTACGGCCAGATCAAATGTGATACTGGCTACATCGCCTGCTTTCAGATTGCCTAGGGAGAATTGTGTCCCTCCGCCCAGAATAGAAAACACTGAATTCGTATTCACGCCAGCAAGGTTTATTTCTGCTACAGCGTTCTGTACTGTGCCTGTGCCCGCATTTTTAAACAGTAGAGTCACCGTATTAATGCTCATCGGTGCTATTGTTCCAAGTGTTGAATTAACAAGAACTATCAAAGGCTTCCCTTTGATCGTTAATATCTGGTCCACAAGCTTTGTCGTTGTCGGACCTGCTTGAGTTCCACTTCTTGTTTGTTGCCCTTTGTAAGTAATATAAACATTGAAATAATAATCTCCTTCCAGGGCATCAGGATTTACATGGATCCTGAATTTTGCTGTTCTCTGGTCGCCCCAATCATTTATAGTTCCTATTGAATATACATCATTCAGAATAGTCACTGCGTTAAATGATGCATTATCTTTGGGCACCAGTTTGACCGATACATCTTCCATGAATGATCCAAATCCCATGTTCATTATCGGTACGTAGACATATGTGGTATCTCCGGGATACACAGGTGCACTATCAGTCACAAGATAATTTGAGGCTGCTGATGCAACCTGCGCCATCATTAATGTCGATACGATAATTAAAATTAAATACAATTTTTTCATGTTTCACCTACTATTTTTCCATCAAGCATTTTCACAACCCTTCCTGCATATCCTGCAATTTTCATGTCGTGTGTTATCATCACTACAGTCAATCCCTCGCGGTTCAAACGTTTGAAAACATCCATTATTTCGCTTCCTGTTTTTGTGTCAAGATTCCCTGTGGGCTCATCTGCCAGGAGAATAGAAGGACCTGCAGCCAGCGCCCTTGCTATTGCTACTCTCTGCTGTTGTCCGCCTGATAATTGAGACGGGAAATGAGATCCACGTTCAGTCAATCCAACAATAGACAGCAATTTTTTTGATGTCTCCTCTATTTCGCTCTCAGGAAATTCATGGATCCTCATCGGGAGCTGAATGTTTGCTATTGTTGTAAGAGTGGGGTAAAGATTAAAAGTCTGAAACACAAATCCGATTTTTTTACCTCTTATACGTGCAAGATTATTACTGCTAAATTCTGATATGTCCCTGCCTTCTAGCAAAACCTTTCCGCGAGTGGGCATGTCCATACAGCCTATCATGTTTAACATGGTTGACTTTCCACATCCGCTTGGCCCTGTTATAGCCACGAACTCACTTGCCTTTATTGCCAGGTCAATTCCCTGAAGTGCAGGTACGTCAAACTCACCCATGCGATAGATTTTCCAGACGTTCTGTAGTTCCATAACAGTATCCTTCATACAATTCAACTCCCGATACCTTTGAATACCATATCGATCTTTTCGGAAATATCCATGGCAAATGAGTAATCGCTCTCTGGCTTTAACCATGCCATTAGAGAAAACAAGTAGATCGCAGTCAGAATTTCAGTTGTTTTCTTTACATCTATAGTGCTTCTGACGTCTCCCTCTCTTACCCCCTCTTCAAGTAAATCGCTTATTATCTTAATGAGCCGGTAGCGTCTTTTTTTATCTTCATCAGATTTCAAATCTGTAAATCTTATATATTTTATGTATTCAAAGACCAGCAGTTTTGTAAGTTCTTTGTCCTTTTCATAATTCTCTGCCAGAAATGCCAGTACCTTCTTTATCTTATCCCTGGTAGAGCAAACTGTTGCTAGCTCATTTCCTATCAAACTATAAATTATCTCATCCCTTTGTTCTCCAAAATATACGAGAAGCGCCTCTTTAGTCGGAAAATAATTGAAAAATGTGCCCTTACCTATTCCAGCTTCTTCGGTGATCTCATCAATACTTGTGCTTTCAAATCCTTTTTCTTTGAATAATCTTCCCGCCACTTCAAAGATATTATTTTTTGTTTCTATTTTCTTTTTCTCGCGAAGGGACATGTTAACATCTTCTAAATTTATGACTACGGTCTAGTATGACTATACTCATACATGACTATAGTCATATTTAAGAGTTTTGGTTTTATATCCGACGGTGCCTGTGATGGCAAAAACCATTATCATCCCCGTTCAATCAATGCTGATCATATCTCGATTTTCGAAAACAGATAGCTTCCCACCACGAAGAAGTGTGGTAAGCATCTTTATTGTAGTTGTTTTTCCTGCACCGTTAGGTCCAAGGAAGGCAAAAGTCTCACCCCGTTTTACAGAGAAGGAAATATTATCTACTGCCGTAAAATCACCGAATTTTTTTGTGAGATTTTGCACATCTATCGAGTAATCTTCCGTTCTTTCTTTTTGGTGCATATTATTCTCATTAACATTGGATAAATTAATATAAGATCTAGAAACCTACCATCGTTTGATAATATATTTAATAGTTTTGAGCCAAATAAGGAATTAATGTCCTTAAAAGATATTATCATCGAAAAGATCCAACAACAAGGCCCAATCTCTTTTCGCGATTTTATGGATATGGCGCTATATTACCCCGGGCTTGGATACTATACTTCAGAAAGGGACAAGATAGGAACAAATGGGGATTACTACACGAGCTCGAACCTGACACCTGCTTTTGGCGAGATGCTGGGAAGACAAATCGAAGAGATGTGGCGCATCATCGGAGAAAAAAAAATCACTGTTGTGGAGATGGGAGCAGGCACAGGAGTTTTGTCATTGGATGTTATTGAATTTCTTAAAAAAAATCCTGAAATTTTCAACGACCTTGATTACTGCATCGTCGAAAAAAGTCCGGCACTGCGAAATATTCAGCAGGAGAAACTGGGTGAAAACGTCAGATGGTGCAGTTCCCTGAATGAACTTTCAGGAATGAAAGGATGCGTTTTCTCAAATGAGCTTGTGGATGCATTCCCAGTTCATCAGGTGGTCATGGAAGAAGAACTAATGGAAGTATTCGTGGATAATGAGGACGGTTTTGTGGAGACACTGAAACCAGCTTCAGATGAACTTAATTCTTACTTCGTAGAGCTTGGTGTTGTTCTGCCTCGTGGATTCAGGACAGAGGTAAACCTTGATGCTTTACACTGGATACATGAACTTGGCACGATTCTTAAAAAAGGATTTGTCATCACGATAGATTACGGATATCCTTCATCAGAATTATATCAGGATTACAGGAACAGGGGTACTCTCATGTGTTATCACAGGCATACTGCCAGCGAAAAACCGTATGAACATGTGGGAGAACAGGATATCACATCGCACGTAAATTTCTCGGCTCTCTCTCACTGGGGCAGAAAGAATGGACTTGAGCTGTGCGGTTTAACAGATCAGGTTCATTTTTTAATGGGGCTTGGGATTGATGAATACCTGAAAAAAATACAAGAAAAAGATCCTGTGAATTACTGGAAAAAAATGCTTCCCATAAAAACGCTTTTGATGGATATGGGAGAAACGTTCAAGATACTGATACAAAAAAAAGGAGTGGAATGCAACAACGGACTTTCATGCCTGAAGTTGCACAGCCGCTGGAAAATATGAAACTTTTTATCTTTTCTTTGATCTGACTGTTGTCTTAGATTTAGCTTTTACTACTTTCTTGGGTTTAGCTCTGACAACTTTCTTAGGTTTAGCTTTTACCACTTTCTTGGGTTTAGCTCTGACAACTTTCTTAGGTTTAGCTTTTACCACTTTAGGCTTAGCTCTTACCGCTTTCTTAGGTTTAGCTTTTACCACTTTCTTGGGTTTAGCTCTGACAACTTTCTTAGGTTTGGCTGCGATGCCTTTCAGTATTTTTTGTCTTTCATTCCACCACGAGGACGCGGGGGATTTTACAATTGTTTTACTTGCCATTTAGTTTCCTCCATTTATTCTATACTATATTATTATTGTTATACGTATTAAGATTTATACATATCGGTCAAAAACCTTTAATTATTCTGCAACTAATAATTGAAAATAATGGTTGATGAAAAAATTGGATGAAAAAATTTTCGAAATAATCGAATTATTAAAAAATGAATATCCAGATGTGAGAGTCACACTTTTACATTCAGATCCACTTGAACTTCTCATTGCAACTATACTCTCAGCACAGTGTACTGATAGGCAAGTGAACGAAGTCACAAAAAAACTTTTTAAGAAATACAGGTCTCTACATGACTATATTTCAGCTTCACAGGAAGAACTTGAGAAGGAAATATACTCAACCGGTTTCTACATGACCAAAGCAAAGAACATAAAAAAAATGTGCGAGATGCTTGTAAATAATTTCAATGGAAAAGTTCCAGATACTATGGAAGAACTTGTTACACTTCCCGGAGTTGCAAGAAAAACTGCCAACATTGTTCTGTCGGGCGCATTCGGAAAACTTGAAGGGATTGCCGTTGATACGCATGTCAAAAGACTTTCTTTTAGACTTGGGCTCACGGATAAAATA
>JAUSDC010000019.1 GCA_030650845.1 Candidatus Methanoperedens sp.
TGGCAGGAGAGAATATTGAAAAGCTTACTGTTTTCACGAAAGAACAAAAAGAGATTTTAAAAAAGTTGGGTTTAGAAGAGGAACTATTTCAGATGTAGCCTATGAAACTCTGAAGGTCAGGTAATAAGTATTAAAAAGTAAAAACAACCTCAAAAACTATCGATTTGTTTATATTAATAATGAGTCTTCAGGTAAATAAGAGCCAAATAACTCTTTGGTCTAATGAATAAAAAGGAGGTGAAATATATGAAAAACAAAATAACTGAATGTATACAAATATCTCTAATCATTTTGTCAGTAGCAATTGGAATTGAAATGCCAAATATAAGCATAATGCCAGTTGGTGACGATTTAAACTATGCGTTCTGGTTCAAGTTCATAGGTCTGATCTTACCTATAAGTCTGGGCATTCTTCTGAGCATTCAGACATTTTCAGAGAAACCGCAAGCTATTTGAGGTATTTATAGCATAGTTTTTTCCATAATTCATAATTGTCTCAGATGGGCGTAAGTCAAAATGAGTGGCGGCACATCTATGCTAAAATAGAGTGGTTTTTTTTTGTGCCGTACAAAATCTTTTAATGTATGGTAGGATAAAACGATACATAACTATTTGAATTGAGTTTGTATGATATCCGAAAAAAAAATGATTCTGTTGGTGATACTATCATTTGCAATTATAAGCGGATGCCTTGAACCAGAAGGAGTTGTAAAGGTCAACTTATCAAATCGTACTGCGGACAATCTCGATAATTCAGATGCACAGATTCTCAGGATCGCAGTATCCGCTATTATTTCACCAGATGAGACTCTGGTTTATTATCAGGATATGTTCGATTATCTTTCTTTGAAAATGGGTGTTCCGGTAAAGCTTGTACAACGTAAGACCTATCAGGAAGTAAACGACCTCGTTCGGAAAAATAGTGTGGATGCAGCTTTTGTATGCAGTCTTGCATATATTGAGGGGAAAGACCAGTTTGGCATGGAACTCCTGGCAGTGCCCATAGTGCGAGGAGAACCTCGCTATTACTCATATATTATAGTGCCGGGTGACAGTAGCATCAAATCGCTTGAAGAATTGAAAGGAAAGACATTTGCCTACACTGACCCCCTTTCTAATTCAGGGAAGTTATCACCGGAGTATATGATCGCGAAGATAGGTGAGAATCCGGAAACTTTTTTCAAGCTGACATTTTTCACCTACAGCCATGATAAATCCATTCAGGCAGTAGCTGAAAAGATGGTTGACGGTGCTGCTGTGGATAGTCTGGTATGGGATTTTAAAAATGCAACCGACCCGAGATTTACTTCAAGAACTAGAATCATAAGTAAGTCGCCTCCATATGGCATTCCTCCTCTGGTGGTCTCAAAAGACATTGACCCAGATCTGAAAGAGAAGTTGCGCAAAATTCTTATTCAAATGCATGAGGACAAAAAGGGAAAAGAGATACTGGATCGCATCATGATAGATCGGTTCTCAGAAGCTAATGACAGCCTCTATAATTCTGTAAGAGATATGAAAAAGGTAGTCAGCGATGCTAAAACAAAAGATACATAGAATAAATAATTTCATAGGCGGGGGATTGGTAAAGAAATTTGTTATCTGGATAGTTTTCATCATAATGCTCCTTGGAATCCTGACCACTATTTTTGTGCAGGTTAGCCTCACAAAGACATTGTCAGAAGAGCTTCGTGAGAGAGGACAGGTCATATCAAGGAATCTGGCAGCAAGCATTCTAGAATCTATACTGATTGAGGATACAGTATATGTACACAGGCTCGTTGAGAATACAAAAAAGACAGAAAAAGATGTTAACTATATTTATATAACCGATGCGGGGGGTAAAGTGCTGGCGCATACCTTTGAAGGCGGTTTTCCAGGGGAACTTCTCACTGTTCAGATAAATCTGGAAAATAGTCCCCATCTTCTCGATACGGGTGATGGCATTATCATTGATTTTACAGCGCCAATCCTGGATGGCAGGGCAGGTTTTGTCCATATCGGAATGGATGAAACGTCTATGCATAAAAAGATAGACCAGACAAGCCGTGCAATAATCACCCTAACTCTTTTTGTAGGGGCACTTGGTGTTTTAATGGCGTATATAGCGGGAAATTATCTGACAAGACCAATACGTTCCCTGGTAAAAGGAACCGAAGAAATTGGCAGGGGGAATCTTGGATACCAAATAAAAACTGACTCAACAGATGAAATAAATATTCTTTCAAAGGCATTCAACGAAATGTCATATAACCTGAATAACAGCATAAACGAACTGCGTGAATCAGAAGAGAGATATAAAAAACTCGTTGACAGTATAAGTGATGCTATCATATTGGTAGATTCACAAAAAAAGATCCTTTCCTGGAATAGTGGGGCTGAAAAGATATTCGGCTATTGTTTAGAGGAAGTTGCAGGCAGTAAAATCAATATATTGTTTTATACGGCGATAGAGGACGATAATTTGGAAATACAGGGCGGTGAAAATGTTTTCAAGAGAAAAGATGGCTCGAATTTTCCCGGTCTTATAAGTAATAAACCATTGCAGGATCGTCGCAATGCTGGCAATGTCCTGGTTATCAAAGATATTACAAAACAGAAGGATCTGGAAAATCTTGAAGCACGGCTCATTCAATCAGAAAAGCTTTTCATGCTGGGTAAATTGGCTGCGGGAGTAGCTCATGAGATAAACAATCCACTGACCGCTATATCCCTTCACACCCAGGTAATGTTAAAAAAAACGTGGGATGAGAAAACTGACAGGAGACTGCAAATCATCAATAAAGAAACTGATAGAGCAGCACGTATTGTGAAGAGACTGCTAGAATTCGCGCACCAATCGGAGCCAAAAATAAGTTCGGTAGACATAAATAGGGAGATAGATAATTTATTAAATGTTCTTGAACCTCAATTAAATGGCACTAAGATAACTACTGACCTTACGCATCTTCCATTTATCATGGCCGATAGAGAACAGATCCAACAGGTCATCATGAATATACTGACTAATTCAATACAGTCCATAACAAAGGACGGAAAAATAAGTATTAAAACTGTAGTAAAACATGGCTACATTGAGATCGACGTAAAAGATAATGGTTGCGGCATTTCGCAAGATAATATTGGAAGAATATTTGATCCTTTTTTCACGACCAAAATGCCTGGTGAAGGAACGGGACTTGGATTGTCGATTTGTTATGGGATCATTAAGAAACACAATGGTTCGATCGATGTTAAAAGTGAAGTTGGAATTGGAACAACGTTTACAATAAAATTACCGATTTGATGTTATGAAGAATATCCTGATAATTGAGGATGAAAAAGAAATCCGGGAAGGGTTGGTCGAACTGCTGGAAGATGCAGGATTTACGGTAGATTCTGCCGAGAATGGTCAACAGGGACTTGGAAAAATAGGAAAAAAAGATTTTGATGTCGTCGTGACCGATCTAATCATGCCTGTCGTTGGGGGAATGGAAGTATTGCGGGAAACAAAACGCATAAAACCCCATACCCGTGTAATTCTGATCACCGCTTTTGCAACTGTTGACAATGCAGTTGAAGCCATGAAAGCAGGAGCCTCAGATTACATCACAAAACCATTCAGGATAGATGAAGTCCAGACAAAAATAAGAAAGGTTCTTGCAGAAGCAGAATTTGATAAACCTCAGATATTTGATTCCGATCTGATCAAGGCGATCTCAAATCAAACAAGAAAGGATGCGGTCAAACTACTTTCTAAAGCAGGCAGGCTTAAGTTCACGGAGATCCAGCGTAGTCTTGGTATTGAAGATGCCACCAAGTTGAACTTCCATATGAGGGTGATGAAGGAACATAAGGTCATAGAGCAGGATGGGGAGAAATATTATATGCTGACACCTGTTGGAAAGAAGTTGTTTAAAGCTTTGAGAAGCGCTGATCTTTGAATTTATTCACACTATTCTTCATTTACTGGAATTTTTCTTCCTGTAAAATCAATTAATTAGAAATTTTTTTCTAAAAAAATCTTTTATATGTATATTGCTTTACATAATTAATAATTAGCTTTGGATGTGACAAAGATATGATAGGAACTCAAGAAATGATAATTTTATTCGCTGCAATCCTTCTACTTTTCGGAGCAAGCAAGTTACCTGAGCTGGCACGCTCCATGGGAAAAGCAACTGGTGAATTCAAGAAAGCTCGATTGGAATCTGAAAAAGAAATAAAGGAAATTGATTTAATAATAAAATAGTTGTAATAATTATGAAAAGGAGGCTGTAGTATGGTATTGGACTTAAAAATGAAACGGAGAAGTTTTCTAAAGATTGCGGGTATAGCAGGTGCTGCAACCCTTGGGCTTGGTTTTGGCGGACCTGTTATTAAAGCGCTTGCTCAGGGTACTGAGGCGGTCAGAGATGAAAAATGGGTCTCAAGCGTATGTATCCAGTGTCCTGCGGGATGTGGAACAAAAATAAGAGTGGTCAATGGGAAAGCTGTCAAGATAGAAGGAAACCCAGATCATCCTTACAGCAATGGCAAGCTATGTCCCAAAGGATATGCGGGACTTCAATTGCTTTATGACGTTGACAGGGTGAAATCCCCCCTGAAAAGGACAAATCCTAATAAAGGTCAAAACGAGGATCCAAAGTTCATGGAAGTCTCATGGGATGAGGCACTCAATGACATAGCTGCACGATTGAATCAGACAAGGAATGAAGGAAGATCACATACTGTCGCTTTCCTCAGCGGCAGGAACCAGGGAAGGGCGGGCTCAGTATGGACAACTTTCACGAAGCTGTATGGTACTCCCAATAACATTGGTCATAGCTCGATATGCGCAGATGCAAGCAAAAAAGCAAGGCTATGCATGGATGGAACGGATGATTACTGTGCCTATGACTGGGATAACTGTAATTACGTACTCAACTTCGGGGGTGCAACCCTCGAGGCCTGGAGACCTACAAACCTGATGCTTCAGAAATGGTCGCACATGCGAAGAGGAAGACCTATCAGGGCAAAGCAGGTCATGGTAGACACAAGATACTCCACGACCGCAATTAAAGCTGATGAGTGGCTACCAGTTAAACCAGGAACAGACGGCGCACTGGCTCTGGGGATCTCACAGGTCATTCTTACTGAAGGATTATGGGATAGAAGCTTTGTAGGTGATTTCAAGACACCGGGACGAAAGTTCATCACCGGAGAAACAGTGGCAAATGAAGACTTTGAAGAAAAATGGACTTTGGGGCTTATAGATTATTGGAACAATGTCCTTACCAATTTTACTCCAGCAAAAGCAAGTGAGATAACAGGCATCCCTGCTGAGCAAATCATCCGGATAGCAAAGGAGTTCGCAAGTACAAAACCTGCCATAGCAGCAGGCGAAAGAGGCGCAGGCGCCCACACCAATGGTACTTACAACCACATGGTGATCCATGCTCTCAACGCACTTGTCGGAAGCATGTTTGCACAAGGTGGAGTGATGTACCAGATGGGTGTGCCCTATGCAAGTCTTTCTTTGAAGGACGACGATTATATGGATGATATCGCCAAGAAGGTTGACACAGAATTCAAGGCGCACACTCTAGCAAGAATAGATGAGGCAAAAAGCGATGAATGGCCGATTGCCAGCAATGTATACCAGAATGTACCGGATCATCATGCAAAGGGTGATCCCTATAAATTGAGTATGATGTTCACCTATTATACCAATCCTTTATTCTCGATGCCAAATCCCCAGCGGGCAAGGGAAGCCTTTAAAGATGTTTTCATGGTAGAGACCTCAAGTTATTTGAGCGAAACAGCGCTTTATGCGGATTATATACTGCCGGATGCTTATTACATTGAGAGAAAGCAGGATATGGCAGTATATGCAAGTTCAGGTTATCCTGTTACTGGATTTAGAGAGCAGGCAGTGAAACCAATATATGACAATAGGGATTCAGTGGATGTAATAATAGACCTGGGTAAGAGAATGGGCGGAAAAATAAGTGAGTATTTTACCAAACTTGGCAACCATGATAACATGCTGCGCGAAATAGCGAAAGGCTTTGAAAAAACACCGGGAGATAATGGAGTTAACGGCTTTGATTCGTGGGCTGAAAAGGGAGCCTGGTATAAGAAACCTTACATATATCGCTTCTCCAATGGAAATTTCTACGAATGGGATGGAATGGGGTACAATAATGAGATGAAAAAGACCGAAGAAGAAAAAGAAGAAATGAAGGATGGGAAAAAAGTAAAAACAATCACTGTCAAGGATCCTGTAAAGGATAAACTCCTGAAAACAAAATCTGGCAAGTTCGAATTCAGGAGTTCAAAACTTGAAGGATTTACAGATAAGCAAAAAGAAATACTAAAGAGCGAGTTGAAATCCCCCGACCTTTTTGCATACCCCCATTACGAAGAACCGCATTTTGCAGGTAAAGAAGAAGGCTTCCCGCTTCATATGAGTTCGCCCAAGATGATAACCCATGCAGAAGGCAGGGGTGCAAACACACAGTGGCTGCAAGAAAGGTTCGGGATAGTTATCGGGAAAGGATGGACAAGCTGGGTAGAACTTAATCCTGATAAAGCCGAAGAGCTTGGCATCAAGAACGGTGACGAAGTCTGGGTTGAATCCCCAATAGGTAAGATCAAGGTAATGGCTGTGATAAATCCGGGAAATCCCCCATGGATGGTGGTTTTCCCGTTCGAGCATGGGCACTGGAACTATGGAAGATACGCTAAAGGACTGGGCGCTAACCCGAACGAGATAATGGCAAACCTTTCCGCTGTGATCTCAGCTCAGAGCTGTACCAATGCAACAATGGTCAAAGTTTACAGGGCGTGAGGTGAAATTATGGTAAGATATGGAATGGTCATTGATCTTGATAGATGCGTTGGATGTGCTGCATGCGCTGTAGCCTGCAAAGCAGAGAACAGTGTTACATCAAGTACTCCTGAAGACTACAAGAAAAGAAGGCTGATGGAGTGGAACCGTGTTGTCACGGTATTCAAAGGGAAGTTTCCCAATGTGAGCGCAAGCATCATGCCTCTTATCTGCAACCACTGCGAACACCCCCCCTGTGTGAAGGTGTGCCCTGTGGATGCCACATATAAGAGGGAAGATGGACTGGTGCTACAAAGATACGAGCGCTGCATAGGATGCAAATACTGTATGGTGGCATGCCCATACCAGCAGAGATTCTTCAATTTCCATGAACAGGAAACAAAGGTATCCCCTTCAAATTAAATGGTAAATCAAAAAACACGGAATCTTTGCTAATGCATCATTTTCGGGAGTAATAACAAAGCAGAGTCGTTATGTTTACAGAAAAATAGAAATAATAGAATAGTT
>JAUSDC010000029.1 GCA_030650845.1 Candidatus Methanoperedens sp.
ATTGGTCGCATTTCTGAAGCAGTATGATGTGGGGATATCTTTATTAATGAAACGATCGAATTTTTCTTTCAGCTGGATGTTATTGAAATCCTCACCAGAGGTTCCTCCTGCGCCACCCCCCCCAGCTCCTCCTCCGCTACTGACCCCACTACTTCCACTGTTTCCATCATTATTAGTATTTGAAATAATATTTAGCGATGTTCTGCTAGAGATATTGACGTTCAATAAATCTCCGCTGGGTTTACTTATTTTTACATTTCTTAACTCTATAAAGGATGTCCCTGCATTTTTAGCTTTAAAAGTGATCGTAGCAAAAACATCAGGGTTTATGACGCTTGAATTTTCAAGGATCGCACCAACGATATTTGAAATAGAGTTACTCTCTGGAGCCATATCAGAAAAAAATGTGTTTGCGCCGTTCTGAACTAATAGATCTCCTTCTTTAACGGCGACCGGTTCCAATGTATTCCCATCAAAATATACATCTATCTGAACGCCTGCGATACCAACACCCTCTGGATCAACGGTCACATTCACATCCAGCGTTTGACCCGCATATAATTCAAAAGATGTCATATTAAGGGAGACGCTGGCTGCCTGAGCCTCAACAGACCCAGTTATTAATGCCGCAATAAGAAGGATAATTATTGATATCTTACTGGCTTTCATGTATATTCTCCAAAGTATTGAGCTGTCAATGTAATATCAAGTACATCCACGACTCCGTCTGAATTGACATCATATCTCGGATACGGTATGCTTACTATTTCATTGAAATGCTGACCAATGATCGTAAAATCTCCGACATCAATCACTCCATTTTCATTTACATCATAGCGGGGATAAACATTGTTTATATAAATTGTTAATGTACTGTTTGATGCGGTAATCCCATCACTAACTGATATGTTAATGGTATGGTAACCTGAATTTGAAAAATTCGTTATCCAGTTATAACTCGATGACGTGCTTAATTGAACACCATCTAATTTTATTGAATAGCTCAAGATGTCATTGTCTGGATCATTTGCCGTAACGCTTATCTGAATCGTATCTGATTCATCATATATAGAGCCATTTGTTGGATTTGCTGTGAACGTGGGTGCTCTGTTGACGTTATATACAGTTATTACGATGTTTTCCTGAACTGTATTATTGCCATCAGTCGCAACAAGACTCGTTGAATAATTACCCGATTGAGTGTAATTTGGCGTCCACTGGAAAGTTCTGTTTGATGGGGTAAATGTTGCCCCAGTGGGCAGACCGGTTGCTGAATATGTCAACGAGTCACCATCTGCATCTGACGCAGATATAGTGAACGTGAGAAACTGTCCTTCATTTACTGTTTTATTTCCTATGGATGCGAGCACTGGCGCCCTGTTGAGCATTACGCTTCCATTGCTCACATTTAAAGCGACCGGATTTCCATTTGGATCGCTTATTTTGACATTGGAAAGATTGATACCCGATGTCCCATAAGTGCCTATGACTGTTGCATTAATTATTATGAAATTCCCCAGGGTGGTTACGTTGTATCTGCCTATTATAGCGTTGAAGGTGTTGATCACAGTCCCTGTAGAATTATTTATTGTCCCGTCATTAAAGAATGTGTTTGCTCCCCTCTGGGTGAACAGGTTTCCTTCTGTTATGCTGTTCACTCTGATCAATGAGCTGTTAAATGCGATGTTAAGCTGTGCGCCTGCGATCGCAGTACCCTGGGGGTCGATGGAAACGTTAATGTTGAAAGTTGCTCCGGGGGTTATTATCTGAGTTGAAGGGATGACTACCACTTCTGCAGCGTATGCCTGTCCGATTATTAGTATTAGTCCAAATATGAGCAATGCTGCTTTTGTAATTCTCATAATTACAGAGTTCTATGAACATCGGTATGAACCGTATGGTCATTATCAACTGCATGCGTTTATCAATAGCTTTCAACATGCTGCGCTGGGGTTGCGACCCCAGACCCCGGTGATGCGCCGCCGCTGGCGGGGGTTAACATGAGATCACCAGTTGTCATATAATCACAATACTCCATACTTGCATGAAATATAAAAAAATAATAAAGATTTCATTTCTCAAATTGATTCCGATTTTCCTCTTGTTGCATCATTTCAATTATTGGATACATATTCAAATACATTTTGGGAAAATCGTTATGCATATACTGTTTTATCAGTTTGAAATTGTTTTTTTGATAAAAACCGATCGATTCAGGTTTAGAATCTCCATTAATATTTCACATAGTTTTTGTAAATATATATGGCTTCTTTGAACATATCTATCTGTTCTCTAGTGACCTGGGTTCATTTCTTTTTCGCCCATATGTTTGCATTCATATAAACATTACCCGGCGCTGGAGTTTTTACCAGGGATGATGTGTTTTTCAGCACTTCAACTGAAGTGCCAATCTCTCCTGCATTAACATTCTCTTGAATTCTGGGTTAGAGCTATCCTTTTATCCAGTTCTTCATGCCCAGTTTTCTGGAAAGCAAACCCTTTTATCTTGAAAAGTCTACATTTAAATTGATATTAATGTGGTAGAAAATTATGGATAATGAGATAGAAATCAGTATGTAAGAAATAAAAAAGATAAAATCCAATGAATGTGGACTTATTTATGATGAGACCAGAGGCATGTTGATAGCAGTTTGTAATAATAAGGGAGAGATTAAGATCATCAAGAAAAGGGTAGAGGAACTTTAGAGATGGTTATTGTAATTGGACAGAATCCAGCCGTCTTTCTTGGATTTAGCTATGGGGCTAGAAAAGAATAATGAAGCAAGGATCAGAACAGCTATTGGTAGAGCTTATTATGCTTCATTTTTAACAGCAAGAAATACCATGTCCATAGGGGAAAAGACACCTGAAGTGCACAAAATGGTATTGAGCATTCTGTATAGAAAGAATCCTGTGATCGCGAATAAACTGCATTACTTGAGACGTCTAAGAAATATTGCAGATTATGATACTGAGCTTGTTATTGAAGCCGATGGTGCAGATAAAGCGGTGAAGCTCGCAGAAGAAATTATATATTACTGCTTAAAGAGGTAGCCATTTGGCGCAAAGGTAAATAATTTTATATAAAATAAGTCTTTAATCGTTTTTTTTGTTTTTGTCATCTCATTTGCCGAGTTTAATATTTACGATATAATAAATATCTGGCGCAGTTACGAAGATGGATTTGCGGATCGAATACGGTAACAACTAACTCACAACGAACTCGAAACGAACTCACATGGGGTTCATTTCTTTTTCGCCCGTAGATACATCTCAATAACTAATCCAATTGCAAAGAACACACCGATTATTATAAACCAGTTTGTGAGAAAATCAGATTTCTTTTCCTCGGGTTGTATTGCTGCAGCCGGTTTAGCAGATTCTAATGGTTCTCTCATATATGCAGTTTCGGTTACATATTCTTTATTTTCCATTCCAGTAATTGCAATAGATGAAAAGCTATTAGTTTTAGCTTCAAAATAGATGTACGTGCTGTCTTTCGTTATTTCTGAAGTTTCAACCTGGTCCCATTTACTGCCATCCCACCTTACCATCTTTATCCCACTGCTTTTCATGTTATTACTGCTGAGCCATGAGTTCGGAAGTCTGAATGTGATCACAGCCTGTTTTATATTTTTAGAAGTACCAAACCCGGAAGTTCCAACCCAAATGTTAACATTCTTATAAACATTACCTGGCGCTGGACTTTTTACTAAGGACGATGTGTTTCTCAGTACTTCAACTGCGGTGGGGATCTCTCCTGCATTGACATTGCCCACAATATTGATTGACAATATGGGGTTGCTAATGTTTTTGAATCTATACGATGTGACGATGTCTTTGTAGATAAACAGGTCATATTTCTCTTTCACTATGATATTTAAAAAGTTCTCACCTGAGGTTCCACCTCCACCTCCTCCGCCACTACTACCTCCGCCGCCTCCGCTTGAGGGGGAAGGTGCAATCGCAGGTATTCCTACCAGGGTCATGTTCGCAATCGTAACATCTGATCCGCTTATAGTAATCATTGAATAGTTTGTATAGAATCCAGACCTTGAATAACTGAAGTTATAACTACCGTTAAGCAGTCCTCTTATCAAATAGTAACCAGTGGCATTAGAGGTTGCCTGGTTTGTGCCATTCTGGATGTTTACACTCTCAAGTCGTGCATTGTTATTGTCAAACACATAGCCATTTACTGAATATGTGGGTTCTGCCTGGACTGTGATTGTGATGATCTGGGATACTGAATTGGCAGGGGCATCTGTATCTATTGCTGTGATGTTCAAACTATAAGAGCCTACATTCAACCTGATTTTATTGGTGATACGTCCTGATTCTGAATTGATAGTGAAGTTGGTTGAATCATCGATACTGTAGGTTATATTTGAAGCGTCTGTTGCGCTCACGTCATAACTGAAGCTAACTCCCACCTGGACGATCTGGTTTTGTGGGGTCGGGAGCCAGTCTGGAGGTGTATCTATTGTCCATCCGTAGGTCGCTGGTATAGGATCGACGTTATCTGCACCGTCTATGCCTATCACATTAAATGTATGAGAACCTTCACCAAGACCGGAATAGTCTTGCGGGCTAGTGCATGATTCGTATGCTCTGCCATCAAGTTTGCATTCATAGAAAACTGCTTCTGTACCGCTGAAAGTGAATGTGGCACTGGTGATGTTGGTGAGAAAGGGGGGATTGCTGTTGATCTTCGTTCCGGGTGGAGTGGTATCTATTGTCCATCCGTAGGTCGCTGGTATAAGATCGACGTTGTTTGCACCGTCTATGCCACTCACATTAAAGGTATGAAAACCTTCGCCAAGACCAGAATAGTCTTGCGGACTAGTGCATGGTCCGTATGCTCCGCCATCAAGTTTGCATTCATAGAAAACGGCTTCTGTACCGCTGAAAGTGAATGTGGCACTGGTGATGTTGGTGAGAAAGGGGGGATTGCTGTAGATCGTTGTGTCAGGGGCGGAAGTATCTACAGTCCATGTCTGGCTTGCAGGAGTCGAATCGATGTTACCGGCTCCGTCGGTAGCTTGAACCTCGAATATATGAGTCCCATCGGAGAGACTATTATAGGTCTTACTACTGGTGCAATCTGTATATCCGCCATTGTCAAGCTGGCATTCGAATGTGCTGCTATCTTCTGAACTGCTGAAGGTGAATGTGGCACTGGTGATGTTGGTG
>JAUSDC010000030.1 GCA_030650845.1 Candidatus Methanoperedens sp.
GGATCTGTGAGATCCCATGCCCAAAACCTTGCCCTTCCTCTTCCTGTGGGCGGATCTCCAGCAGCAAGAGCAAGCTGCACTGCTTCGCCTGTGGTATCAAGTGCATAGTTTACACCAGCCGCATTGGAGTACATCTTCTTGCCTCCTTCTGCCTTTAACATGCTCTCACCCACATGCAACTTGTACTTGTTATCAGCCACCTTATCACCCCACAGGGCGCGGAAGTCATGCCCGCCTTTGCTCACAGGTTTGCTGTCATCCCAGAGAAGCGGGGTTCCGGGGTGTTTTTCATCCCAGCAAGGCCAGGGCAGTCCGTAATATTCGCCATCACATGGACCGCCTCTTGCTATAATATTCTCGGGATCAAAAGTTGCGCTGTTATCCATGTGCTTTCTTATTCTATCTGGCGTTCTTCCCATCATTCCGATGCTTCGGACGCCTTTGCATATCTCTTTGGTATAGATATCATCCACGCTGCTATATGTGAAGTACTGCCCGAAACCCAGTTTATCAGCCAGGAGTTTCAATATATCAAGATCAGATTTGCTCTCAAAGAGCGGGTCTATCACCTTATACCTCCACTGCGCTGACCTGCCGCTTGTTACAACCATTCCTTCCTTTTCCATGACTGTAGCGGCAGGCAGGATTATGATGCCGTCCTTGCGCTCTGGTAGCGAGGATACCATAGTGGCTCTCGGGTCAATGTTCACGATCATCTCTACTTCTTCCAGACCTTTCTTTTGCTTCTTCATCTGGGTTATGGAGTTGAGGCTGTGCCCCCAGACGATCACCATCTTGATGCGGTTTGGCTGGTTTATGTCGTCCCTGATAGCGCCTTCATACCAGCGTGAATCTGTCATCCCGTTCCTGAGCATCAGGTCTTTGCTCGCGAACCTCTTTATCATGTCGTCATAACCGATACCCCATATGTTGCACCACATCTTCCATGCTGGTTCTGATGAGACACTCTGATAACCTGGCAGATAATGAGCAAGGCATCCCATATCAGTTGTACCCTGGACATTGTCATGACCGCGCAGTGCTGCGCAGCCACCTCCTGATTTACCCACATATCCGAGCAGTAATTGCAATAGCGCATAGCTGCGGATGTTCTGGCTGCCTACAGTGTGCTGTGTCCCGCCCATTGACCAGATTATCGCCATTGGACCATTGTCCTTGAAAATACGGGCAACCTCTTTTATCTTATCTGCAGGCACCCCTGTTATGTCCTCTGCCATTTCCGGAGTATAGTCCTTACATACATTCCAGAACTCATCGAATCCATGAGTTCGTGCCTCTATGAAGGCTGTATTATGCCATTTATTATTCACTATCACGTTGCATATAGAAAGGATAAGAGGTATGTCAGTACCAGGTCGAAGGGGTAAGTGAAGGTCAGCTTTTGAGGCTGTCCTTGTGAACCTGGGATCTGCGACTACGATCTTTGCGCCTCTTTCTTTTGCGATGAGCACATGCTGCATTGCCACAGGATGAGCTTCTGCAGCATTCGAGCCAATGAAGAAGAGACATTTGGAATGCCGCAGATCGTTATAATTATCAGTTTGCGCTCCGTGCCCCCATGTCGGGATAAGACCTCCCACGGTTGTGGAGTGGCATATTCTTGCCTGGTGGTCAACGTTATTGCTGCCCCAGAATGCTGCGAATTTTCTCTGGAGGTATGATTCATGAAGCGTGGTCTTTGCCGAGCCAAGGAGCATCACGGAATCTTGACCGTATTTTTCCCTGATCTCGTTCATCTTGCCAGCGATCTTGTTTATGGCTTCATCCCAGGTGATACGCTTCCATTCACCGCCGATTTTTTCCATAGGATATTTAAGACGCTTCTCTGAGACCACGATATCCTTGATTGATGCCCCTTTTGAGCACATTCCGCCAAGGTTCAGGGGATTGTCAGTCCATGCTTCCTGACCAACGAACACGCCATCTATGACCTTGCCAAGCGTCCCGCATCCAACAGAGCAGTGGGGACAGATGGTTTTCACAAGCTTTTCTTCACCAGCTGGAGCCGCGCTTGCGGCTTCGAAAAGGTTTAAAGGAGAATTTCTCGTAAATCCAGCATACTCTCCCAGCGCAGCAGCAGCGCCAAGAGTTACAGCGCCTTTTAAAAAACTGCGACGTGTTGTTTTCAAACTATTTTTTACTCGAGTCATATATATTTACACCTTTAGCTCTATCATCATAATTTCATATTGCAGCATTCTGGAAGGTATTTATTTTATCTTCCCTGCCAGAAGATTCATTACCGTTTTTCCCCTTTTTATGTTCAAAAAAAAACTCTTTTGAACCTGTATAATAATTACTATAATCATTATATAAATTTTTCCATCAATAAACTTAAATTGTTTATATTTTTTCAAGAATTTCAGATGTTGCTGGACTAAAATTACAAGTCTCGGCAATCCTGCATAATGCTTCACAAGGACTAAACATATTCACGCAACTGGCACAAATATGTGTTTCATGCCCTTTCTGCATCCATTTTCCGCATGTCATTTTACATCTCTCTTCGTTGATTAGTAGTTGGAAGTGGGGGAGTGGGGGTTAGATTTTTATAAAATAGGGCACTTCCAACCACAAACTAATGACGGTTAGCAATGCATATATAGATTACTATCACTATATGATAGTGATTTAAATAACTATAATATACTGAATTAAATATTATGAAAACACTTCAAAGGCACGAAATGGTAAAAATTAAAGTCTGGAAAACGGGTTCAAGTTTAGTTGTTACGATCCCAAAAAACTTGGCTGAATTATACGGCATCACTGAAGGATCTGTTCTTGATTTTATAGCAGAATCAAAAGACGACTTTTCCATAAAGCCAGTAAGAAAGAGATAAAAGGTTGAAGAACGACATGTGATGAATCAGAGGATGCAACTAGGATTTGTGAAAAATGCAAGAAAAAATGGATACAAGTCTCAGAGGCACTTGCGCTGAAACAAGGATTGAAACATAGTACTGCATTCTGTAACCATTGTTGGACTAATGTTGTTCAAGAGGCACTTGCGCTGAAACAAGGATTGAAACATCGTAAGGGTTGCGAAACCTATGATCATAACCATTATTGCATAACGACTTCCAATAAAACAAGGATTTGTAAACCATAGAGTTTATCAAAACAATCCTGTTTTTATCCCCAGCGGTGTTATCCTTGGAGATGGTTACTAACATTAATTTTTTGATAAGTATTAATAGATACAGCCGATTCAAAAATTTATCTAATTATATTTGATTACGGATATGTTGATCTGTAGGCATAAACCTGAGCAATATCATCTCAGCATCGGTATTCACAGAATACCTCTTGTACTTACCTTCCTGTTCAGATACTATTAGTTTGTCTTTACTACCCAAAATATGCCAAAGGAGCATTCTACTTGTCTCATTTTTGAGATGGGCTACTATCACTCCCTCGTTACCTTTGAAAGCACCGGAATTCTGGAATAACCTTAAGAATTTTCCCACTTTCTTTAAGATAATCTTTTCCTCGAATTCGAGTTTATTTAAGTGATACTTCGCACTTCCCCGGTTTATATTTTTCTGATCTGAGATTTCTGCTATAGTGCAGCCAGGGTTATTAAGTATATATTTAAAAATAGCCTGCCTGCTCTGGTTTTCGAGTAAGTTTTTAATTCTGCCAAGAACAATAGGAATTATCTTAAATAATCCTAAAAAAGTAAGCAGAAGCCCGGAGATGTAAGCTATTTGTATCCAGAGGGGCAGTTCCCAGAATGAATTTGTTGCATCTGCGCCGCTAGTATCGATAAGCTTATTATTTTGAGGATTGTGGGGCTCTACTATGTATCCACCATTCTCTGCATGGGCGGTGATGATAAAAACGAAAAGAAAAAATAGAATATACCCTATCCATCGCATAGAATTACTATGAAGCTCAGATATAATAGCCTTGCGTTCCTATCACGCTGTAACCATATACCTCATAGCGCCATGTACCCTTGGCTATTCCATTGGGGTTTCTTATGTCGAGATTGATCCTGCCATCAATGACTCCATCGGCGTTATCAAAGTATGGGCCAAATACGTAGCCATCAGGTGAATATATCTTAAGCCTCAGAGAATTGCCTGGATTGCCCCAGTTCAAATCCACATTCAGCGAAGTTATGTAAGTTGTTACATCCTTGGAATGCCAATTGGTCTGTCCCTGTGTGATTGTAGCGTAAACCGTCTGTATGCTAATATCTCCATCTTTAACAGCAGCAGGTTCTACGATGTATCCATCTATCTTAGTTGCATTTATTTTCTCTTCGCTTACTGCTGCCGCAGCCAGTGAGGCTGATAAGAGCAGTAGAATTGTTATTATTCCAATTTTTTTAAGCATTTAAATCACTCCGTAAACAGGCATGTACACAGGGGTATTTAATTTTTATGTCCAAATCATCGAACTGAGGGTTAATAGTTCGATGATTTGGATAGAAAAGATTTATAATAGGTGTTTCATAGCATAACAGACAAACATCAAAAAGATGTTGCATGGGGTTCAGAGGTTACGCAAGAGCAACTGATCCCCAAGATGCCCGAAGGCATTATCATGTTGGCTTTGAAAATAAATAAAGTCTTGCCTGATCCTGCCTCCGGAGTAATAGAAAGAAGAGAAATATGGAGGAAAAAGAAATGAAAAAAAGTAAGCAAATGAAGTTAGGGGTGGTGCTTGCGGCAATGCTGCTGCTGAGCACGGCGTTTGTTGTAGTGGTGAATGCTCAAGGACATGATAGTAGTGGTGGAACACCTGCAATTGATGGCAAAGATGCACTGTTATACGATGCACAATTTTATGCGTCTGATAATCATATTAGTACTGAGGAAGCTGTCCACCGATTACAACTTCAAATGATTGCCGGGGAACTGAATGCAGAACTAAGTCTGAATGAGACAGGAACCTTTGCAGGACTTTGGATTGAGCACAATACGAAATTCAAGGTTGTTGTTCAATTTACCCGTAATGGCGAAGAGACAATCAAATCATATATGAAACAGTACGCGGATTTAGCCCGTATTGTTGAGGTACGCAACGTGAAATAATCATATGCTAACCTAAAAAAGGCTCAACTTGAGGTATCATCTTCAGTAAGCGCT
>JAUSDC010000032.1 GCA_030650845.1 Candidatus Methanoperedens sp.
AATTTGGCTGCAGCTTGTGGCCAAATTTCAGAGTCATCTACTTTAGCTCCCCTTGGCAATTTGGCTACAGCCTGTAGCCATATTGTGGGATCTGAATAAGAAAGGAATAACTGTTTTGCACTTCGTAGATTTCTCGGCGAAAAGCCGGTCGTGCCCGGAAATGCGTGTTGCAGATCCGCTGCGACCATTTCGACTACTGATTCACCCCAGCCAAGTGCTTGCTGCTTTTCCACAATTCCATGCCCAATGTCCCAGTAAAGCATGATCAGGTCGCAGTTCATAGCCCGCGCCGCCGAAATGCGTGCGGAAACCACGCGAGCCTTCAGGTTCTCGATGAACTGACGATATTCCGGCGAGGTCAGCATGGCCGAGTCAGTAGGGTTTTTCATTTAGCCAGCCCCTCCAGCATCTTCTCTGCCTCTTTCTCCAATCGCCAGAATTCTTCCAATAATTCCTTCGCTGGCGTCGGCGGATGATAGCGATAAAAGTATTTGTTCGGCAGGATTTCGTATCCAAGCTGCGGGCTGTCTTCCCAATGGATGATGGGCTTTGCGATCTCCCGTTTCAGGAACGCCTCGATGTCTTCGCCGTGAGGAATGTATTCATCGTCCTGCACGTAGTGCCGGTGCGTCCACTCAATGGAGAGGATTTCTGGTCGATCGCCCAGAGCCGCTTTGAGCTTCTTCACGGCGCTGTCCACTGGTTTGAGGATGAACTCCACGGTCTTCTCTTTGTTATCTGTTTTCAAGCGCACACAGAAGGTGAGGTCGCTGTCATGGAACGCCTGCTCCTTTGCAAGGTTGGCAGCGGTGAAAGTCTTCTCGTAGGGTTCGGTGATGATGACTGGCTGGTCGTTCTCGTCGGTCTGCCAAAAAACAACTTTGACCTTATGATAGGCAAAATCGGTGGTGTGGAACAGTTTCACCTGCTCGTCTGCAAAACCATTTGCCCAGCCTTCGTGGTAGCGCTGTTCGATCCATTGCCGGTGGGCGTCGGTCATCCGGTTACGCTTATTACCAAAAGACTTCGGCTCTTTCTCGAACTGCGCTCGGGCGTCGATCAGCATCACCCTGCCGCGATGGTCGACAGGCTTCTCATTTCGCAGCAGCCAGATGTAGGTGAAGATGCCGGTGTTATAGAAAAGCTGGTCAGGCAGCATGACAATGGCATCAAGCCAGTCGTTCTCCAGTATCCAGCGGCGGATCTCGCTTTCACCTGAGCCGCAATCACCGTTGGACAGGGGCGAACCGTTGAAAATAATAGCGATGCGGCTGCCCCCGTCTTCAGGCTGGATCATCTTCGCCAGCATAGTTTGCAGGAACAGCAGCGCGCCGTCGTTGGAACGCGGCATGCCTGCCCGATAGCGTGTCGTCTCAAGCTTGCGCGCTTCTGCCTCATAGCCATCCTTGCCGCCCCATGTGACGCCAAAGGGCGGATTGCTAAGCATGCGGTTAAAGCGGTATTTCGTCTCAGGGAACTGGTCTCCCGGTTCTTTGCTGTGCGGGTCGTGAGGAATGAGCGAGTTGCCAAGCAGTACCGTCGCCTGTTTGTCATTCTTGATCAGGAAGTCAGCCTTGCAGATGGCGTAGTTCGTCGGCGATAGTTCCTGGCAGTGAAGGGTCAGGAACTTCTCAACACGCTCTCTTTCCTCTGGCGTAGCGGCGCGGTCGAGCATGTGTTCTTTAGCAATGGATACCATTCCGCCTGTGCCGCCTGCGGTGTCATAGATGGAGAAATGCCTGTCAGGGATCGGTATCTCAAGCAGTTCGACCATGAGACGGATGACCTCGCGCGGAGTGAAATGTTCTCCCGCCTCCTCGCCGCTTTGTTCTGAAAAGCGCCGCAGCAGTTCCTCGTAAATGTAGCTCATCTCAAGACCTGAGAGCTTGTCCGGGCCAAGCTCCATTTCCTTGTATTGATTCAGGATCGGAGCGAGCCGGTTGTTCTTCACCATCAGGCCGATGGTGGCACGGTAATTGAAGTGTTCGATGATATCGTCAATGTTATTGGAAAAGCCGTTGATATAGGCGCGAAAGTTATCCTCCAGGAGCATGTGGTCTTCGTCATAGACCTTTCGCAGCGTCCAGTCGGTCTTGTTCGAGAACGGCGCCTGCTGGGGATTAAGTTCGAGTTCTTTGACAAGCTTTGTAAGCTCCTTCTCAGTTATATTGGGCCGCTTAGCCAGCACTTCAGCGCTCTTTGCCTCGCGCCATGCGAGCAATACGCACTCCAGCCGCCGGATAACGATGATGGGCAGGATGACGCTCTGGTATTCGTAAGCCTTGAACTTGCCTCGCAGTCGTTCTGCGGATTTCCAGATATCAGTTGCGAGATTGTCGAGTTTTGGTTTGTTAAGTGAGAGTGCCATTTTATTTTCAATATCCTTTTTTTGATTTAACGTTATTATAATTATGAAACCAAGCATATACCGTTTGTAATGAATCAAAAAGCTTTTCATAATTTCTGCCTGCGCGAGGATATAGTATCCGTGGAAATCCGCCAAATCCGCGCAATCCGCGTTCTACGTCGTGGTAATTCTGCGTTGTGCACCTCGAAAAAAGCCAACACAACAGGACACACACGAACAAAATCCTCCCCCCACAAAAATGCAAACCCCAGCCCCCCGAATGCTTTAATTTTGATGTGAAGCGGTTGCATGGGGGCATATCGGCGCCAGGGATTAATATTTAAAGAGTGATAAATATGCGGCGCCTTTGATACATGAAAAAAATATTGAGAGAAATAAATATTTTAGTGTCAAGTGGCAGGTTGGGGAGTGGGGGTTAGTGTGTTAAAAAAGTTACACCTGCCACCTACACAGTTCCAATAAACCAGAATATAATATTTAAGATTTACGATATTATTCTGGGTTATTTCTGAGATTGACCTTGCACATTATACGATGTTAATATGTGAGTAAAAAAAATATGAACAGCTTCCTCTCATGAGTTTGGGTAATGTTTGGGAAAATAGTTTTAAATATGAAAACTGTGAAACCCTTGCAGAAAAGAGAGAAAAATAGGTGGGTTGGGGAGTGGTGGTATCTTCCCTGCAAGGTCAAAATCCTATTTTCTTTACATAATATATAGACTTTTTGGACTTTTAAAAATGAATCAGAATAAAAGTCTGTCTCACAGTTTTATGTCATGGATTAACCAACTTTTTTTAACAAGGGAAACTTTAAGTATACTCTCTTTCATAATGTTAATAGTCACAGGGGGTGACAGAAAAACGACTGAACAAGTTGAATGTAAAGAAGCAGGAATAGAGTGTCCTTTCATGCTTCGCACCGAGAGTGATGATGAGCTTGTCTACTTTACTAAACAGCATGTGAAGAAGGAAAAATATTAGGAGTGCACAATGAACTATGAAGATACAATAAAAGATATAGAAAAGACATTGGGAATAGTACCAGGCTTTATGAAAGCATTACCCAAGAATGTTCTTGTACAGGAATGGCCTCTTTTCAAAACATATAACTTTGAAAAGACAGAAATACCGGCCAAATATAGAGAACTTATGGGCTTGGCAGTAGCGGCTAACATAAAATGTCCTTACTGTATAATCTTCCATAAGGGCGCAGCAGAAATGAATGGCGCAACAAAAGAAGAACTGGCGGAAACGGCATTTCTCGCAAGTTACACAGCAAGATGGAGTACTCTAATTCACGCTCAGAATTATGATTTAGAGACTTTCAAGAAAGAGTTCGAACAGATAGGAAAGCATCTGCAAAAGATGATGAAAAAATAAATGTAAAGAGGTGAAATCAATGCCAAGATTTATAGACCAACATCCAATGAAACCGTTCAAAGCTGAACAGCTTAAAGGACTGCAAAAGATGAAAGCTGATGAGTTCGGGGTAACACACCATGAAATTATTTTCAGTGAAAAAGAGAATAAAATCTGGTGCGTAATAGACGCTCCGAATAAAGAAGCTGTCAAAAAGCACCACGAGAAAGCAAATGTTAAAACGGACTTCATTTACGAGGTTGAAACAACTACATAAATAAACATAAGATAAAATATGTTTCAATGTTTCTTCGTAAACAGTGGGAAAGATTATTTTTTTCTTTCTCTTTCAAAATAAAAGAATGGAAAATAGAAATTAAAAGGTGATAATATTGGCAAAAGAAAATGTAAATCCGCATGAAGAGATAATGAATGGAGTTCAAGAACAACTGAAAGAAGTCCTGGATGAGTCGAAGCAAGCTATCTATGTATATCTTGATGACCACCATATTACATACAATCAACAGTTTGCTTCGCTATTAGGATACAAATCTATTGAGGAATTGTCAAAAGTAAAAGAACCTTTTGTCGATGCTTTCGTTACGGAGAAGACTCAGGAAACTCTGATACATGCTTACAAGCACGCAATGGAAGATAAAATTCCATCAGACATCGAAATCTTCATGAAGAGGAAAACAGGAGAACCCGTAAAAGTTAAGGTAATAATGGTACCCATTGCTTATAATGGAGAACTACTCGCTCTACATTTTGTAAAGAAAATCTAATTGACACGGGACAATTCAACCAGGACGATTAATATTTTTATGTGCATTGGGTGCCGGCTCAAACACAGGCGAACTGGAAGGGGCTCTGGTATGATGCGGTGTTCCGGTTACCTGTATGCTTTAATTTTGATGTGAAGCGGTTGCATGGGGGCATTTCGGCGCCGGGGATTAATATTTAAAGAGTAATAAATATGAGGCGCAAATGATCTCCTCAGACACTCAGAACGAAAAGCGCAAATAGCATAAAGTCAAATCAGGTAGCATGGAACAGACCCTGCAGGGTACCATCATCTACGGAGACGAATTCGAACCTTTAGACGGCATAATCACCATAGAGGACGGTATTATAAAAGACATCGAAGAAAAAAAGATCAAGGCAGACACCATAATCGCCCCCTGCTTCGTGAACGCCCACACACATATAGGCGACTCCGTGATAAAGGACCCACCTTACCTTCCCCTTGCTGAACTTGTTCAACCTCCGAACGGGCTAAAGCACAGTATCCTTGCGCAGACATCAAGGGATGATCTTGTCGCATCCATGAAAGCCACTATCCATGACATGATAAGAACAGGCACCTGCGCCTTTATGGATTTTCGTGAGGGCGGATCGGCTGGTGTTAAGGCGCTAAACGATGCTTTATCCGGATCTCAAATCGAAGCAATGAGTTTTGGAAGGCCCGTGGATAACGATATGAGTTATCTTGATCAATGCAACGGGACTGGCCTTAGCAGCACCAGCGACCTTGAGATCGATGTGATCCAGGAGATTGTCAGGCATACAAAAGGAAATGGAAAAAGAATTGCCATCCATGCCGGAGAAAGAGATATGTCTGATATTCTGCCTGCTATTGAGCTTGAACCCGATCATTTGATACATCTTACCCATGCAGGAAAAAAAGAGATAAAATTGATTGGAAGAGAGGGTATACCTGTCGTGGTCTGTCTGCGTTCGAATTTCCTTACACGGTCTGGGCTGCCACCCATAAAAAAAATGATGGATGAAGGCATCGTTGTCGCAGCAGGGACAGACAACGTGATGCTAAATTCGGTCAATATGTTCTCTGAGATGGAATTCCTTGCAAAAACAGCTCTGTACGATGACAGACAAGTATTTAAACTGTGCACGCTAAATGGGGCAAAAGTAGCAGGTATAGATAAAGAACTGGGCTCCATAAAAACGGGGAAAAAGGCAAGACTGATGATTTTAAATAAAAAGTCAGACAATATGTATGGTATAAGAAATCCTTTAAGCAGCCTTGTGAGACGTGCAAGACCGGATGACATTATCAGGATAATCTAAATGAAAAGGAGATAATTTATGGCAAGCAAATTTTATAAAAAAATACTGATTGCAACGGACGGGTCAGAATATACAAATAACTCGATAGATTATGGATTAGAGCTGGCAAAAAACACAGGTGCAAAAGTGCATGTCATATACGTGATCGATACGGCAGCATTTGCGTCGATACCCATGGATGCAGCATGGGAAAGTATGTATTCTCTTTTGAAACAGGAAGGAGATGAAGCAACCAAGCAGGTTGCAGACAAAGCTGATGCAGAAGGGCTGGAAGTTGAAAGAAATACTGTTGAAGGGCATCCTGCAGAAGAAATAATAAAATATGCTGAAAAGAATTCCATAAGCCTTATAGTATTGGGAACGCTTGGAAAAAGCGGTCTTGACAGATTCCTGCTTGGAAGCGTTGCCGAAAAAGTAGTTCGCACATCAAAAATACCAGTTCTTGTTGTGCGCGGGAAAAAATAAAAAGGAGACGAAAAATGGTTGATTCGCCAGAAAACATCAATGTTGAAGATGTAATGATAAGAGAGGTCGCTTCCGCTGAATTGCCGGGCTCAAGGGATGAAGTGCTTGAAATATTAAAAACAAAGCATATCTCAGGAGTCCCCATAGTAAAAAATGGGGAACTGCTGGGGATCGTTACCAGGACAGATCTACTGAAGAATCCGGAAGAAGAGCAGATAGCGTTAATAATGACACGGAATCCCGTAACCATTTCGCCTGGTAGATCGATAGCTGAAGCAGCCAGAGTCATCCTGGAAAACAATATCAGGCGTCTTCCTGTTGTTGAGGATAGTAAGCTTTTAGGTATTTTGACTATAGCAGATATCGTGGGCGCAATAGCTAAGTTGAATCTTACAGCCCCCATAAGCGATTATGTGGGTAACCACGTGGTATCCGTCTGGAGCGAAACCCCAATTTCTATAGTGGGTGCTATTATGGAGCTGGCTGACGTAAAGGCTGTCCCCATACTCGATTCGAACCTGGCTCTTGTGGGTGTAGCTTCGGATAAGGATCTAATCGGTGCAAGTATAATTGAGGATCGCACCGAGGTTTCCAATATGTCTTCTGGATCTGATGATGATGCATGGACATGGGAATCCATGCGCGATACAATGAGCCTTTATTACAGCGTTGCCAAGATAAAGCTGCCAGGTTATCCCATAAAAGATATCATAAAGTTCAAGGGCGAACCCGAGACCGTTGTTTCAAGTTCCCAGGTCAGCGAAAGCGCCAAGAAAATGAGGCGCAAGAGATTAGACCAGATCCCCGTTATAACAAGTTCAAGGAAACTCCTTGGTCTTCTTCGTGACAAGGATCTGCTAAAAGCGATAATCTAATTTTTTTTTTATTTTTTATGATAGTTCTCTCATCCTTACAAGTGGTATGAGCTCAACATCTAAAGAGGCCAGAGATTTTAATGCCCCTTCTTCGCGGTCTACTACAGTAATAACGTGACGAATCATGAGTCCTTCATCTCTCAATGTTTGTATGGCTTTTATCACAGACCCGCCCGTGGTGGTTACATCCTCAACAAGTACAACATCACTGCCAGTGATAACATCTCCAACTATCTGCCCTTTTGTTCCATATTCTTTTGCCTCTTTTCTTATCATCAATAGGGGCTTTCCGGTCTCCAGTGAGACCGAGACCGCAATCGGTACACCACCAAGGGCAACACCTCCAATGTAATCAGCATGGATGGAATTGAGTTTCATTATTTCTGAAATCCTGCAGGCTATCAATTTTAACAATACAGGATTTGTGCTGGCTTTTTTGATATCGACGTAATACCTGCTTTTCCTTCCCGATGCGAGCGTGAAATCACCAAATTTTATGGCTCCGCATTCTTTCAGTGCATCTGCGAGGCTTTTCACCATGGCTCCTTTTTCAATTTAATATTATATCCGAAAATATTGGTCAGGCGATGGAGTATTGGGGTGAGAACAAGAACTGTAACGATTATCCAGGGGGAGGAGATGAAATATCTGGTAAACCATACAGGGTCAAATATGTATGTAAGGACCCAGGCGCCTGCAACAAAATCGAGCTGATCTATGAGGGGAAGTTCTGCCCCGCGTACGAAACCTATCCTCCTTTTAAAAAAACTTTTTACTATATCCCCGAGCAGAGCTCCGAACGAGAGGGTGATTATTGCAGTTATTGTCGGAACATACTGAATAATTGTTGGTAAATACTGAATACTGAAAGTGGGTATAATAAAAATCTGTAGCAGACCTGCAGCGATCCCGCATGCTGTCCCTCCGACAAGTCCCCTCAGGGTCTTTCCTTCTCCAAGTACCCTTTTTCCGTCAGGTAATTTCATTCCAAGATCCATTGGTATTCCTCCCCCGAAAACCACTGCCATGGAATTAGCGATATAGGCGGGCAGCATCAACCAGATCGCCAGAACAACTGTCGCAAAAAAGTAAATTATGATCTCAAACATGTTCCTCAGGGATTTTTCAATGTCATTTGTTCGACCTCAACTAGCGCTTTCTCGAAAAATGTCAGGGCTTCTTTATCAGGATACAACGTCCCATAAACGACTTTTTTTACGTTCGCATTAATTAGCATTTTTGCACATAATATGCATGGCTGGTGAGTACAATAAACTGTTGAATTCTCTATGCTCACACCGTGAATCGCAGCCTGGATTATGGCATTCTGCTCAGCATGGACGGCGCGGCACAGTTCATGTCTTGTTCCTGAAGCAATGTTGTTCTGCTGCCGTATGCAACCTATATCGAGGCAGTGTTCAAGGTTCCTTGGGGCACCGTTATAACCTGTTGAAAGGATCCTCTTTTCCTTAACTATCACAGCTCCGACCTGATTGCGCAGGCATGTTGAGCGCTTTGCCACGATACCAGCAATTTCCATAAAATATTCATCGAGTGTCGGTCGCATTTACCATTGAATAAGCAGCAAATGATAAATAATTACCGAAACATGAATAGCAAAAGGTAAATATGTTGGATTATAATTTAAGCGAGTTCCGAATTATTAGAAGGAGATTGTCATGACACTGAATATTGAAAAAATCATTGAATCTTATGTTAAAAACATTACTTTAAAACAAATGATCATCGTTCCTGCGATATTTCTGTTGTTATCGTTTTTTATCCTTGGTTATACAACCTATAGGACAAGTGTGCTTGTAGAGCCGGGGATGGAGAAGGACTGTAATACAAAAGTACTTTGGGGCTATTGTATAGGCTCACCAGTGGAACTGGGAGTGGAATTCAAAGGTGGAACTGCGATCATTTTTGATAGCCCAAAAACTCCTGATGAACTGAAAGCTGAATTCCATGGTTATCCAGTGACCCAGGCAAGGGAATACGGAGGACAGGACCGCAAAATGGTGCAGTTCGGTACAATGACCGAATCAGTTCACGAAGAACTTACAAATAAAGTAAATTCAGAATATACCAATGTTGAGATAAGACAAATGGGCGAAGTTGTCAGCAAACCCCTTCAGGAACAGGCGGTTCGTGCAATTATTTTATCTTTTTTGGGAATGGCGATCGTAGTATATATAATATTCAGGACATTCGTTCCCTCCATGGCTGTAGTGATTTCGGCTTTTGCTGATATCGCTTTCGCAGCTGCTATGATGAACGTGTTCGGAGTAGTCCTGTCTCTGGGCACAGTGGCTGGTTTGCTTATGCTTATAGGATATTCAGTGGATACTGACATCCTGCTGACAACACGGCTTCTTAAGCGCAAGGGAGAGCTTAACGAAAAAATAATAGGAGCTATGAAAACAGGATTGACAATGACAATGACCACGCTTGCTGCCCTTGTTGCATTGTATTTAGTATCTTCTGGTTCTTATATTATATCTTCATTTACCCGGATCGATATTATCAGGGACATTTCAATGGTGCTTATTTTCGGTCTGATCGCAGATATCGTGAACACGTGGACTACTAATCTTGGCATCCTTAAGTGGTACATGGAGAAAGGTAAGATAAAGGAGAAAACGATTGAAAAACCCAAAAATAGGAGGCAAACAGCATGAACGACCAGGAGCCTTTTTACAAGAACGCACGGGTAATATTGCTCATAGCAGTGATCCTTGGTTCGCTTGTAGCCATAATGCCCTCATATTCTAATGGAGAATTCCATACAAATCTTAAGTATGGTCTTGACCTTGAAGGCGGTTCTTGGCTGCAGTTACAGCTTCAGGGGGTTGTAGCGCAGGTGGATGCTGATGAAGGAAAGATAATACAGGCAGATTTCGGAAGACTGCTCAATGACCCTGCAATCAGGATCGATGAAGTGGCATTGGAATCTGCTACATTCACTACGTCAAAAGATATAGATAAGAAGACAATAGATGCTTTGGGGTACGGCGCTTCCACGGTTACAAAAGTTGCTGAAGGAGGAAACAGGATAACGCTGCCAACGAACAAAGTATATTTTATAAAGAAATATCTTGAGAACAGCCTGAATGCAGAGGTAGTTCCTATTACTGGCAATGTCATCATGTTAGAAATAAGAAAAGCTGTGACTCAAGAGGAATTGGAAAATACCTTAAAACTGGTGGATGGAAAAGTAATCAAATTTAAGGACGGTGTCCGCCCAGAAACGGCTGATTTAACGAAAAAAATCCTTGAAGATAAACTGAACACCGCCGGGTTCAAAGAAATCCCTATAAGATTAGTGGGAGATAATTTTGGGACAAATTATATTATGGTAGATCTGGCCGGCATGGACATGACAACGGCACGAAATATCGCTGCAAAACCCGGAAAATTCGAGATAAGGATACAGGTGCAGGGAAATGAGACCGTGCATGTCCTCTATGGAACAGAGATCCGAAAAGTAGACCCTATCCAGAAGGAGTCCGTGAGAGTTGCTGGAGCTACGGAAAAAGCTGATACATGGGGTGTGCCTTTTGAACTCAGCGATGAAGGAGCGCAGGCTCTGCGTGATGCTGCTATACAGTATGGCGCGGTCACAAACCCTGAGGCTCATTTCCTGAGTATGTATCTTGATGATAAACTTGTGTTCGATGCAGCTCTTGCTCGTGAACTTGCAAAGAATATCAAGACCTTACCCGTGAAGACCCTTGTTGCGAACACGGGTCAGGGGGCTGAAGGAGAGAAAAAGGCAAGAGAACTTCAGATACATTTAAGCGCCGGGGCATTACCTGTTAATGTGGAAGTAGTAGGTTCAGGGCAGGTTTCTGCGGATCTTGGAGAGAAGTTCAAAGAACAGGTAGTTATCGCTGGAATTATTGCCCTTGCCACAGTAGCATTTGTAATCTATTTCAGGTACAGGCAGCCCAATATCATAATCCCGATGCTCGCCACTTCATTCAGCGAAGTCATTATTATTCTTGGATTCACCGCCATAGTAGGTTTCCAGCTCGATCTGCCAACGATCACTGGTATCATTGCTGTCATAGGCACAGGGGTTGACCATCTGATCATAATAACAGACGAGGTTCTTGCAGGAGGCGCAATGCCACCAGATAAGGTGTACAAGTCCAGGCTGACAAAAGCATTCGCTATTATTATGGCAGCTGCTGCCACTGTGGTTATAGCCATGTCTCCTCTATTGATCATGGGCTTTGGCGCTCTGAAGGGATTTGCTGTGATAACCATAATCGGTGTGCTTATCGGTGTTGGTATAGCAAGACCAGCTTATGCCGTGATCATTCAGGGTTTGCTTGTTGAGACGTCTGATAAAAAATTCGCTGATGAGGATTAACTACCGAAGCTTATAAATTTTAGTTGATCCTTAAAGGCGAAAGCCTTTATTTTGCCTCGGTGGCTCAGCTTGGCAGAGCGAGAGATTTGTAATCTCTAGGTCGAGGGTTCAAATCCCTCCCGGGGCTTCCTGCTTTTATGACAGATCCGATTACTTTGGTAAATAATGGATTACTACCACTTGGGATCGTTGGGGACGAAATTGAATTTGACTTCGCTCCCACTGTTTGCCTTCAGATGGAACTCTCCACTTTTCGCATAGGGGTACAGCCACCAGAAATACCCTGTATCAGGAGGATTCAGACCAACATGTGGGTAGTAAGGTTTGAGCACTATCGGTATAACAAGGGAACTGCCAGGCGCTGAGCAAGGCAGCGATACTCCTGTCGGCTCGAATACCCTGTATACACCACCTGCTTTCAGGTCAAGTGTTGTTATATCTTTTAGCAGATACGATGGATGATATGGTTTATAACCCGGGAAATCGCCAGCCATCGTTGCATAAGACTCAACATATACGCCCCCTCCATTGCATTCACCCGGTTTGTCATTCTTACTGCGCGTAACTTTTAATGTCACAACAGACGGCTGGGGACCATCGGGCTGCACAGACACTCCATCAGGCAGCCAGTCAATTGAAGTCGCATAGGATTTCTGAGTATCTTTAAGTCCTTTCTTTATTCCTTTCTTGATCTCTTCTTTTGGATCAATACCTGCAGCCTTTGCTGCATCGAGCGCTTCCACAGGGATCTGGGAATTAGCCACTGCCTGCTCTGCCAGGTAGTCAAGTCCCTGTTCTTCCAGTTCGGCAAAGTTCGGGATGTTGGGTGGAACTCCCATGGAAGCAAGAGCTACATCCATTCCCATGCCAAGATCTGTTTCAAGGCAGCTCTGGTCACATACAGAATTAACTCCAGGAATGACAGCAAGACCTTCTGCAACAAATCCTACAGCACTGCTTTTGGCTGAATTATAAACTTTGGATATCCAGTTAACGGCGTCTTCAAAAAAACCAGCAATATCTTCAATACATGCTGTTGGATCGCTCCAGCCGCAACCATCCGGAGGATCGGGCTGGCAAATAATATCGCCTTTAAAGTAATTATGATTCATCAAATTTGAAGAAGTATGAGCTGGATCTCCGGTAGCATGATAGTGGTTTGATGCCAGAGGACCCGTACTATCCTCAGTAACTATGAAACAGCTCTCGCTTTTCTTCGGGCGCATAAGACCATGATAAGACATGACCTCCACATCCCAGTTCGCATAGGGCTTTCCTGGTGGAGGTGAAGGCAATTTTATGTCAATGCCGCCTGATGAATCCTCCTTAGACCAGTGGATGATAACTGAGTTGGATGGATTTCCTGCAGGTTTTCCGTCCTTATCAAGTGGTATGGCGCGGAAATAGAACGTCGAAGGCAGTACAATATTTCCTTTTGCTTTGACATAATTTCCCAGGGATGTCGTGGAAGGAAGTGTGATTGATGTAATTTGTGCCATTTCGGTGGATTTCTGTCCCCCTCCAATATTTAGCAGGTTGCCAACAAATTGCATTGTATTCTGGGCTGAATCGCCTATGCCTGAGAACAATGATTTTATAGAGTCACCCATTTTTACCCAGGTGTTCTGGGTCCCCTGTGATGGCGGCAGCAGATTTGATATGTCCATAGTGAATGCACAGCTTCCAGCGCAGTTATTTGTAATATTCCAGCTTGCCAGAAGCCCAGGAGGAGAAAATGTATCCGAGTTTAGATTATCATTACCTTTTCGTTTATAGACTTTTCGTTATTCGGGAAAAAGTAGAAATAGCATGAAAAATGATTAAAAACTGGGAGCATGCCAAAACTTGTAATAATCTTTGGAACTGGATCGCATAATACTGAGCGAATGGCAAAAGCCATACAGGAGGGAGCAACTGCTGAAGGCATGGATACCCTTTTGAAAAATGTTAATGACGCTCTTGTGACCGATCTGGCAGATGCGGACGCAGTGGCGATCGGTTCACCAAATTACAACCATGCCATGATGCCCACGGTCAGGAAATTCTTAAATGACATTGCCAGCATTGACCTGTCTGGTAAAGTTGGTCTTTCTTTCGGTTCATACGGGTGGAGCTTTGAAGCTACGGATGAGATACATAAAATATTGACTTCTTATGGCATTGAGATGATAGAGGATTTACTTATTAAGAGAATGCCGGGAGAGGAAGAACTTGAAATGTGCAGAAGGGTCGGATCATTGTTAGCATGTAAAATAATTAAAAAGGAGGTGTTATGTGCAGTGTAGGTGATTCGTTCGGCGTGGAACTGAGTGAAGGGATTGACATGCATGAATTTTCCTGTAATTCCTGCAGTAAAAAATTCAAAGGCATAGGCACAAACGTGCGCTGTCCTAAATGCCACTCGACAGAAGTGAAATGCCTGGATAAATAAATAACCAGATTATTTTTATATTATGTCTTCAATTTTTCGCTTGTCTTGATGTCGTCAAGCACCTGTCCTATCAGATTCTTTGCGTTTTCAAGGTGCCTTGTACCGCTGCCTGCAAGCTGATTGAAGTTATCCTGGATGAGCAGTTCATTCTCCTGGATCATATAAATGTAATAAACAAGTATGCTCCAGTAGATCGACAATCCTAAAAATCCGGCTATCCCTATTACAGCAAGCTGAGGATATACCTTAGCTACAGTGAGGCCTAGCGGATCCAGTTTATCGATAGAAACAAAATAGTTGTATAAAATTATCAAGCCAAAGATGATCGGCACAATACCGATCAAAATAACGTTTGTTTTACTGAGCCTCATTCGAACACCATTATATAATATGCAAAATCTCTATATAAACCTGTCCCTCTAGCCTTCTATTCTATCGTTTTTTTTTCTTTTGCGCCATTCAATTTGAACAGGTCAGATGCCGCATCAAGAAATCTTTCATCATCGTGCTCTGCCGCATTTCGAAGGATCTTGGTGGGTTCAGCGAGTATCTGATTGGCAAAAGAATGCGTCATATCATCAAGCACAGTGCGCTCGATATCACCGATCGTATGCCTTGATTTTAGCTTGTTTATAGCTTCTTCACACTCTTTTCCCCTAATTACTTCGATCCTTGAATAAAGGGCTGAGATTATCCTGTCAGCCTGCTGGCGCTTATACTGCTTTCTGAGCAAATCAAGTTCTTCATCTATAAGTATTTCAGCCTTCTTTGCTTCTTCTTTTCTCTTATTCAGGTTTGAATCACTTATGCTTTTCAGGTTATCGATATTAAAGAGTTTTACCTCAGGTATTTCCTCAACCCTGCTCTCGATATTCCTGGGGTTTCCTATGTCAATGAGCATAATTTCTTTTTTGCGCGCATCCATTACTCGTGACATCAATTCATGTGTCAGGACAAAATGCGGAGCTGAGGTGGCACTTATTACTACATCGGACCTGGGTATGAATTTTTCAATTGCTTCATATTTTACTGCCCTGCCTCTTAACTCGCATGCAAGGGTCTCTGCCTTATCAAATGTCCTGTTCGCCACATAGATCACTTTGATGTTCTTATTGGCAAGGGCTTTTGCAACAAGTGTTCCCATCTCTCCTGCGCCTATTACCATTACCGTCTTTTCATTCAATCCTCCGAGAGTTTCTTCTGCAAGTTCCACTGCAGCAGAACCTATTGAAACTGAGCCTTTATTTATACCAGTTTCATTCCTTATGCGCTTACCTACCTGAATTGCTTTATTGAAAGCTGTATCCAGCACCTTTCCAGTTGTGTTGGCTTTCTTTGCAAGCGCATACAGTTCTTTGACCTGACCGAGTATCTGGTCTTCCCCAACGATCATGGATTCAAGGCCGCTGGAAAGGCGCAAAAGGTGTCGTAGCGACTCTTCATGGTCAAGAAAATCCACTATCCTCGATGACACTTTCATGTGTTTTGCGAAATCAAAAAGCACTTTGCTGCCTTTGGGCGAGACAACATACACTTCAACGCGATTGCACGTTTTGAGAACTGCACATTCTTCAACAAGATCGTGCGCCTTAAGACGCACAAGCAACTGGTCGATACCGCCGTGCCAGGCGCCCTCCATCTCTTCGATACTTGCTTTGGAATGCGTGATAAGCATGCTGGATATTTCAGTCATAACGTTTTCCTGTCTTTTTATTCCTTTCTTTCTATATGTTCTGAAGCTACATTAAATGCTTTTTCATAAGACTCACAAAACGCCACCCAAACATCATCATCATTAATGATATTCCAGAGTATTTCACTGCGTTTTTTCTGGTCTTTTACCTGCGATTTCAATAACTCTCTAATTTCGTTCTGGAGCCTTGCCATTTGCTCGAACTCTGGTGTAATAACTTCCTCAAGCTTTTTTCTTATATATTTTGAAAGTGCAGGGCTGTCCCCCAGAGTAGATATCCCTATAACAATATCTCCCCGCCTGATGACAGATGGGACGATGATATCCCCCATATCATCAACACGATTGACGAGTTTTCCGCTTTTTTCTGCAATTGAATCGATCTTTTCGTTGAAAAACGTGTCGCTGGTGGCCGGGATCACAATAAAGGCATTTTTCATGTGTTTGCTGATCTCATTATCAGTGAGGTCTTTAACTTTAAAAATCTTTATTTTCTTCTCTTCAAAAAGTTTCTCAAGTGCAGGAGTGAAATCCCTGCTGATAACAGTAACATCTGCGAAATCCGAAAACAGCGTCGCTTTCCTTTCCCCAACCGCACCTGCGCCAAATATCACCACTTCCTTTCCTGCCAGGTCAAGCATCAGAGGAAGAAATTTCTTCATAACCTTACACCGGTCTTCTTGAACTCCTTTTCACTGAACAGAATGCTGTAATCCCCTATACCCGTAGCAATGGAGATCTCCTTTGCAACCTTTTCGCATTCATCCCGTGAATAAGCATGTACCATAGTAAAAAGGTTATATTTCCATCCCGGATAACGCGGGCGTTCATAGCAGTGCGTAACTTCAGCAAAACCTGCCATGATCGCGCCGACCTCTTCAACGTTTTCATCCGGGACGTTCCATGTGCACATTGCATTTGCTGTTATTCCTATTGCTCTGTGGCCGATAGACGCGCCAAATCGGCGGATAGCGCCTTCTTTTATCATTGAAGCAAGCCTTTCCATGACCTCTTTTTCTGATATTCCAAGCTTAATCGCTATTTTTTTGAACGGTTCAGAAGTTATTGAGATCCCGTCCTGAGCGGATTTTAATATTCCTATATCAATTTTATCCATGGGTATCAGAAATGTTTATTACTTTGATGTGCATAATCGTATATTAGTATGGTAGATTTTAAAAACGTTTTAGAAGTTGTCAATGATGGTTTATTGTTACCAATAGTTATAATTACATTTATATTATTAATATATATGGTTTTTTACCTTCGACGAATGGATGCAGATATAATCAGGTCAAAGATCTTTTTGCGATATTCAGATTTCAAAAATGCGTCTTTATTACTTGCCACATTTGCCTTCGGGCTTGTAATTCACGTGGCACTTATTTTCACTACCCAATTATACTTCATTGATGATTCTCTGATAAAAGATATTCAAAAATTTTTTGGATTGGCCCTGTCAATGACCATGTTAACTTTCGTATATTTTCTCTATAGAAGCATAAAATAAATTGAAGCAATATTAATTATCTCATAAGGTAATGGATAACCAATGCTTGACAGGTTAAGACTAAATGTAAGGGAGGGACTATCTCCTGTTGCAAAAAAGATCGTGGGAGTGAATCCTAACACTCTGACTCTTCTTGGTCTTTTGATCAGCATTGCAGCAGCTATATTTTTTGCGAAGGGTGAAGTCCTTGCGGCAGGTTCACTTCTCCTCATTAGTGGTTTCTTTGATGTTCTTGACGGGGCTGTTGCTCGCGAGAACGGCAGAACCACCCGCTTTGGGGGTTTTCTTGATTCAGTATGCGATAGGTTCGCGGACGCTGCGATCTTGATCGGAGCGATGTATGGAGGGCTGACCTCATTTCCACTGTTTCCAGGTTGGTTTCCCGGTTGGTTCCTGGGTTCACTGGCAATAGTAGGTTCTTTCATGGTAAGCTACACAAGAGCGCGCGCAGAGGCTGCAGGAGCCGCTGCTGCTGTGGGTATTGGAGAAAGAGCGGTCAGGATGGTGATATTGATTCTGGGTGCATTCTTAAATCTGGTCAACTGGGCAGTTCTTTTGGTGATAGTCATTTCATTCATAACGGTAATTCAGAGGATAGTGTTTGTCAGAGGAACACTGAAATAACAACTTTTAAATCAAATAACCTTCATGATTGAAAGGGTATTAAAATGGCAGGCATTCGAATAGCAATCGCAGGCACAGGTAATTGTGCGTCATCACTGGTTCAGGGACTTGAGTACTACAGGACTGTAAAAGGTTCCGACGACCTTGTTCCGGGTCTTATGCATAATTCCCTTGGAGGCTATCTGATATCCGATATTGAACCAGTAGCTGCATTTGATGTTGATAAAAGAAAAGTCGGGAAAGACCTTTCAATGGCTCTATTTTCAGAGCCGAATTGCACAAAGAAATTTTCTGATATTCCGGAAATTGGCGTTGAAGTGATGAAAGGACAAGTTCTTGATGGCGTTGCACCTCATATGAAAGATTATTTTCAGGTGGATAATGCCCAGAAACCCGTTGATGTTGCATCAGTATTAAAGAAATCAAAAGCAGATATATTGATAAATTATCTGCCTGTTGGTTCTGAAGAAGCGGTCAAATGGTATGCATCCCAGGCTCTTGAGGCAGGATGTGGATTTATCAACTGCATCCCTGTATTCATAGCATCTGATGCGAAATGGGCTGATAAGTTCAAGAAAGCAAAGTTGCCCATTATCGGAGATGACATTAAGAGCCTTGTGGGCGCCACGATAGTTCACCGCTCTCTCACCCAGATGATAATAGACAGGGGTGCAAGGATAGACAGTACGTATCAGTTGAACGTGGGTGGGAATACGGATTTCAGGAATATGACCGACCAGACAAGGCTCAAGTCCAAGAAAATATCAAAGACCGAATCCGTGTCATCGCAGATCCCTTACGACGCTTCTGTGTATGCAGGACCCAATGGCTGTATCGACAGTCTTAATGATAATAAAATATGCCATCTCAAGATCGATTTTAAGCTTTTTGGCAATGTTCCGGCTTATATTGACCTCAAGCTCTCGGTGGAAGACAGCCCGAACAGCGCAGGCGTCGTGGTCGATGCCATACGCGTTGCAAAGATCGCTCTTGACAGGAAGATCGGTGGACCGATATATCCAGCTTCAGCATATTTCATGAAGCATCCTCCGCAGCAGATGCGGGAAGAAGAGGCGCGCCACCAGCTTGAAGAATTTATAAAATCTTAACCAATAACTTTCATTTTCGACACCCTGATATTTGGTGTGATAATATTGCTCACCCTTCTAACCTCTGTTCCAGCGCCGTCAATATTTTTCAAGAGCTCAAAGATATTCCCTGAGATCATCATCGATTTTATAGGGGAACTGATCTCTCCGTCTTTAATTAAGAATGAATTCCGCGCTTCTACTGAAAAATCGCCTGATATGGGATTTGCAGTATGTGCCCCGATCACTGAATTAACGATCACTCCCTTATTTGTTTCACCAGTAATATCTGATCTCGGATAATCAACTATCAGGTTGCGGATACTGATCGAGGGTGTTGAGGTGAACGAACCGCGCACTGCGTTGCCGGTGCTTTCTCTTTTTTCCTTCCCTGCTGTATAGCAATCGTAAATAAAAGACGTCAGTGTGCCATTTTTTACAAGTTCATTTTTCCTTGAAGGCGTACCTTCATCATCTGTTGATGCCGTCCCCATGCCCCCTGAAAGCGTGCCGTCATCTGTCAGTGACAGTTTTTCATTGGCTATTATGCTCCCCATTTTTCCAATAAGGGCTGACCTTCCCTTCTGTACATTATCTGAGTTCAGCGATGTCAGGAAAGTATTTTCAAGAATATCTGAAAAAGCCATGGGTTCAAGCAGCACAGGTATGTCACCTGTTTCGGCTCGCACCCCGTTCTGAGACCTGAATGCAAGCTGTGCCGCACTCTCCCCTATTTTATAAAAATCGACGTCAAGCATCCTTGAAGCGTCAAATTCCGACCCTGTGGACATTTCCGCACCTTTTGTGGCAGTATCTATGGAAGCATTGACAAAAGTATCTTCCTCTTCAACCTCCACTCCATTGGAGTTCAGAATAAGCGTTGTCGAGTTCAAGGCCATAAAATTCCCGGACGTTGGCGATACAGAAGGCACGCTTTTTGCTCCTTCTATCATCTGTGCAGTATGCTCAATACATGATTCGATGTCGATATTCACAAGCCTTCTGTCCAGGACGTCCATGACAACAGGACACTTTTTTTTCTGAGGAAGTCCTGACCATTCAGGATCTCCTTTCCTTACACGAGCGGATTTCACTGCAAGTATGCATGCCTCTTCTGCTCGCGATAAGTCATTTGTGCTTGAAAAGCCTACAGCTCCTTTCACGATAGCGCGTATACCAATTCCAGAGATGAGACTTTCTTTTGCAAGGTCGATCTCATCTTTCTGCACATCGATCGATACAGACCTGCCTCGAATGCAATATATCTCAGTTTCATCAGCCCCAGCTTTCTTTGCGTATCCAAGGGATTTTCGTGCAATCTCAAAAATGTCAGTCATCGAAGGTTAATTAAAATTGAAGTTAGATAAAGATAACCTATGCGCGTTCTTATATTAGATGGTTATGTTGATGAACCAGCATGTCTGGGCGTCGCCCCTTATATCGCGCCGTATCCAAGGTATATTGCGGGCGCTCTGGTCGAAAAGGGCATACCAGAAGAGGATATTGCCTATCGCACGATAGATCAGCTTCGAGCTGTCAAAGAGAAGCTTAATTACGATATTACGGTCGTCGTGGCTGGGATGACAGTGCCTGGAAAATACCTGCGTTCGACCCCTATTAGCCTGAATGAGCTCAGGGAGCTTTCACGCCTTGGTGGAACAAAGATACTGGGTGGGCCTGTAAGGCTTGGATTCGGGGAAGAAGGGGGCTCGTCAGCAAAAGAGCTTGCTTTAACTGGATTTTTGCTGGCAAAAAAAGATATAGAAGCTTTTGTTTTTGATGTTTTGGAGAAACTTTCTGACCCCAAAAGCGTAGTACACAGGATGAGAACGACACAGGAGATAGCGCGATGGGGCAAGATGGGGGCGTTCATTATCAGGCAGCACCCTGATTTTCCTTATGTCATGTGCGAGCTTGAGACTTACAGAGGCTGTCCGCGCCATTCTCACTGCTCGTTCTGCACAGAGCCGTTCTATGGTAAGCCTGATTTTCGTGAAATCAGGGATGTGGTAAATGAAGTGGCTGCGCTGTATCAACATGGCGCGCGATACTTCAGGCTCGGCAGGCAGCCAGATCTTTTCATGTACCGGGGTAAGGATGGCGTCCCTGACCATTATGCGATCGAAGAACTGTACCGGGGAATTCGAAATGCTGCACCTGATCTTAAAGTGCTGCACATGGACAATGCTAATCCTGTGACTTTTGCGCAGTTCCCTGAAGAATCACGAAGGATCGCAGAAATAATCGTAAAATACCACACATCAGGGGATGTGGCTGCACTTGGAATGGAGAGCGCTGACCCGGATGTTATCAGGGCGAATGATCTAAAAGCTTCGCCAGAGGAGGTCTTCGAAGCCATAAAGCTCCTGAACGATGTTGGCTCTGCGCGGGGAAAGGGCGGTCTTCCTGAGCTTCTTCCTGGCATTAACTTTGTCCATGGTTTAATGGGAGAGACAAAAAAGACGTTCGAACTCAATTTTGAATTCATGAAGAAGGTGCTTGATACCGGTCTTATGGTGAGGCGGGTGAATATCAGGCAGGTGATGACCTTTGCAGGAACACCCATGCAGGGGCATGATGAGCTTGTGGCAAAGCACAAGGAGCTTTTCCTGCGATACAAGGAAAAGATGAGAAACGAGATAGACATGCCGATGCTGCGGCGCCTTTGTCCGGTCGGTACGATCATGAAAGATGTCCGCACTGAAATTTTCGATAAGATCACCTTCGGAAGGCAGTTGGGCACATACCCTCTCCTTGTTGGCATCCCGGCGCAGGTTGAGTTGAACAGGTTCTATGATGTTATGGTCACTGACCACGGATACAGGTCGATAACCGGGATACCTGTGCCCGTGGATATCAACAGGGCGCCTCTGAAGCTTTTAGAACAGATACCTGGTGTGGGGAAAAAACAGGCAGGGAAGATAGTGATGGGAAGACCATATAAAGATAAGGAGGATATTGCCAGGAGGGCGGGGATCAGGAGGGAATTACTGGCAGCAGATTTGTTCTCACACAGACCGGAAATTTAGAAAAAGGAATACCGCGGATACTTTTCGGATTTATTCAGAGAGCGGACGCTGCTAATGGAAAACTCGACTTTTGTGATGAGCTTGAGGTTGCATGTGGGTCGGGATAGGTGCGGGATTTCATGGATAGATTTAATTAGCTTGAAATTAAGATAAAATGTTTAATGCAAACAAATAGTAAACCTGAAATTTTTGAGCAAATAGTCAAGGTAATACAGTCTTTTCCATATCAGATGCAAGTAGAGGTGCTGGACTTTATTGGCTATCTAAAAAGTAAGGTAGCAACAGAACAGGAAAGAAGGGAAGATATGGAGTGGTCATATCTCTCTTTAACAAATGCTGTAAAGGATATAGATGATGAAAAGGAGGAAGGGTACAGTGAGGCTGATTTAAAAGAGAAATGGTTATGAAAAAAGCAGGGCAAGTAGTTGTTATTAAATTCCCACAAACTGATTATCAGGGAAATAAGCTTCGTCCTGCACTTCTAATCGCACCGTTGCCCGGCAAATATGGTGATTGGTTGGTATGCATGATATCATCACAAATACATCAAGCCATTAACAATTTTGATGAAGTTGTATACGAAGATTCAATTGACTTTGTCCGCTCAGGATTAAAAAAAGCAAGTGCCATTCGTATTAGCAGATTGTCCATAGTTTCCGAGGACATACTTTTCGGAACCACAGGTGAAATTTCCAATGAACGTTTACATCGCATCAAACAAAAACTCGCTAAATGGATTTCAGGAAATGTCCAATGAATTTTAACGCAATCTAGAGGAAGTACCGCGAGCGCTTTTATATAAACCCATTATTTTAATAATTTAACCAAAAAACCAATGATGTACTAGTATTTATCTCATCAATCGGAGCACAAAACCAAAATGAACGAGATCGATATAATCCGCGCTTCAATCCTCTCACGCATCAAACCCACAGACCCGGAAAAGCAGAAGCTTTCGGCTCTTGCAGACAGCCTGATCGGCAGAATAATTGCCCTAGGAAGAGCTGAAGGACTGGATATCAGCGCCATTCTCGTGGGCTCAACTGCGCGCTGTACATGGCTTTCAGGAGAGCATGACCTTGATATATTCATAATGTTCCCTCCTGAAGTATCAAGAGAATATCTTGAGGAAAAAGGACTCTACGTTGCCCGAAAAATGGCAGAGCAAGCCCAGAGTTGTGAGGAAAGGTACGCCGAGCACCCGTATATCAATGCTGTATTTGACGGCTGTGAGGTCGATCTTGTCCCTGCATTCGGTGTGGCAAGCGCTGCAGAGATAAAATCCGCAGTGGACAGGACTCCATTTCATAATAAATTCGTGCTTTCAAGGATACAGGGACTCGAGGATGAAGTGCTTCTGCTCAAACAATTCCTGAAAGGGTGCGGCGTCTATGGCTCAGAACTCAAGACACATGGTTTTTCAGGATATCTTGTGGAACTTCTGGTCATCTATTACGGTTCGTTCATGGGCGTGCTTGAAGCGGTGCAGGAATGGAAGCCTGGAATGATGATCGATATAGAAAAACACGCAAGCATTTCACACAATGACCCGCTTGTCATGGTTGATCCCACTGACCCGGCGCGCAACGTTGCTGCTGCGCTATCCCTTGATAATATGTGCATCTTCATCGACAGCGCCCGTGAGTTCCTGAAAAAACCCGATATTTCATTTTTTAGCCTGCGTGTTGTGGAGCCACTTCCTGACAGCGAATTTAAGAATATCATGTCAGAAAGAGGCACCTCTCTTATCGCTATTGAATTCACAGCTCCTGACGAAGTAGATGATGTGCTGTTCCCCCAGCTTCACAAGATGGAGGACTCAGTGCGCGAGATGCTTGAGAGATATGATTTTCGCGTGTACAACAGCGGGGTATGGGCTGGAAAAAAAGCGGTTCTCGTGTATGAACTTGAATCTGCCGGACTTCCAACTCTGAAAAAACACACAGGTCCGCAGGTATGGATGGAAGAACATGCCGCATCCTTTAAATCTAAATACACTGGCTCAAATGCGTTTTCCAATGTGTATATCAGGAATGGGAAGTATATGGTAGAGATACCTCGAAAATACATACATGCAAAAAAACTTTTGGAATCTGAACTTCCAAAATGCGGTCTTGGAAAGCATGTGGCTTTAAGTATTAAAAAAGTATATCATATACTGGAAAATGAACAGATACTGACGATCAAAGAAAATGATTTCAGAGAATTTCTCCATAGATTTTTCAAAAAATAACCATGAAAGGAACAGAATTTCTCACTGATAAAAGATATTTCAAATATGTTACTATTATCCTGATCATTTCAATCCTTACCTTTTCTGGCTGTCTTGAAAGTTCCACTCCGAAAAACACACTTACCATATCCACTGAAAAGGAAGTCTATCACTCTAATGAAACTCTAAACGTGCACATTGAATTCAATTCAACAAAAGAAGTTGAAGCAAATATCCTTGTTTCAGGAATAAATAATTTGTTCGGTCGCGCAATGCTTTCCGAAACAAGAGAAGCCATCCTGAAAAAAGGTGACAACTCATTTGATTTTGAGTTCACGACACCGTCATGCGAGGACTGTTCTGCAGTGGCTCCAGGAGCGCATTATATCAATGCCACCATCTCGATCGGCGATCAAAACTATGATAGTAACACAAAGATCACACTTGAGAGAGAAACAAATGTTTCCGAAGAACAGGCTATCAATACATCGGCAAAGGTCGAACAAACAGAACCGGTCAAAACTGAGAAAAATGGTGCAGTAACGGTTGAATACTTCTTTGATCCTGCATGCCAGAAATGCGCAAAAGCAGCTCCAGTGATTGATAGCGTCGTAACATCCTACAGCGACAATGTGAGTTTTTCAAAATACAATATCCTTACTGATGGAGGGCTTGCTCTTGCAAGGAAATATCAGCTTCCTGGAGTTCCTTCAGTTGTCATAAATGAACAAAAGATCGTCTCATACGGCGATTATGAAGGAAATACCACACTGCTAGAGCAAATCCTGAGAGATTCCATCGAAAAAGCCTCAGTATCTACTTCGATCGCTCCAGTCCAGCAGAAAATAATTTTGTCTGTACCTTCTGTTTTCGTCGTTGGCTTCCTGGCAGGATTCAATCCATGCCTTCTTGCCATACTTGCATTCATCGCATCCGTTACCCTTGCGACCACAGGCAGGAGGCGCAATGTCCTTCTGATAGTCCTCATGTTCAGCCTCGGGATATTCGTGACGTATCTGATCGTAGGGATAGGTCTTCTTAACATAATTGAACAGCTGCCTTCGCTTCAGGCATCCATCAAGAATTTCCTTGTTGTTCTTATAGGGGTACTCGGGCTGTGGCACATTTATGATGCCTGGCATCTTCGGACAAACACAGAGTCCTCGTTCTATACCCCGAAATCCTTTATCCGCCTGACTGAGAGCGTGACAAAGAACGTGAGCCTTCCTGCTTCATTCTTCATGGGGGCTCTGTTCTCACTCATAAAAGCCCCATGCGTTGGCGCGGTTTATTTTGTGATACTCGATATGGTAAGAAGCGGAAATGGTGAAGGCTATCTGTATCTTGCAGCCTATAATTTTGGTGTAGTTCTTCCTGTGCTTGTCCTGGGATTTGCCATTGCATTCGGACTGAATCCTGAAAAAGTAGAAAAATTCAGGAAGGAGAAGAGGTCTGTTATGAGGCTTATTACTGGCGTGACACTTCTTGCTATTGCTGTTCTTATGTATGCCGGGATAATTTAACTCAGGATCGATGAAATGGTTGCATTGATATCTGGAACTTTTACCTCTTTCCCATTGATAAGGACGGTCGGGGTCCCCTGTATCTTGTACATCCCTGCATAAGCATTATTCTTAAGAGCTGCTTTTTCGGCATAACCACTATCAAGCTTCGAATTGAAATCAGGTCCCAGACCAATACTTGCTGCAACATCCTTCAAGACCAACATGCTTCCCATTACATCCCTATTACTCTCCCCAAATTTTGCAATGAACAAAGCATCACGCATCTCTTTACCTTTTCCCATCTCCTTTGCTATCAGGTAAGCTTCTATGCTCTTTATGGACTGTCCCCCGAATGAAATTGGGACGTAAATGATCTCAACTCTATCACCATAATTCTTCAGGATCTGCGGCATTTCTTTATGCAGATCATTGCAATGAGAACAATCGAATTTCATAAATTCAACGATCCTTACTTTCCCCGGATCTGACGGAGTTACATTAAGGGACGAAAATGCACCTGTGTTTTGTGCAGATGTTGGGCTCTCGAATGAATATGCATCCGTGAGGAAGTCAGTCGGCTGATTGAATGATATATATGCGGCTGCTGCAATGATCACAAGCAATGTAATCCCTGCATACATCATAGTTTTGTTCGATTTTTTTGGGGGTGGTACGCGCTTCTTTTTTGCCATGGCTTCTGGTTATTGTAGATATGTGTTATAATTGTTTTGGTTTTGAGCTATTTTATATTGAACTTCACACCGATCTTGAACAGCCTCTTTGTGGGCAGATTCATGACCTTGCACCCTGTTCTCTCTGCGATCTCACTCAATATCTCCTGCATCCTCTTTTCACTCTCAACAGAAAGGGTGAACCAGATATTGAATTCTGCAGGTCGAAGATAGTTATGTGAAACTTCTTCATAACCATTAATTATTTGCGCTATTTCGTCCACCCTGTCTGCAGGCGCTTTCAATGCAACAAGGGTGCTTACCCCGCCTGTTTTTTTAGTGTTGATGATCGGGCCTATGCGCCTGATCGCTCCTTCTGCCTGAAGCCGCTTTATGCGTTTTATTACCTCTTCCTCATTCAGTCCCATCATTTCACCTAGCTGCTGGAATGGTCTATGCACAAGCGGAAAGTCGATCTGGATGGCGTTCAATATCTTTTTATCAGCCTCATCCAGTAATATCCTGCCTTTTGATGAATCCAAGTACATCACACCTTTTTTGGAGGAATATACATACAATAAGGCTCTTCCTCCAGGTAATCCCCTGTGGATGCGTAGGCGCGCGCCCTGCATCCGCCGCATACTGCACGATATTCGCAGTCGCCACATTTGCCTTTCAGCATTCCAGGATCGCGAAGGTCATTAAAGACCTTTGACTTTTCCCATATCATCTTAAATGGCTTCTGTCTAATGTTCCCAGCAAGTGCAGGAAGATACCCGCATGGATAGACATTCCCTGTGCTTGAAATAAAGCAGAATCCTGACCCGCCAAGACATCCTTTTGTCATGGCTTCAAGCCCGTGCGTTTCCCTTGTGATCTTTATTCCTTCTTCCTTAGCTCGCTGGCGCATTATCCTGAAATAGTGCGGGGCGCATGTGGCTTTTAACTGGATGGGTGATGTTCTGCTCTTGTCGTAAAACCAGTTGAGCACGCGTTCATATTCTTCAGGGGGTATTTCTTCAGATTCGATCTCTTCCCCCCTGCCTGTCGGGACAAGCAGGAAAATATGGAGCGCAGATGCTCCAAGTTCAAGAGCAAGGTCATAAATGTTGGGTATCTGGGTAAGATTCCGTTTTGTGATAGTGGTATTTATCTGGAAACTTATACCTTCGTTTTTGAGCATGTTTATCCCGAGCATAGCTCCATCGAATGCGCCGGGCTCTCCTCTGAAAATATCATGTGTCTCTTTTGTTGAACCGTCGATGCTAATGCTTACACGCTGTATACCGACCTCTTTTAAATGCCTGGCAATATCGGGTGTAAGAAGAGTCCCATTCGTGGCAAGCACAACTCGAAGACCATGACCTGAAGCATATTGAGCAATATCATACACATCTTTTCGCAGGAGGGGTTCGCCTCCGGTGAGAATGATGATGGGTTTATATTCGATCAATTCATCCACAAAATGCTTTGCTTCGGCTGTTGAGAGTTCATCAGGGGCAGGGTCTTTTATCGCAGAGGCTCTGCAGTGTATGCAGGCGAGGTTGCATGCATTGGTAAGTTCCCATGCGATAAGTCTGGGGGGTTTTATGCTGGTATTCTTCAATAGGATCATGAATTGTCTTTACGGATAATAACCTTTACTCCATAAAATTAAAGATATAGTGTTGTTTATAAACAACAAAATCATCAAAATTTGTCGAGTATAAACGATAAATATATATCACTGCGCGCCCACACTATATTTCATGGACACAAAAGCTAAACTAAAATATGTTTTTGTGGAATGGCAGGAACGCGAGCTGCCCGAATTCCATATGCGCCATAAAACACTACGCCTTGACAGCCCCCATGTTGCTGACATTCTCGGAGTAAGGCGCTGCGGCAAGACATATTTCATGTATCAGCTTATATCATCACTGATCGAGTCAGGTATTCAAAAAACGAACATACTTTACATCAATCTGGATGATGACAGGCTTCTTCCTTTGAACGGCGATGAACTACGATTGCTGATCGATACCTACAGAGAGTTCTATGAAATTTCCCCAAAACATAAATTATACCTGTTCCTTGACGAGATCCAGAACATACCGGATTGGGAAAAATGGGTTAAAAGTACGTATGATAGAGAACAGAAGATCAAGATCGTGATCAGTGGTTCGAATGCATCGCTCCTGTCAAGCGACCTTTCAACCCTCCTGACCGGAAGACATTTAACGTCCCGAATGTTCCCATTCAGTTTTGCCGAATTCCTGGAAGCGCATGAGGTTAAATTATATCTGAAAAATCTCCAATATTCAAAAAAGAATATCGAGATCAAAAAGCGATTCAATGAATATCTTGAAAACGGCGGTTTTCCGGAAGTCATATTCTATCCTTCAATAAAACATATGGAATTGCTGCAATCATATTTTGAAGATATAATCAATAAGGACATAATATCAAGGCATAATCTTCGCAGCGCTCAAACACTGAAGCAACTGAGCGTATACTGCATAGAGAATATCGCAAAAACATACACATTCAATTCATTGAAAAAAATATTTGCAAACTACATCCCTTTGAGCACAGATGTAATAATCAATTATCTGTCCTATCTTGAAAACGCATTTTTATTGTTCAGCGTAAAGCATTATGATTACTCTTTAAAGAAGCAGATAAATAAACCCAGGAAATTATATTGCATAGATACCGGAATGGTCAATGCGATCTCCTTCCGCTTTTCAAATAATACCGGGCAATTGTATGAAAATCTGGTGTTTCTGCAACTTTTGAGGTCAAACCGTGAAATGTATTACTGGCAGGATGATAAAGGTCTTGAAGTGGATTTTGTAATAAAGGAGGGTCTAAAAGCAGGCCGATTGATCCAGGTTTGTTCCGATATATCAGACGCTGTTACTCGTGCAAGGGAGATCAACGGTCTTGTTTCAGGACTCAAACATTTTAATATTCCAGAAGGGACTATCATAACATCCGACCTGTTCGATGAGGAAAAAGTTGATGGAAAAAAGATACGATATGTGCCTCTCTGGTACTGGCTGCTTGAAACCGAAGAGCTTAGAAAATAATTGGCACCTTCCCTATCAAAAATATCCCTGCGATCACAAGGAAAGATGAGAAACCCACGACACCTGCTGCCCTACTAATATGAAATGACTGCGGCTCACCATACTTTTCTCCAAGCACATGAAACCCCACTTTCTCAAGCTTTACTCCCAGCGCGCCCGCGACAGCTGACATAGACCACCCTGAATTTGGGGAAGCGGTTTTGCCATGGTCACTGATGCACGTCCTGATCGTCTCCCGAGGCTTCCCGAAGAAAATTGATGCCATGAAAATAAATAACAGCGATAGCCGCGCTGGCGCCCAGTTCGCAATGTCATCAAGTTTTGCTGATGCATAACCCAGATCTTTGTAAGGCTCTTTCCTGTATCCAACCATTGAATCAAGAGTATTGATCATGCGATAAACAAGCGAACCCGGAAGGCCGAACAGGAGAAAATAGAACAGCGGCGCAAGGATGCCATCAACAAAGCTTTCAGCAAGCGATTCGATAACAGCTGAAGCTGACTGTGATTCGGTGAGTTTTGAAGTATCTCTTCCTACAAAGGTCTTGAGGTCACTTCTCACCTTCTCGATGTTCCCATCCTCAAGGTCTTTTCTGATCCTGAGCGCTGACACAGTTAGCATACGTATGGAAAACGTTGGTTTCAGGAAAAAAGCAGCTATTATCAGGTTGATCGGACCTTCTCCAAAGGATGTTATCGCCATTGCGGCAAGTAAAGCTGTCCCTGCGCAAAAAGCAGCCATGAAAAGCCCATAAGCCTTCCTATGCCGCTTCGGGGCCCGGCTGACAAAAAATTTTATAAGGTTTCCCATCCATATTACAGGATGCAGAAAGACGGGCGGCTCACCAATAATAATATCTAACAAAATGGCGAGGAACAGTACCTGGAGCCAGAAATCCAGTACTATCATATAGTGGGCCCCATCACATGCACCCACACATCCTTTATTTTCTTGTTTTTCATTAATCCAGCAAGAACTTTTTCTGCCTTTTTTTCTTCATGGATGAGCCTGCAATCGATGCAGCTCCACACTGTGCCACCTGTGGATTTCGTTATTAACTTCCCGCCTGTCCCTGTATCTTCGCACGGGTAGAACGGGCAGAAACAAAAGGTGCAGTCCTGCCCTTCAAAGTGACATGGATAATATTCACAATCCACTCTGCTTCGTGCAGCTACGCCTTTAACAAGTGCCTGTCCGATTTCTTTTTCAGCAAGCTTTTTACCCCATTCAGATATCACATTGGAAAGCGCCTTTATCAACTTCCTGTTCTCCTGTCTTTTCCTGACAGCAACACGGATATGATCCACAAGACCAAAAGAAGTGCAGTCGCGGATAATTATCCCCTGCTTTAGCATCATTTCAGTAAGTTCAATTGAACCAATAAAGAAATCCCGGATATCCACAAGAATGAAATTCGTTTCGCTCGGACAGGGTTTGAGACCCCGTATCGCACCAAGACTTGAAGAAAGCCACTCCCTCTCCTTCTTTATCAAATTAAGCGACCCCTTAATGTAACCTTTTTGACCCTTTTGATCTTTAAGAAGATGTTCCCCGACCACAAGGGCAGCACAGTTGAGGCTCCATGGGATGCGGATGTTGTTCAAAATGCGTGCAAATTCACTTGAAGCAACTGCAAAACCGATGCGCAGACCTGGAACAGCATATATCTTTGTGAGTGAGCGCAAAACGACAACGAAATCATTTGATGCTGCGAATTCAGCTATGCTCTCTTTCGGATCTGAAAGTTCAATGAAGGCTTCATCCACGAAAAGAAAAGTCTCTGAATCTTTACACTTTTGCGCAAGTTTTATGACTTCCTCCTTTTCTATTAATGAACCTGTCGGATTATTAGGGTTGCACAGAAAAACAGCTTTGCATCCTTCGGGTTCAATATTTGTAATGTCACTGTAATTCACTGAATCGATCTTTGCCCCGAACAGCCTGCACTGGAATTCATATTCACTGAAGGTTGGAAATGGTATTATGACCTTATCCCCGGGTTCAATAACAACTTCCACGAACAGGCGGATCAATTCTGATGAGCCGTTACCTGGAACTATGTTTTCTGGTTTGACCCCAAGTGAAGGCGCAGCTGCTTTTCTAAAACCCGGATACCTGTTATCTGGATAATTGCCAATGGATTTTAGGGCTGATCCCAGAGGTCTTGATAATTTCGGAGGACCCAGAGGGTTAAGGTTTACACTGAAATCTAACAGTTCAGCCAGGTTTTTCCCTGCTTCTTCTGCGCTCTGGGCGATCCGGGCGCCGTGAATGCATGGGATGAGTTCAACTGCTTGCTTTCTAATGCGATCAATTAATGGCACATGCCCTTTTTTGTTTGAAGGTATTATAAAAGTGCTGGAAAATGGTTCGGATTTTCAGGTTTAGTTCATACCGAGACTTTTTTCAAAAAGTTTCCCGGCTATATGTTCAACAATATCTCTATTCTCAAGCCCCTTTATCCATCTCTCAGGAAAAGCATCGATGCCATGGCGCGCCCCGCACAGCGCACCTGTAATGCATGCAATGGAATCTGTATCTCCTCCCGCGTTAACTGCTTCAATTATAGCTTTTTCAGGTTCATCAAAATAACATGAAAAACAATAGAACGCAGAAGGGACGGTTTCATCAGCAAGATACGATGTTCCAAGTTTTTCGAACACCTTATCAGCATCTTCATCCCTCAAATCGAAAGCATACCCAATATTTTTCCCTATCCCCTCATCATACTTTGATGCCCTTACGCAAATCTCTTTGATCATATCTGCCCTCTCCATCGCATCAAGTGCGCACCTTACTCCCACCGCGACACCCACCGCACCTGCGATCGCACCACTGCTATTATGTGTGGGAATGGACGACAGCGCCGCGTTTTCCTCGACTTCATCAAGATCGGTATAAAATAACCCGATGGGTGCAGCTCTCATTGATGAACCGCATGAGGGTATGCTGCTTCCCGAATTTTTCCAGCTTATACCTGAATTCAATCGTGCAACTGCCACAGAGCTTGAAGGTCCGACAAGGGCTTTTCTTGCCGGGTCAGCCAGTGCATCAGCGCCCCACTGTGCCATTCTTTCTGCGAAGTCCCCTGCATCGAACCCATTGCACTCTATCAAAGACTCAGCCAGAAGGATCATCTGTTCGGTATCATCAGTATAATCGCCCGCGCGAAGTTTATCTCCGGGGCATCCCGTTGGAGCTTTGCCATAATCTTTAACATAACCATTGCTCAGAATGTCTTTCCTGCTCAGACCTTCGTTCTGCTTGCCAATGGCATCACCTATAGCTGCCCCCAGCATGCAGCCTGTATATTTGTCCCTAAGTTTCCCTGAATCAGTCATTAAAATAATTTATTAAAGTTAAGAACCTAGTGAAAACTGACAACATAACGGACGTTTTACAACGAACTATTACTAACTCGAACGAACTCTGGCGGCATGAGTTCGTATCAGTTCGTACGAGTTCGTTGTTTATTACCGTGTTTTCATACCAGGGTGCAACGATATATTAAACGTTCAGTTTTCAACTAACCAATTCAGATCATGTCCTTAAGGTGGAACTTGAACGGACCAAGAGTGCCCCCGTAGTTCCCGGCACTTATCTTCTTAACTCCTGGGACGGTTACAGCCGCATGGATACCGGCTTTCATTGACCTGTTGATATCCTCAGCGCTAAGGCCATTGATCACTATCTCAAAAATAGCTTTAACGTCCGCAGGCACTAACGTATCCTTGATCTTTGCCTTGATGGAAGGACTGAATTTCTCATTGGTGGTGGCTTTCATGAACTTGGAGTAGTTTATAGAACCCACTTTGGAGCCGCTTGCAACGATGCCGCCAGGGAATGGCGTAATTGTCCCATCCTCAAGAGCTATTGCATCAACTGCATTCTCAGCTGCTGCCAGAGCTGCCATCTGGTTCTCTGCCATAATAAAAAAGTTGCCTCCTGCAATGCCATCCTGGGCACCGATGCTGTGCTCAGCCACGAAATCACCCTGCATCATTGGGGTCTTATACACTTTTCTGCCACCGATATTTGCCTCTGACTCAAATCCATCACCGAAGAATTTGAGCTTGAAACCTGTATCGAACTGCTTCTCTGCTTTTGGAAGCCCGTTCCACATAGCTGCTGTGGGCGCAGTCAGGACGCATTGACCCAATCGCTTGAGCAACTGCTCTTCAAGCGACTTATAACCGAATGTGCATATCTGAATGTAAGCACCCGGTCTTCCATCAGGTGTCTCATCTCCTGTGACCACTTTCTCAACGCCTGCCTCTGCAGGACACATGATGACTGATGTCCCAAACCCGGTTGCCTCTTGAGCTGCAACAAGTGCCCACTTCTTTGTCGCGCCTGTGATCAATACTCTTGCTATCTTTATCGGAAATGCTTCCGCAAATGTATCTTCTATCTGTACTCCATTAAGTTCCATTGTAATCCCTCACATTGATGAACCATATAATATCCACAACAGGTTCAACAAGCAGAATACGATTTTAGATTATTACTTAATATATGCTTCGAAATGTTTCGAGGCGGAAAAAAAGAATACGTTTTTTGTTTTACTTATTTTATTATCTCGTTGCTGGTGCGATATGCAAGTTCCTGCATCCTTACAGATGTCCTCCCTGGTCCTGAGAACTCGTCGTGTGCCATTACCGTCGCGATCTCTTTACCCAGTACGAAGATAGCGTGTTTATGTTCAGCTTTGCTGCGATGCACATGTATGGGGCTTATCTGAAGGTTCTGGTACTGAGAAAATTCACCAGATCCATTTTCTTCAAAAAACTTTTTCATCTGCACCATCAGGGTGTGTAGCTGAATCAATTCTTCCTTGTGTATATAACCGCCTCCTAACTTATTGCTCAATGTTCATTGCAATAATCGCAATGTAACCTTTGTCACGGTTATTCAATACTAAAACTGTTTTGCACGGAAGAGCCATTCCTATGTTTTAAACTTAAAGCTTTCGATTTAATCATAATGATTCTTCATGACTAATAAGCTTTCAAGATTTAACGATGATAGTCTGGGGCAATATTCTCCTGACCTCTTTGATGCGGAAGGTATAGGTACCAGGTTCTGTAAAAGTATAATTTATTACTTTATTATTCATAAGCCTGGCAGTTCCATTGGCCCAAAGCCCTTGATCGCTTATTATAGTTAGAATAGGTTTTGATTCAGTACCCATCCTATCCCACACAACATTATCCCCGGTGTATATGGTGAGAGTAAGATTCGTATATAATACTTCTTTATAAGTGGTCTCTATAACCCTCTTGAATCCATAAGATTCATCCACATAAGCCTTGTATTTTAATGGCATTCGGGGAGCAGGGGTTATCGTGGGTGTGCTCACAGCAATAGTCTCCTGAACAATCGCTGTTGGAGTTGCTGTTGGGGTTGCTGCAGACTTATCTTTTTTGTTCTCAACGCACCCGGATAAAAACGATGATATAACTATTACAATGAACACTATTTGAATAAATTTAATATGCTTCATACTCACCTTGTATTTATTGTGGCTATTGATTAATGAATCTATCGATATAAACAATGTGCGATTTAAAAGTATGGCTAAATGATTTATCTGAAAACATCATGATAAAAAGATGTGCAAAAAGAGTTCAGAAAACTTGTTTCGAAGGATAAGGCGAAGAGGATCATCAATGACCTGGGTATCCGTGCTGGCATTTCTGAAATAAATATTCAGGATGTATCAGGACATATACTTGCAATGGATGTTTTCTCGCAGGTGGATGTTCCCCCTTTTGACAGGGCTGCAATGGATGGTTTTGCAGTTCGTGCAATTGATACTTTTAAAGCGCGCGAGGATATGCCTGTTGCCTTCAAACTTGTGGGTTCAATACTTCCTGGAGTAAATCCTGATATTCATATAGACTGTAGAGAAGCGGCTGAGATAGCCACCGGCGCCGTGATGCCCGCGGGTGCTGATTCGGTCGTGATGGTGGAATACACAAGATTGGATAAAGAGCTGCTTGTACTGCGTCCGGTTTCTATCAATGAAAATGTGATGCATGCAGGGGCAGATATAATGGCTGGCGAGAGGCTGCTAAAGAAAGGAACATCTCTTGGGCCCAGAGAAATAGGACTGCTTGCTGCTGCAGGGAAGAAAACCGTGAAAGTAAATCGGCTTACAGTAGGCATAATCTCAACAGGGAACGAACTTGTTGAACCAGGAGTTCAACTCAAGCCTGGGCAGATATACGATATCAACTCATATTCTATTGCCTCTGCTGTAAAAGAGTGTGGAGGAGAACCGGTTCACTTCGGTATAAAGATGGACGAAAGGAAAGTTATGGAAGAAGCACTCATGAAAACGGCAGAACTGTGTGATATTATCCTGACATCCGGAAGTACATCGGCAGGAACGGGCGATATGATGTACAGGCTCATAGGCGAGAACGGCAACCTCCTTGCTCACGGGATAGACATAAAACCCGGGAAACCTGCTATTATAGGTAAGGTGTTCGGGAAACCTGTATTCGGTCTTCCAGGATACCCGACATCTGCGCTTACAATTTATAATGAATTTATAGCTCCTGTTATCAGGAAAGCCTGTGGTATGAAGAAAGAACATCTCAAAATCCAGGCAACTCTGGCATCAAGGGTACGCACAGGGGGGCGAAGCCAGCTTGTTCCTGTGGGTATTGTCAGGGGCAGGGCTTACCCGGTCGATAAGGGGTCAGGCGCCATAACCACGTTATCCGAAGCAGATGGTTTTATCGAAATACCTTCAGAGGTTGAGATGATCGAAGCTGGAGAAGCGGTTGATGTAACTTTGTTCGGTGAAATAGAAACCCCTGAACTGCTCTTTGTTGGCAGCCATTGCCTGGGGCTTGACATACTGGCTGATACCGCAGGTCTTAACATACGAGTTATCAATACCGGTTCATCCGGAGGATTAAGCGCCATCAGGAACGGCATAGCGGATATCGCAGGAACACATCTACTGGCTGATTCAGGAGAGTATAACCTGCCATTCCTTGCAAGTTTTGGCATCAGGAATGCCGTGCTTGTCAAAGGTTACCTGAGAGAGCAGGGTCTGATCGTTAGAAAGGACAGCTGTATTAAAGAATTTGAGGATATTCTCGATGTAAGGATCATCAACAGGAACACAGGTTCGGGAACACGGGTTCTTTTTGACATGAAACTTCGAGAGATAGCCGCGGAAAAAGGAGTGCAATTCGAAGAACTTACTGAAAATATAAAAGGTTATGATACTGAGGCAAAAACACACAGCTCCGTTTCAGCTGCTGTAAAACTGGGGAAGGCTGACGCAGGGATAGGTATTCGTACTGTGGCAGAATTGAACGGTCTTGAGTTCATCAAAATTGCGGATGAAGAATATGATTTTGTGATCCCTCTAGAACTTATGGAAAGCAGGGAGATAAGTATTTTACTGAAAGCGTTGCGTGGAAAAGAGTTTGCTCGAAAACTACCTCGCGGATATCGCACTTATGAGAGAACCGGAGAGATTATCAATAAACATAGTGAAGATAGCAACGAACTAAACGAACTGAAACGAACTCCGGTGGCATGAGTTCGTACCAGTTCAATGTTAATTTTGCGCGTGCGAAAATCTGCGGTTATAATAAACCTTGTCAGGTATATCTTCCTCTGGATTCGATCTCACTGACCCTTTTGATAACTTCATCTGCTCCGGGTAATGTCCTTGAGTATCCTTTCTTAAAAGCTTCAATAAGCTCTTCATGCCCCTCATGCGTGCTTTCAAAGGTCTGGAAAAGCACATGAATATCCACGCCTCTTGCTTCAAGCGTACTATCGATATAAGCAAGCCCAAAGTCAATAAGGAATAACTTCCCGTTCATGAAAATGATGTTGGATGTAGTAAGATCGCCATGCACAAGACCACCTGAGTGAAGTTTTCCGATAACTTCGCCTGCCTGCTCTGATAAGACTGGAGTTATAACGTTTTTCAGCGGGTCTCCATCTATATATTCCATCATTATCTCAAAACCTGTGACGTCCTTTATGATCGGGGTGGGTACACCGCATCTTCGCGCCTCACTTATCAGTCTTGCTTCAGTTCGTGTCCTCTCACGTCTTAAGGTATCATCGATCTCTTTTAGCCTGTACCTCTTACTAACTCTTGTCTTGATTATAGTGGTCCCATCAAGTGCTATCACAGCCTCTGCACCGCTAGCTATCATCTCCATTTAACCACCACTTCGTCTGGTCTAAAATCAGGATCTACCCTGGACTCGAAAACGGGCGTCCTGTACCCTGCTTTAAACATCAAAAGCCCCAGGTACGCGATCATGGCTCCGTTGTCGCCCATGAACCGCTTCTCAGGCACATAGAACTCGATGCCTCTGTCCTCGCACATCATTCCCAGCATCTGTCGAAGCCTCATATTTGCACCAACCCCGCCAGCCAGGAGAACTTCCTTTTTTCCGGTATGCGCAACCGCCCTCTCTGTCACTTCCACAAGCATTGCAAATGCGGTTTCCTGGAATGAGTGACAAACATCGGGCAACGCGTGTTTCTTAGTTGCTTCCTGCGCTGCTGTCGAAAGACCTGAAAATGAGAAATCCATTCCCTTTACCGTATAGGGAAGAGGTATATATTGTGATGCCTGCTTTGCAAGCTCTTCAACCCTGGGACCCCCTGGATGTGGAAGGTTCACTGACCTTGCGAACTTATCCAGTGCATTTCCTATTCCAATATCAAGAGTCTCACCAAATACTCGATAGTATCCTGCCCTGTATGCCATGACCTGCGAATTCGCCCCGCTTACGTACAGGGTGACAGGGTCTCGAGCCGGAGTCTTCCACCTCCCCACTTCGATATGAGCTATACAGTGGTTCACACCGATCAACGGGACATTGAGAGTCAACGACAGCGCTCTTGCGGCGGTCGCCACTGTGCGAAGACATGGTCCCAGACCAGGGCCCTGTGAGAAAGCTACTGCATCAATGTTCCTCCCTCCTTTTTTAATTGTTTCCCTTACCACTTCGCCAATATGGCTGGCATGATGCTGGGCAGCCTCGCGCGGGTGGATGCCGCCTGATGCAGGTCTATAGGTGGCAGTAGTCTCGGCAATAACTTCATTTTCATCAACTATAGCTGCGCTGAGGTTCCATGCCGTGCCTTCAAGACCAAATATCATAGTCATTGTCAGGGCTCAGAACGGATTGAGCGCATTAATACTTTTGTTAATCAGGGATTATCATACATAATTATTATAAATGAATAAAGCATAAGTCGCTATTATGGACAGAATATTAGGAAGTATAATCGATGATTACACCCTGTTTAGAATTATCCAGGGAATTATTATAATACTTATTCTTCTCGCTATTTATCTTGGTATTCAAATATTATTGACATGGAAATTTTTAAAAAAGGGAGAAGTTGGAAAGGATGAATTAATTTCCAATAAAACAAGTTTTTACAGGATTGCCATTTTCATATTCGTTGCAGGATTTTTTATGCTTCTCCATGAATTTCTTGAAGGTTTAGAGGAAAATGCACCTGATTCCACAACTTATGAATTTTTTGAACTCATGGCACTGCTGGGATTAGTTCTTTTTATGTATGAGTGGTACAGGATTTTAAGGAATTCAAAAAGAAAGCAGAAAGAATCCTAATAAGCACGATTTGAGGAAATGAACAGGGCGCTCAAAGCGAGGGCGGAAGGATATTGATGATAGAATGACTTATCGGGGAAACCTCAAATCCGTGCGTATCCGCGTAATAATATTTAACTCCCGCCCCGACAAACAATGAACTAAAAAAGTGGAACAAATAATAAGAGGAACAAATGCCTAAAGACCTTGTATTCATAACAGTAATAGGAAAAGACCAGAAAGGAATAATAGCCCGCATCTCAAACGCGGTATTCAAGCATAATATCAATATTGAAGACCTGAACCAGAAAGTCATGGACGGTTATTTTGTGATGACCATGCTGGCTGATATGGCAGATTCCAGGGCATCAATAGGAGATATAAAAAAAGAGTTCGCAGAGATAGAAAAACAGATGGACTTAAAAATTCAGGTCCAGCATGAGAACATCTTCAAGGCGATGCACAGGGTGTAGGCATGGAATACTCACTCGATGAGGTCATGGAAACTGTCCGCATGACACTTTATCATAATTTTGATATCAGGACAGTGACTCTGGGGATCAACCTGAAAGACTGCATCGATACTGACATTGAGATATTCAAGTCAAATGTGTATGATAAGGTCACAGAATACGGGAAAAGGCTGGTTTATGAAGCAGGTAAGATCGAGGATAAATACGGTGTGCCGATAATAAATAAAAGAATTTCCGTGACACCAGTATCACTGATAGTTGAATCCTGCAAAGAGGATGCTCCACTTGAAATAGCAAAGATCCTTGACAGGGCAGCCCGTGATGCCAATATTGATTTCATAGGCGGATACGGGGCTCTGGTGCAAAAAGGGATGACGCGGTCTGACTCAAGGCTCATAGACTCTCTGCCTGAGATGCTTTCAAGCACGGAACGGGTGTGCGCTTTCCTGAATGTCGGCTCGACTGTGTCAGGGATGAACATGGACGCTATAATAAAGCTGGGGAACATCCTGAAAGACATTGCCAGCAGGACAGACAACGGCATCGGATGCACGAAATTTGCTGTATTTTCAAATGCCCCAGAGGATAATCCATTCATGGCAGGAGCTTTTCATGGCATTGGAGAACCGGACTTTTCACTGAACATAGGGATCAGTGGACCCGGTGTCGTAAGAAGTGTCGTAGAGAAGAACAGAGAGTGCGACCTGACAGCGCTTTCAGAGGTCATAAAACGAACTGCTTTCAAGATCACAAGAGCTGGTGAGTTGATAGGAAGAGAGCTTGCTTCAAACATGGAGGTTCCTTTTGGAATCGTGGACATCTCGCTTGCCTCCACCAATAAAGTGGGCGATTCTGTGGCAGGGATAGTTGAAATGATGGGCATCGAACGTATCGGCGCACCTGGCAGCACAGCTGCGCTTGCTCTTCTCATTGACGCCGTAAAGAAAGGCGGAGCCATGGCATCAGGGAACGTGGGCGGATTAAGCGGCACGTTCATACCAGTGAGTGAGGATTCCGGGATGAACGAGGCAGTAAGATCAGGCGCCCTTTCGATCGAGAAACTCGAGGCTCTGACAGCGGTATGTTCTGTGGGACTTGATATGATCGCTATCCCGGGTGATACGCCTGCTGAGACCATTTCAGCCATCATTGCTGATGAACTTTCCATAGGTGTGGTGAATGGGAAGACAACTGGCGTGAGGCTTATCCCAGTGCCAGGAAAGATCGCGGGGGATTATGTCAATTTCGGTGGACTGCTGGGTGAGACCTATGTAATGGACATAAGTAAGTTCAGTTCCCGCGACTTCATACTTCGGGGAGGCAGGATGCCTGCACCGATAACGAGCATGAGGAATTGAGATCAAATTAGGAGCGAAGATACTCCAGCAATACTTTCCCTATTTCCCATCAAGATTAAAATATCCTTCGCCATTAATTTAATATCGCCGGAAGGATTTGTTATCGTTTCTTTTCCCCGCTGTACCGCCAGCACTGTAACGCCATACTTTCGCCTGAAACCCACTTCAACCAGTGTATTTCCTGCGATCTGTGAGCCGTCCATTATCCTGAATGTCTCTATCTCAATATCAGGTAGATGACGCTTTAGATCCGGGAATACATCATATTTTTCCTGACGGTTACGCAACATATCATAACCATCCTTCCTGACATCACCGATATGTCTTTCGATCTCATTGGCAGGGATAAAATAATGATGCAGCACTCGTGAGATTATCTCGATCGAGGTCTCGAACTCTTCAGGGATCACATCGTTCGCACCCAGGGAATACAGGGGATTTATTTCATTAGTGTAACGCGTCCTTGCAATGATATAAACGGACGGATTCAGTCTTCTTGCAAGTTGTACTATCCTTCTTGTAGCCGAAGCATCTGAAATAGCGATAACCACCGAGCGGGCAGTCTTGATATTAATATGCGCAAGAACTGACTCTTTGGTGGCATCGCCATAAATAATAGAGATGCCTCTTTTTTTTTCTACTCTCACGGTTTCAGGGTTCAATTCAAGCACTATAAAAGGAATATTAGACTTAATGAGCACTTTTGAAACATTCTTTCCATTTAGACCAAAACCAACAACAATCACGTGATTCGTAATATTGGTTCTCTCAGTTTTTTCTTCATTAGACCGCCCTAACTTAATATTATGTGGTAAAGGCAATAGTTCAATATATTCTGAAATTTTCCCGCTTCCTTTTATCATGAATGGTGTTAACACCATTGTTATTATAGCTGATGCAAGGAACACCTGGTATTGATAACTTGAAATAAGACCATTGATAAGTCCTTCTTTAGACAGTACAAAAGAGAACTCACCTATCTGGGCAAGTGAAATGCCAACAAGCGCGCCGATCCTTAAAGGATAGCCAACTATAACGGGAACAAACATCCCTGCTGTGAACTTGATCGCCAGTATCGCTGCAACAGCTGCTAATATCATCCACGGGTCACGGAGCACGATACTGATATCAAGAAGCATCCCTATCGAAACAAAGAAAAGGATGCTGAATATGTCTTTAAGAGGAAGTATTTCACTAAAAGCCTGATGCCCGTACTCAGATTCTGAGATTATCAGTCCTGCAATAAAAGCACCCAGAGCAAGAGAAAGACCAACAAGTGACGTTACATAAGCGGTGCCAAAACATATGAGAACGATGCTTATCAGGAACAGTTCCCTGCTGTGCGTCTGGACGACCCTGTTAAGCACAAAGGGAACTATTGAACGAGAGGCTATGATAACAAGTACCATGAACGCAAAAACCATGAAAACATTCAACAAGATCTCAGGTACTGAAAAGCTGGATGTTCCAACAAGCACAGGCATAAGAAGAACTATCACAACTACGCTTAAGTCCTGTAAGATCAGTATCACCGAAGTAAGTCTACCCTGAGGTGAATCCATTTCTCCGCGGTCAGAGAGCACTTTCATTACAATAACTGTACTGCTCATAGTAACAAGCAAACCTATGAACAGACTCTGCGGTATGGATCCTCCAAAGCCAATTGCTATCAATGCCACGATAGCAGTTGTCAAAATGATCTGCAGGAAACCAACCTGGAACATTTTCCGGTTCATTGCAATTAGCTCATTGAGAGAGAATTCCACTCCGATAAGGAATAATAACAATATTACTCCGATCTCTGCCAGGATCTCGATCGAAGCAACATCTTTTGCAACGCCTAGAACAGAAGGACCAAGAAGCACGCCTGCTATCAAATAACCCACGATAGGAGCTATGCGAAGATGATAAAAGAGAAAGGTTATCCCGATAGCAACGCCAAAAATAATTACAAAATCCCTCAGGAAACCAGTTTCTGCCATATCGACTATACTAATTTGGTTTATTGATATAAATAATAACCACTCATATTTAAATTAAAATCCCATGGAGTCATTAAACCGTTGGATAATTTACCTGAAAATATTTATAATACGTTAGCATCGAACTGGTACGAACTCGAAACGAACTCGGATTGTCTTGAGTTTGTTAAAGTTCGTTCAGTTCGTTGCCTGGTGATCTATTACATCACTATCAAATTTTGATAGTTTTTTCCAACGGTATCAATATTCTCTTCTTCTCACCATCATATATCCGGCGAACAGTATCCCAATAACCATTGCTGCAGTAAATCCCGGTATTTTAGGAGGTCCCGTGCTAACCGTTTCTGCTGTTGTCGCAGTCATTGCCGGGGTCTGTGCCTGGGTCTGGACCGGGGCTGGCTTTGTGCCTGAGAGCTTTGTTTCATCCGCATGGCACACTGCACACTTTAATCCGCTCGCTGATGTGAGCTTGCCGATCTTGCTAAAGGCATGAATATCATCTATCTTATGGCACCTTATACACTGGGGTACTACTACCTTCCCTTTTTCTTCATGACATCCTTTGCAGTCCACCTTAGTGGAATGTATAACGTGAGCAACTTCAGCTCCAACTGCTTTAGATGTCCCCTTATGGCAGTTGTAACATGCTGTCTTATCATCCACAACACCGTGGATAGTCGCAATGCTCGACGCGGGATGGCAGTTCTGGCATATGAGTGTCATTTCCGGGGATTTGAGTGGTTTAACGATGTTTGGCGGAGTCTTATGGCATTTTATGCATGAAACATCTTTACCATGTACCTCAATAAGGTCAGTGTGACAGTGTGAGCAAATCGCATCGCTCATAATATTATTGTGTATCTGGGTTATGGTCTTATGACAATATGCGCATGTCTGAGTGGCGACCTTCCCGGCATGAACCTGATGGATAGGACCATCATGGCATTTTGTGCATACTGGGATAGATACTGAATCTTTATTCCCATGGCAATTCACACATTCCACTGGCTTATTGGCATGTATGATGTGGGGGGTGCCTGCATGACATTTCTTGCAATCGACATCTTTGGCTGTAAGGGATGATGCCTGAAAATTTTCATCGGCTGCATTCGCTACCATCGTGGCAAATACTGCCATGATAATCAAAAGGATCAGGATTCTTAGTTTATTCATACCATATACCCCGTTTTTATAACGGTAATATTCAATACGGTATATTATTCTTTCGTTTTCATCCCGCATGGCAGAATCACAAATTATATTACTTCATCGTCTAATTTCAGTATCTAATGAACACTGAAAGATCAAAAAAATTATTCGAGGAAGCAAAGAAATTACTTCCAGGCGGCGTGAGCAGTCCGGTAAGAGCAATAAAACCGTATCCATTTTACACAAAAAAAGCCAATGGTTCAAAAATAACTGACATTGATGGCAATGAATACATTGACTACGTGATGGGATATGGACCTCTGCTCCTTGGTCACAACTATCCTGCAATCAAGGAAGCAGTAATAAAACAGCTTTCAGACGGCTGGTTATACGGAACTCCAACAGAACTTGAAGTGAAGCTTGCCAGGGAAATAATCGCACTGTATCCAAGTATTGATATGACCCGATTTGTATCCACAGGAACAGAAGCCACAATGGGCGCGCTGCGTGCTGCAAGAGGATTCACCAGAAAGAACAAATTCATTAAGATCGAAGGCGGATTCCATGGCGCACATGATGCAGCTCTTGTGAAAGCAGGTTCTGGGGCGACGACACTTGGGACGCCAGATTCTGCTGGAGTACCCGCGGACTTCACGAAGAATACACTTCAAGTGCCCTATAATGATATTGAGGCAATGACTGATGCCATAACAACATATAAAGAAGATGTTGCAGCGGTTATTATTGAACCGGTTCTTGGAAATATTGGACCCATTCTCCCAAAAAAAGGATACCTTGAAGATGTCAGAAAAGTGACAGAAGAAAATGAGGTTGTTCTCATCTTCGATGAGGTCATTACAGGTTTCAGGCTTGCCATGGGCGGTGCGCAGGAGTATTACGGTATAACACCTGATATGACAACGCTGGGCAAGATCCTGGGTGGAGGATTCCACATCGGAGTGATCGGCGGGAAACGCGAGATAATGGAGACCATCTCACCGGCAGGACCTGTATATCAGGCAGGCACCTTCAACGGCAGTCCGGTCTCGATGACTGCAGGACTTGCCATGATCAGCGCGCTCAAGAAAGAAAAAGTCCATGAGATAGTTAACAGAAAAGGAGATGCTATGCGAAAAGCGCTTGGTGATGTTATCAGCGACATGAGGCTTGATTATAACGTGAGCGGCATTTCAAGCATGTTCAAAGTGTTCTTTGGCGATATGCCGTATAATTATCAGGATGCTCTGAAATGCGATAAGGAAAAGTTCAATTCGTTCTTTAAGAAAATGCTTTCTGACGGCATCTTTTTGCCTCCATCGCAGTTTGAGACAAACTTCCTTTCACTTGCTCATTCACAGGACGATATAAATAAAACAGTTGAAGCCTATCAAAGGAACCTGAAATGAACAACGTGCCTTTCAGGATAGGAACGCGAGGCAGCAAACTTGCACTTACGCAGGCTAACCTTGTGAAAGAACTTCTTGCAAAAAATGGCATAAATGCTGAAATAATTATTATCAAAACAAGCGGCGATACTTTTACTGACAGACCTCTTCATGAAGTGCAGGGTTTTGGCGTATTCGTGCGTGAGATAGATGATTCGATGCTTGCAGGAAAAATCGATATCGCAGTCCATAGCATGAAGGATGTACCAACTGAGCGCCCGCCTGAACTTACGATCGCAGCAGTGATGAAAAGGGATTCGCCATTTGATTATGTGCTAACGCGCGACAACATGAAACTGCGAGACTTACCAGAGGGCTCAAACATTGGAACCACAAGCTTGAGGCGGCGTGCACAGCTATTGCGTTTTCGGTCAGATCTTCAAATAAAAGAACTGAGGGGCAACATTGACACACGCCTTCGAAAACTCAAGGAAGGGCAGTACGACGGCATTTTCATGGCAGAGGCAGGGCTTGAGCGCATGAAATGGGACCTTCCAGGTGAGCGCCTTGATCCAGATGATTTTGTCCCATCAGCTAACCAGGGTACAGTGGTCATAGTCACAAAAAAGGATTCTGAAGCAGAGAAAGCTGTAAAAATCTTAGACGATGAACGAACACGTCTTGAGACCAGGATCGAAAGGACCATCATAGGGATCCTGGGGGGCGGATGCCTTGTGCCGATCGGGGCTTTTGCGCAGACAGAAGGCAGTGAGATACATATACGCACCGAGGTGCTTTCAGTGGATGGAAAACGCTGCGTAAAAATCGATGAATTTATAAACCCTGCGAAATATGAAACGGAATCAGAACGTATCGGTAACGAGTTAAAAATGAAAGGCGGAGGAAGGCTTGTTGACGAGGCGGTAAAAATGTTCACAGCAAAGAGGAAATAATGTCAGGTAAAGTATATCTTGTGGGATCAGGTCCAGGCGACCCTGAACTGTTGACGATCAAAGCCAAGCGTCTTATCGAGAGCGCGCAGGTTATCCTGTTCGACCAGCTTCCTGGTAAGGCGATACTGGACATGCTTCCGAAATCCGCTGAACAGATCGATGTTGGGAAATATGCGGGGAACCATAAGCTTTCCCAGTGGCAGATTAACGAACTGCTTGTGAAAAGGGCAAAGGAAGGCAAGCTTGTTGTAAGGCTAAAGGGGGGCGATCCATACATGTTCGGTCGCGGGGGCGAAGAGGCACAGGTACTTGTAAAAGATGGAATTGAAGTAGAGGTGGTTCCAGGGATAACTTCGGCAATAGCAGTTCCAGCGTATGCAGGTATTCCAGTCACTCATCGCGATTATGCTTCAATGGTGACATTTATCACAGGTCATGAGGATCCTACAAAGGAAGAGACAGGTCTTGACTGGGAGCTTCTTGCGCGCTTTGAAGGCACGCTTGTTATCCTTATGGGCGTGAGCATGCTTGAGCGCAATGTGAAAGAGCTTACCAAGCATGGTAAATCCATAGATACCCCGGTTGCTGTGATCGAGCGCGGAACGCGTCCAGATCAAAGAGTGACTGTGGGGACACTTGCTGATATCGTTGGTCTTTGCAAAAAGCGAAAAGTAAGGGCGCCTGCGATCACGGTTATTGGGGATGTTGTAAAGCTGCACAGGGAACTGGGTAAAGACTGAGATATTCAAATTTTATAGTGATTGTAGATTTCTTTTCTTACCGGGCAGTTGCATACATAAGAAAAACCAAAAGAGATTCTATAATTGCATGATTCTTTACTGACACATTTAATAAAATGTATTTTATTTTCAATACAGAGTTCAACACCACAAAGAGTGGTTTCACCTGATAAACAGGAAAAGTTTTTCTTGCATTTGGTAGTCCCTTTTATGATATTGTCATCTACTATAATAGTCATTCTTTTAAATTCCGTTTTTTAGAAATTTTTCATCTAAACAATGTTCGATTATAAATGATTTTTCCCAAAATGTCGCTTTTGCGAAAAACGGAACCGCAGATGAAGGCGCCCAGAGTCGCGCCTCTAGAGGGCGCATCCACATATGCCCTTGCGAGGGCATATGTGTCTATGTATTGCGGCGGGCATGACGCCGTTTGCTTTTGGCTCAACTATTATATAATTTAAAGACTGTAAACTTTTCCACCTTCAGGTAATTCGATATTTATTCCTAAATCAGACATAAACCTCTTGAAAAGCTCAGGCCGATTGGTATGTATCGGGAATACTTTTTTGGGTTTGATCTCTTCAATAGCCCTTTTTAACTCATGCGGTGTTGCATGTCCAGATGCATGGGCCTGATAAAGCGGTATTCCCTTTCGACCATGAAAAAGTGGAAATGGATTTTTATGATTTTGATGATACTTTCCAGAAGGTACATGAATTGATCAACAAAGAGCTCAAGAATGGCAACCCGGTTTACATCAATATTTCATCAGCTTCAAGAATAGTCCTTCCGGCGCTCGTCCTGGCAGCCATGCTCAACAGGGAAGATGGGGATATAAAACTATTTTATGTTGAGCCGGAAGGATATTATGAGGGACAGATGCTTGATAGAGTTTTCAAATGCCTTGACCCAGATGTCGATAAGGATGCTCTTTTTGAGGAACTCAAGGAACTTGCAGGCAAGATCAAAAATAGGGGGCTTGCATACAGGGAGCTTTATGGGAGGAAGAGAAGATAATATATCCATAAACTAAATAGGTGTAATATATGAACACAATAGCAGAAGCAGAAACTCAGACACAAGTTTTTATTGAAACCCTGAGAAGAGTGGATATTGAAATTGAATCCGCGATAGAAACTCTGGAGATCATTAATGACAATGAAACATTGAGAGCAATAGAAGAAGGATTACAGGATATCAAGAATGGCAGGGTCATTAAATTTGAAGATTTCTTAAAAAAACATGGGTATGAAATATAATCTTTTATTAACAAATAAGTTTGACAGGGAGTTCTCTCGACTTGAGAAAAAGTTGCAGGATAGAGTCGTAGACGGGCTAAAAGAAATAAAAGAGAATCCCTATGAAGGTAAGCCGCTAAAAGGCAAACTTAAAGAAATGATGTCATGGAGAGTAGGTAAATATCGGATATTATATCAAATACAGGGAGATAAACTTCTGATTATTGTAATAACTGTTGAGCACAGAAAGCATGTATATCATCGATCTTCATAGCATGACTTTCTACATTCCTGCAATGATTTGAGCTCTCTGCCTCCGCCTCCATGGCTGAAGGAATCGCTACCGAGCACCAGAGAGCACAGGGATGATAATCAGAGTTTAAGACAGGATTTACAGGAAATACTGACAAAAAGACCAGTTTATACAAAAATTATAAGGAGAGTACAAATAAATATGGGAAGTAACATTAATGAGGTTGAGTCTTGCTGCCACCTTATGCCGATAGAAACACTCATATAATAATCCCGATCAACATAATACGAGGTGAAAAATATGGAAAAAGTTAATGCCTCAAAATTCCAGGGTCTACTGGTCGGCCAGATCATCGCCTCTGCAGTCGGGGCTCTCCTTCTTGCAGTAAGTGACTTTGGAGGATACTATTACATGAATTATTATTCTGGAATCAGGGTCTGGGGATATATCTACCTGGGATCGGGGATCCTGGCATCCGTTTTGATTCTTGCAGGTATGGCTGGTCTTCTGGTTGCCCTCATGACTGCTGTAAATAGTCTCAAGGCAAAGGAAAATCTGACTGCCGATCTATTGAAGCAAAATGCCCGCAGGTCTATTATTGCTGCAGGTTTTACAGCATCACTGGCCATACTGGGAGCAATGATCTTCGCAGTTACCTCAACGATTGATAAAACAGACTGGTGGTTGGATTCAGGCTTCTATGGGGCTTTCATAGGAGGTCTGTTAACGGTTTTTTTTGGCAGGATGATATTGTCAATTCGGAGTTGACGTCGTTACAACAGATGTATGAGTCGCTGTTGGCGTGGAGGTCGTAATGCCTTTGCCCTCAGTTGTAGAACATATCAACGTCTTTGTATCAGCGTTTATCCATGCAAAACCATTGATCTCAGGTTAAACTCCGCCATCGGCGGCGCCTCACCGGGGTCTGGGGTCGCACCCCAGCGCCGTTCAGATAATATTGGCCGAAAGTATACTCATCTGCGATTTTTTCATATCTGAAAAAGATAAATTTATCTCATTCCTTTCCATCCTGTAGATCCCGAAACCTTTATGCCCTAGTAAGTCTACATATCATATGTAAGAAAAACTTACACATGAAACAAATAATAAAAGGTGAAAATCTATGAACGTAAAAACGATAGCAATAGTAGCAGCAATTCTTGTCATAATTGGGGCAGGGATCGCAATGGCAAGACCCAATTCTGAGAATAACTTCTGGAACAGCATGATGGGCGGCCTGAACAATGGAATAAATGGAATGATGGGCTCTGGTATGATGGGCACAGGCAATGGCAACAGCGGCATGATGGGTTCTGGAATGATGCGCACAGGCGATGGCAATGGTGGCATGATGGGTTCCGGAATGATGGGAGCAGGTAATGGTAATGGTGGCATGATGGGCTCTGGTATGATGGGCGCAGGCAATGGCAACAGCGGCATGATGAGTTCCGGAATGATGGGAACTGGCAGCAGCTTTGAAGGATGCGGCGGTTCTGGAACTGCTGGAGTTTTTAATGACGCAACTCCCATAACCATCGATCAGGCAGAGGCATCAATAAATACCTACCTGGAAAATACCGGCAAAACTGGCCTTGAGATCGCAGAAATCATCGAGTTCGACAACCACTTCTATGCAGGTATAAAAGAGAAAAGCACAGATAATTATGCGATCGAGCTCCTGGTCAACAGATACACAGGCTCAGTCTTCCCTGAAATGGGACCGAATATGATGTGGAACACAAAATACAGTCACATGAACTGGAACACGCAGGGAACTGATACGGTGACAGAGGAACAGGCTATTGAGATTGCACAAAAATACCTTGATACTGCGGCGCAGCCAGGGACAGAAGTTGAAGGCGCAGATGCATTCTATGGCTACTATACACTTGAAGTAATAAAAGATGGAAACGTATATGGAATGCTCAGCGTGAACGCGAACACTGGAGCTGTCTGGTACCATAACTGGCACGGGACTTTCATAAGAATACTGGAAGTCGAATGATCTTCCGGTTTGCTCCTTTTATTTTAAATACATTGTGCATCTTTTAGTTATCTGGTGAAACGGTGGACAAAGACTCACTTGTACTGGTACTTGATGCTCTTGGCAACGAACACAGCCTCAAGGTAATGGCGATCCTTGCCAGTGGAGAATGTTTTGTATCAGAACTTGCAAAGATGGTCGGGATATCACGCCCCCTGCTGTACCTGCATCTTAAGAAACTTGAGAGTGCGGGTCTGGTGGAAAGTGAGATACGCCACTTTGAAGAGCCGCCATATACTAAAAAATTTTATAAAGCAAAGAACTTTGAATTAAAACTATCATTGAATAGTATCAAGGAGATAGTAAAATTGGAGGAAAAATAATGAGTATGATGGATTTTATGAGTGCAGAGACATCATCGAATACCCTTGTGGTCGTAGTGATAATATTCGGTCTCATTTCAGTTTTTCTGGGCTACATGATGCTTACAGAACTCAAAGAAACAAGAAAAGCCATCGAGAGGATGGAAAAAGTCCTGAAGACCGTGGAGTAGAACAGTGATATCTGATCTGGAAAAAGACGTCATAAAGAAAAAATTTACAACTCTTGTGAACGATGTAGAGCTTTGTCAATTTCACCCAGGAGTATGAGTGCCAGTTCTGCAAAGAAGCACGGGATATTGTTCTTCAGCTGGGCGCCATGTCGCCCAAGATAAAGGCGAAAGTCTTTGATTTTGTCAATAATGGTGATGATGTAACGAAATTTAACATAAAAAAAATACCTGCGATAGCAATTATTGGAAAACAGGATTATGGCATAAGGTATTATGGTGT
>JAUSDC010000035.1 GCA_030650845.1 Candidatus Methanoperedens sp.
TAATCAGGTCAGATTCTGATAGACCTGGTATTCTCAAGGACTTTATTCGGTTGGTTGATGATGCTTTTGAGGATGTTTTGGATAGGGATGTTGAGGGGTGGCTTTCAAATTTTCAGACAGATGCAATAATGACGCCATAGATGCAGCAGGGCATCATGTATACATAGCACCAGTTAATGCAAAGAGATCAGCTTCCATGAGAAACCGGTGCACGACCGCACAACGCAGGGGCAATGTGGTCTTGCTTTCCCCGGCGCTGTCTGCAATACCGCTTGCTTTGAAGGAGAATATCCCCATTTTCCGAGACCTGTCGGAGGTCGAGCTGGAGAAGATAGAGAAGTCGAATGATCAGGTAATTACCCATACCGTGGATGTGACATCCGGTTATAGCTGGAGCAAACAGACCAAGAGAAGCTCGGATTCGACACATATCAGTAAAGTGGCCGAACTTGAGAGAGGCAAAGCAGTAGCTTTTCCTGCAAGTGAGAACATAAGCGAGTATATCAGCCTGCTTGAAGCGCCTATGCATACCTGTCATGTCAAGCTGTTTAAGGCAACAAGGTCACAAATCCAGTGGCTGACAGGGAACTCAGAAATACTCCCTATCCAGGATTATGTGGCCTGGGCAAAGAGACAGACATTGACTACCAGCAAAGGAAATATCCCAATAGGTGACCTTGTAACGGATCGGTCTTGCGTCTTTCATTCTGTAGGTAAAGAGGCTGGCCTGAGGCTAACAAATGCTCTTCGAAGCCGCGATGATATGACGTATGTTCCTCTGACGGACGTGGACTATTTCAAGGTCGCGGCTGTGCTTCATTACAATAAGCTGGATGTTGAAACCAATGCACAGAAGATGAAGGTCGTGGGTTCAGTAAAGCTGGCAGAGGTCCTGGGTTTTTACAACATCAAAACAGGAAATACCCCAGATAAGACGGCTTTGCTAATATATTCCAAACTCATGCTAGAAGACCTGAAGGATCAGGAAGCGATCGTGTCAATAGTTGATGTTCCATCCCGTGAACTGTTAAGGATTATTGATATGATGGTTAAGTTCAGGCTGGAGACAGTGAATCATAAGAGCAGATCAGCCAGGCCAGAAGCGCTGGGACAATTCTTCGGGGCAGTGGAGGAGAGATAATTGTGGAAGACCGATTTACCAGGGTTTTGAACATCACCCCTAACGCCATATTATTGCTTGAGCATAGAGAAGACGGTAAGGACACTACAAGACTCATACCGGCGAACACCTTTAACACCCTGAAATATGTGATGAAAGGCTCGTTTGAGGGTATGGTCGGAAGAAGCCATACCAAGATACACCTTGGCGATAACTGTTTGATATCCCCGACCACTCAGGAATATGTATTCTGTCTTGAGTATGACGGGATGCTCGTCCATACGACCCCTGATGCGGATAAACTGGTATGCGAGGCTATCCTGAAGGCTTATACTGAGCAGGATTTCAAACCTTTCATCAAGCTTTTCGAGGATATGTATTCCAAACGTCAAAAGAGCGAGTTCCTTGAGTTGTTTATGGTTGCCCTCGGGCAAAGGGTCGTATCAGCAACAATAGACGGGCTGAACGGATACATTGTGGACAAGGAGTTCTTTGTAGCTCAGAATGGCAATGCTTACCGGATATTGCCCTCAGATGACATTAAGGATGCGAAGCCTGTTTCCAGCAATTTGGCGTTTCTGTGTATTATACCCAGGGATCATCAGATAAAGCCGATGAATCTCATGTATAACAATGTGAGGATTGTGCTCGGACAGCAGGAGCAGATATTCATTAGTAAGATAATGATGCTCCTCAACAGAGAGAAATATAAGGGTGATACGGTGTTCTGGGGGCAGATCCAGCGACGTTAGGAAGGTGAACAATGTATGACGAAAATTGCCAAGATTGTGTTGATAACCCGCTGCTTATGACCGGAGTGGAATTCAAGATGTGGTTATCTGGAAGAGGTGTTGATTCTGTGGGGATTCCACCAGGATGCCCAATTCAGAGAGCTGATTTGCTGTTTGAGGTATCGTCAACAGGAAAAGTGTCTCACTCAGAGATAGGCGGCTACCTCTCTGAGATTGGTCTAATGATGCCGATAAGGGAGACCTGATTACAGGGGACTAAAGAAGAGATAGAGGAGCATTAGTTATGAATGAAACAAATGATGTAGCGGACGCTACGCAACCAACAAGAGAAGA
>JAUSDC010000061.1 GCA_030650845.1 Candidatus Methanoperedens sp.
CTTCGTGTAACATCGACGCAGTTTATAAAATGCAGAATTCACCTTATGGATTGTTGCATATGTTCATGCGGGCAAATATCCTCAAGATGGGTCTTTTCTGCATGGACACTTTCAATTATGAAGGTCTGAAAACATTCCTCACTTCAAAAGGTATCCCATTATCTGATGTTAAAGAGATGAAGATACACAAAGGAAAATTCAGTGTCAAAACGGATTCGCAGCATATCTTTCCTCTTAACGATATCGATGCATTCAGGAATGGTTCGTGCACTGTCTGCACAGACCTGACAGCTGAGAAAGCGGATATCTCTTTTGGCGGTGTGGGTTCAAAGGAAGGGTACACCACTGTACTTACCCGCACCGGGCTAGGGCTTGAGCTTTTTAAAGATGCAGAAGACAGGGGATACATTAAGATTGAGCCACTTGAAAGAGAAGGTCTCGAAAGGGTTCTGCGCCAGGCAAGAGCCAAGAAAGCCCAGATGTACATGATAAAGAGAAGGGCTGAAACGGGTGCTTTACCCATTTAACCCTCTATCGTGGGCGGGGAATAACCGTACCATGAGCCTTCCTGACCCAGATAATACAGTGCATCTTCAAGGATCTTTTTATGTTCTTTCTCAAAATCCACCAGAGTCAAGAAAAGGTCTTTGCTTGAATTGATGCCTGTTTCCTGGGCACTATTTGAATATAATTCTATTGACCTCTCTTCAGTCCTGATTCCAAGTTTCAGGGCTTCCTGTGTTTCGGTTATGGTCATCGGCTCAAGTGATTCAGGAAAAACATGGCGGGCTTTTCCCCTGTTCTTTTCATCCATTACACCCGCTTCGAAGGATTTTCCTGATACCTTCCTGTACTCTTTCTCAAGGATTACCCTGTGGTTTCCTTCATCACCAGCCAGCCTCTTGAAGATCGATTTGGCATTTTCCTCCTCAACAAGTTCACTAAATATCAAATAGTATTCCTTGCCATATATTTCGATAGAGATCGCTTCTTTCAAGATTTCAAGAATATTGTTTTGATCGTCCGTATTATTCACCCATCAAAGGTTGATTTCAAACGATAATAAAGATAGTGTATGATCGATGGGGGAGGTACGATTTGAAATACCCAAATGAAGTATCTTGAGGCATAATATTCCTGTTCTTCACTAGAATAAAACAAGCAGCATTATAACTATTACCGTCAGTCCTTCCTGCATCAGGGTGGCAAGAAGCATGATCTGCATACCCAGGCCGGGTGAGAATATGCCCGTATAATAAGGTATTGTGAATCTGAGGCGCACAAGGCTTGAGAGAACCCTTCCTGCTAACAGGATAATTATGATCTGCCTGGATGTCAGTACTCCATCTGCTAGCAGCCTGCCTGCAATGGTGTATGCACCTACGTTACTTGCAAACCATGCAGCAATGACAGGCAGGCCCTCTGATGGGAGATATCCGGGTAATGGCAAACCTTTCATATAAGATGATATCATATCAAAAAAACCGGCATCGATGAGCTGGAACGCTATGATGGCAGCTATCACAATTGAAGGAATAATATTCTTGATGGGAAGCCATGAGGCCAAAAGAGCCCTCTGTAAGGCTTGCCTGAACTTCTTTTTCCTTATCTCCCGAGGGATTACAGGGGATTTCTTTGGAGGCAATAAAATGTGCCCCAGGACAAGTGTGATCGCGGTGCGAAGAAGACCTACAGCTACAACGATACCCAGATAGATCGCACCTGTAGAACCGAGCAATATTATAAGGATGGGAAGCAGATCCCTTACAAAAATGAATGTTGCAGGAAAAGAAGTTACAAGGGAAGCTATCAGTGTCTCTTTACTGTCGATAAGACCTTTTTTATTAAGGTCAGCGATCATGGAATTCCCTGCAGTGGGTGACCCAAAGGAGGCAAGGAAGCTCACTCCAACCTCTTCTCTGAGATGCCCGAAATGCATGAACGGCGCTGTAACAAAACCAAGCTTCTGTATCCAGCCCAGCTCTATCAACAGTTCCATCAGGACAATACCCGTGATCGTTGCCGGGATGACCGAAGACAGGTATTCGAAGGTTAATATCAGTGCGTTATTCCACATTATGGATTAATCAACCGGTTACCTTCAATTCATCCAGCATTTTCTTTATGCTTGTTACCGGCTCACCCATATTGTCAGCAATGATCTCTTTTGCGGGAGGAGTACCGGGATATGTCGTTATTCTCTGTGATATTCTTTCCTGGAATGTTGACACAAGCTCATTCTGGTAGAAAACACCTATCGGTATTTTGTCGTCCCACTCAAATGCCTTTGTCAATGCTGCAACGGTCTTTGGAAGAACATCTTCAGGTTTTCGGACCACTCCATCATAGCCGTTTTCTTCAAGCTTGTACAGCCTGGGGATGGGTTTTCCTGTCACCGGGTCGATCCGGTCTTCCCCATTGTACCATCCTTTGGTATTTATTTCATTGTATGTGGGGCACCACTGCTGTACTATTACCAGGGCCATTCCTTTGTGTTTGACAGCCATTTTTATGGTCTCTTTGAGGTGCCCGACATCGTAGCAATAGCTTCTTGCTATGAAGGTAAAACCAGCAGCCAGGGCAAGGGCAATAGGATTGATTCCTTCGTTAATATTTGGTTTGGGCATAGCCTTTGTTTTTACTCCAAGCTTCAATGTGGGTGAAGCCTGGCCTTTTGTCAGGCCATAGACGCCGTTATCATGGATTATGTAGGTCATGTCCAGATTTCTCCTGCCAGTATTGACAAAATGGCCTGCTCCTATTCCGAGACCATCCCCGTCGCCTCCATGCACTATCACTTCAAGCTCGGGATTTGCCAGTTTGATCCCAATAGCAAATGGAAGGGCTCTTCCGTGCAGTGTGTGGACACCATAGGCATTAACAAAGTGCGGGGTCTTGCCGTGGCAGCCGATACCCGATATTATAACAACGCGCGATGGCTTCACAGCAAGGTCAACAAGAGCCATCTGCAAAGAAGTGAGTATGCCGAAATTACCGCATCCAGGACACCAGTCATTGAATACCTGGGTCCTGTAATCAGAAAGTTTAAGAGCCACCGTTCAACACCTGCCTTGTTTGGGCCCTGTTTTGAACGATATTGAGCAGGGCTTCATAAACTTCGTCCGCTGACATTGGTCTTCCGTTCCATTTCAGGATAAAATAATCCATAAGAATGCCCGTTTCTTCCCTGATTATTCCTGCGAGCTGTCCGGAATAGTTTCCTTCAACAGCGATCTTCTTTGAGGAGTTGCCCAGTATTCTTTCAATATATTTTCTTGGCAACGGATGCGGTATGCGCACCTGCACGAAGTTCATCCTCAATCCATCCTTGCGCAGCATTTCCATAGCCTCAAGTATCGCGCCTTTGGGAGAACCCCAGCTTACAATGGTCATAGGTGCATCTTCATCCCCAAAGAAATTGACCCGTTCTTTTTCCTGGATCTCTCTGTCTGCTATCTCAAGTTTTCTCATGCGTTTTTCATGCATCCTTGTTCGCATCATGGATTCCTCGGTGATATGCCCCAGTTCGTTGTGCTCATCACCGGTATTCCAGAATACTGCGCCCGGAGTTCCAATGGGGAGGCGCGGGGAAATCCCGGATTCTGTGAATTCAAACCTCCTGTAATTTTTACCCACAACATCAGCTTCAGTTAGCAGTTCCCCGCGTTCTATTTTCACAAGAGTGGGATTGAACATTTTATAACTTTTGTTGCTGTTGGCAAGAGCTTTGTCTATCAGGTGGATGACGGGCGTCTGGTAGCGCTCAGCATAATTAAAAGCACGCGCAGCATCATAGAAACACTCTTCGATATCCCCTGAACATACAATGATCCTGGGAAACTCGCCATGGGAAGCATGAATTGCAAATCTCAGGTCATCCTGCCCGTGGCGTGTAGGTAAACCCGTTGATGGGCCGCCACGCTGGTAGTAGTTGATTACAACAGGAACTTCATTTATACCAGCCCAGCCCAAACCTTCTGCCATTAATGAGAAACCAGGTCCGGACGTGCTTGTTGCGGACCTGGCGCCCGTTAGAGCAGCTCCTATGGCCATTGTTATAGCGGCAATCTCATCCTCTGTCTGCACAACAAGGATCCCACCGGTCTTTTCACTGCCTGTGATCTCAAACACCTGGTTCTCTTCAATGTATTCACTCTCATCCGCAGCCGGGGTTATCGGATAATATGTCTGCATCCTGCACCCCCCCGCAAGTTTTCCAAGAGCTACAGCCTGTGTTCCCTGGAGGAAAATTCTCTGTTCATCGGTTCTTATTGTTTTAAGATTGATCCCGGCATCAGCAAAATTTTTTCTTGCATAGTCATAGGCTTTATTGAGTGCAAGAAGGTTCATTGAAATTATCTTTGGTTTTTTGCCGAAAATCATGTTAATGGCCTTCTCGACATATTCTTTATCATAGTTAGCAAGCCCAAAGGAAGCACCCAACGTCAGGACATTGATCATCCTTGTCAGCTTGCTAAGTTGTTCTTCACCAATTTCCTTGCCGATCTCTTTTAACATCTCAAGGTAAGGGATGGGGTAAATTCTCACATTATTCTTTTTAACTTCATCCAGGAGGTCACCCACTGTTTCAGGATGTAATCCTCTTTCGTTGAGGCTTTTATTCCACTCTTCGATAAATGCGAAAGGCAGCGAAAGGATACTTGATATTTTGGTTTCGATGATCCCTGTGTCGCATATTATTCCACCGCCAGGGGATACTTCCCATATGTGCCTGACAACGCTTTCTGCATCAAAAGTGCATAGAAGGTCAACCCTGTTTACTATGGCTCCCACTTCAGACGGTGAGACCCTGATATGAAAATAGCTGTGTAGTCCCTTGATATTGGAGGAATATTCCCTCTTTCCATAGACGTGAAGGCCACCGTAGCAGCAGGCCCGGGCAAAGATGTTGGCACTTGAATCAACCCCGCTTCCCTGAGGTCCGCCTGCCATCCAGATAAAATCATTCTTCATATCCGCAATTTTCGCATATGGCCTCTAACAGAACAATTCCTCCACTAAATTTTTATAGACCTATCTGGTTAAGTAGTTTGCGGTTATAATTCCGTTATTTTGATAGCGCGAACGGGACATTGTGATTCACATGCCCGGCAAAAAATGCAGTCAATTTCATTCACAGGATCTGATTTCTTGCTGGAAGTCGCATGCCCTGGTGAACTGATCCAGTTAAAAACATTCACCGGGCAGACTGAAATACAGATGCCGTCGCCCTCACAGGAATCCTGGTCAACCGCAACACTGGTGCCGTGTATCCCGAGTTTCTCTGGTGGCTTAACGTCTCCTCTTATCTTGTGCGCATTGTGTTCACCAACGACTGGTTTTTTCATGAAATCAGGATCTATAGTAATATTTCATTCCTCCTTTATAGCTCAGGATATGATTTTCAAACAGGACAAAAAAATAAAGTTTGTCAACAGATAAGGCTCATCGGCTCTTCACAGCAAATGACTGTTCCGGCGCTATCTGAAACACAATTCATCTCGCATCCGCAGATTTCACAAATATATGACATGCCCTTTTCTGCTTTCTGCGCTTTCTTTGTCCTTACGGCCTTCTTTGATTTAGGTTTCTCAACTTTTGATTCTGTTTTCACTGGCATAATATTCCTCACTCTTTCCAAGAAGAAGCAGTTTACCCGGTTTAATATTCCTCGTTTTTACTACCTCCACTTAATATATAGGTTAATACTAATGATATTTATACATATCGTGATAAAGTTTAATAAAGACTTTTTAGAATTTGTAAAAAGGGAGTTGTAAGTGAGGAATCTTAATGAAACTTGAAAATAAAAGCGTGATCGTTACCGGAAGCGGAAGAGGTATAGGAGAATATATCGCAAAAAGGCTGGCCAGGGAAGGGGCAAATTTAATTGTAACCGGGAGGACAGCAAGGGATATAGAAAATGTGAGCAAGGAAATAAATGATGCAGGAGGAAATTCGATTTTTATAAAAGGGGATGTTACAATAGAAAAAGATGTAAAAGAAGTTATCTATAAAACTATCAAAGAATTCGGGGAAGTTGATATGCTTGTAAATAATGCAGGGAAGGGATTAAAAAAATATATATGGGAAACCGGGGTCGAAGAATTTGAGGAAGTAATGGACGTGAATGTCAAAGGCACTTTCCTGTATATGAAAAATATTATTCCAGAAATGGAGAATAGCAAAGGCTTGATAATAAATATTTCCTCAGGGGCGGGGAAGGAAGGAATTCCAGAGCTGGGTGCATATTGCGCATCAAAATTTGCAGTGATAGGCCTTACCGAATCTGCTGCACTAGAGGTTAATAATGTCAAAATCGTTGTATTATGCCCTGGCAGCGTGGATACGGGGATGTTCAAACGGTTGTTCCCAGGTGAAAAGGCAGATCTCAAACAAGAAGAAGTTGCTGAAAAGGTTGCTGATGTCTGCATACATCCAGGAAAATACCATCAGGGGCAATCCATTGAAATTTATTGATCAATGCCCAAGCACTCCGTTATGGGATTGATTTCCAATCTATAAGTATTTTCCTGGAATATTCAAATGCAAGTCTTATTTCTTGAGCTTTTCAAGAAACTGCTTTCGAAACTTGGTCACCTTTGGCTCAATCACAACCCGGCAATAAGGGTGGTCAGGATTATGAAGAAAGTAATCCTGGTGATACTTTTCGGCATGATAAAAAGCTTTGAATTGAGTGATCTCGGTTACGATAGGTGCACCCCAGATTTTTTCGGACTCAAGCTCTGCAATGACTTCTTTAGCAATTTTTGCTTGTTCCGGCGTGTGATAGAATATCGCTGAGCGATATTGCGTTCCAACATCCGCTCCCTGACGATTTAATGTAGTAGGGTCATGGATGGTAAAAAAGACTTCCAGGAGTTCCTTGAAGGATATAATCCCGGGGTCAAAGGTGATCTGTACTGCCTCAGCATGACCTGTCTTCCCGGAGCTGACTTCTTTATATGATGGGTCGGACATAAGGCCTCCGGAGTAGCCAGAGACAACTTTCTCCACTCCTATCAGTTCTTTGAAGATAGCTTCAAAACACCAGAAGCATCCTCCAGCTAGAGTTGCTATTTCGATGCGTTGTTGCATAGATAAAACCTCAATTCCACAATTCTATTTGCCTTTAATTCATATACTTTCCCTTTGTCATATAGCTTTTCTGTTTCGAACGCATTGCTTTAACTCGATTGAATTAAGAAAAAATAAAATATGGAACGATAATATGGTCGAGTTTACGAACAGCTTATTTTTTGTATTGGGATTTTCAGTGGTTTTTGCAATCCTGGGTATTTTGCACAATACGGTTCTGCAGGCAATCGCTTATGATGTTCAGATATGGCTTGCCCGGATCGGGGCATAATTGTCATCTTCTTTGGACTTTATCTTGTTGGGCTTATTGAGATACCGTTTCTTGAACTGGAATATAAATTTAAGATCGGATTAAAGTTCAAATCAAAATATTTCACATCATTCATGTTGGGAAACTATTGCAGTGGCGCTTGAATGGAAACAGGAGAATTGGTGATATCTAATCTTCTTGCAGTTTCATATATAAAGCATCAAGATAAAAAAGATCTTTATGGATGAATCAGCCTCATTGGATAAACCGGATGTAATAATCATAGGTGGGGGTGCATCCGGACTTGCAGCCGGAAAGGAAATGGCAAAAGCAGGCAAAAAGGTCTGCGTGCTCGAAGCTCGAAATAGGCTTGGGGGCAGGATAAATACGTTAATTGTTCCGGGTTTCTCAACATACATAGAAGCAGGTGCAGAATTTGTCCATGGTGACATGTTTGCAACCAAATCGTTGTTAAAAGAAGGGGGTATTGAGTTCAACTCTATTGAAGGCAATTATTACAGGATAAGAAATGGAAAATTCCAGAATCCTAAAAATCTCTTGACCACTTTTTCAACACTTCTTTCAAAAGCAGGCCCACTTGAACGGGATATGCCTTTCAGTAAATTCCTGGATCAATACCTGAACGAAGAAAAATTCAAAAACGTAAGAGAAATCGCCATAGCTTTTGTCGAAGGTTATGATGCAGCTGATATAAAAAAAGTTAGTACATTTGCTCTGAGAGAAGAATGGAAAATTTTTGGCCAATCGGATCAGTATCGATTGAAGAGTGGTTATATTATGCTTATAGACTTTCTTTCAAAGGAAATAATTAAGCATAATGGTGAAATCTTTTTGTCAACTGTTGCAAAAGAGATCAAATGGAAGAAGGACAACATTGAGGTTATCAGTGATAAAGGAGAAATATATTCATCACGCAAAGTCTTGATTACTGTTCCGCTTGGAGTTCTCCAATCAAAGCCGGAAGATGAAGCTCATATTCGTTTTTTTCCTGGATTACCTGGAAAACTGGAGGCAGCTAAATCAATAGGATACGGAACTGCTACAAAAGTATTCCTTGAATTCAAGGAAGCTTTCTGGGAATCATCTGAAAATCAAATTCGAAAGATGCCTGAACTTGGTTTACTTATTTCAGATACTCCTTTTACAGCATACTGGACTCAACTGCCGAACAAGACTCCGCTTCTTACAGGATGGCTTGCCGGCCCTCAAGCGGAGAAAAATAAAAACACATCTGATGAGGACATAATAAATATGGCACTCGATGCTTTGAGTTATATTTTTAATGCAGACAGGTCGTTCCTCACAAAGAATCTGCATGCAGGAAAAGCTATAAACTGGCGCACTGATCCCTTTTCACTCGGGGCTTTTTCTTACTCAACCGTAGAATCAAATGAAGCAAAGAAGATATTAACCCAACCGGTTGAAGATACATTATTCTTCGCAGGGGAAGCTATCTCGGAAGGCACTGCTATGGGAACAGTAGAAGAAGCACTTGCGAACGGAATAAAAACAGCTAAGGAATTATTAACTCATTTTTAAAGTTGGAAAAGATAGATTGAATTTAAAAAATCAATATTCTGGTTAGGATAGATCGTAAAGTGAATCTTGTCAATGTTATTCTGGGGATAACTATGATGACTATTTTCATTCCCTTGATGGCAAGACCCGTTCATGGACTTGACAGTCTCCCGTAGGACTCCTTCAGCAAGTCAAAGGCTTCAGGGCAACAGGCAGAGAAGCGTGCTTATAGCAGCAAAAAATTGACAAATATTTAAGTATCTTGTTGATATTAATCCGTAACTCTTCCTTTTTTACGTAATACTCAAATCAATCCCCAATTTTTCAATAAGTAAACGTGTCTTTTTAGGAATTTCAGAAATACCCCAATTATCCCCTATTTTAACATTGAACACTCTTGATAGATGTAGAATAACATCTTTTGGTGAACATCTACTCAAAATATCCCTGGAAAGTAGCAATCCATAAACTTTATAATAAAGAAGCAGAGCAATAAAATTCACAAACATCCACCCTTCCATTGCAGTATCATCCCTCATATAACTGCGATCTGCATTCAACACATTTTTGAACGTGTCAAAAGTAACTTCGATATCAACACGACTTTTCAGCAGCTCAAAAATCCTTTGT
>JAUSDC010000031.1 GCA_030650845.1 Candidatus Methanoperedens sp.
TTGCTCTTGTTGAATAATACTCTTCCTCGCATTCACAACACTTTACATAAGGCTGCGACCCTTTGTAGACAAAAACATGGAAATAGAATTTGTGTACGTCCTTGTTCCCGCATACTTCGCATGGCATGAATTCCTGTATCACTTCACGAATTTTCATGATGATTAAAAGTTGTTCCTGGGAGTATATATAATTTATTATCGAGATAATATAAATACTAATCATAATAATGATAACAACTGCAATAATGAAAATAGCAACTGCACTGACATTACTGGTTAGATATTATTCATTATGAGTTCCGACACCGATATCATTTAAATCTGATATTATATTATTTGAAATAAGATAATTAGTAACAGTTCCATACCTTTCTCTGGTAATAATTCCATTTTTGGATAAAATATTAAGATGATGTCTGATAGTTTTATAATCCATATCTAAGGTATCAGCTAATTGATGTGCATTATAAGACTTTACAATAAGATGCTTAAGGATCGTCGCACGGGTCTTTCCTCCACGTGAATCTTCGATCAGATGGCATAGAAGCTTCTGTTGTTTATTGGATTTATTTAGTTTATTTTTCAGTATTATATTCTCAGTAATATCCCTTGCTATGCCATGAATTTCAATTGTCTTGTCATCATTTTTTATATCTCTTGTATTTATTTCAACCCACCTGTGTTCGCCTTCCTTACACACCATCTCTATGACATATGCTGGATGCACATTTTCTCCGAGAATACGTTTATTATGTTGATCCTGGATTATTTTTAAACTCTCTGGTGTGACAAATTTAGAAATATTACTACCAATAACCTCTTCTTTCGAACAGCCCAATTTTTGAAGCCCGCATTGATTCATTTTCAAAAAATTATCTTCATTATCTACTACGTACATAGCATAATTGGCATTATCAAAAAGTTCTCGATATTTTTCCTCAGATTCATATAAAGAAATATACGCTTTTTTTAAGTTTTCTTCAAGCTGCTCCTTATATTTATTGAGTTCTTGAATGCTATTTTTCAATTTAGTGCACATTTTAGCATTCTTGACTACATATGCTGCCTGAGATGTCGCAATAGTAGCAAAATTTATTTCATCATCTGTGAAAATCCGGGGGTCTGCCCAATAGATATTCAACAAACCAAAGACTTTTTTCCCATCCTTCATGGGATTATAAATAAGTGATGAAAATCCAATTTCTCGTGTTATATCATGCCAGGGCTTTGTTCTTGGCTCCTTGAATATATCTGGAACAAGATAATATTTGCCGGTCTCAAGTACTGTACCTGAGGGACTGAAAGTCAGCTCCACTCCTGCTTTTTTGGCTACTTCAAGCACAATTTCAGGATAATTTTCAGGGAAACCGTATGAAGATACCATCTTCAATTCACCGGATTCTTTTTCATAGAGCATTATTGTCCCTGATAGTGCTTTCATGGCACAGCAAGTGATTTTAATTATTTGTTTTAGAATTGTATCAAATTCAAGGGATATATCGATCTGTGCAATATCCGATAATGCTTTCAATCTTATTGATTCATTTTTTTTCATTGTTTTCGTTTTTTTCTATATCCCGGGATTCTGTGGGCATGATACCCAATTTTCACCCCTTAAGAAGTAAAGGCAATTTCCGCAATCCATACATTCGATTACCGGTTCACCCCGGATCGATTTGGTAACAAAGAAGGGGTCTGCGACCTGTGGTCTGCAGATGGCAACAAGATCGGCTTTCTTTTCTGATAGTATCTTATCCGCAAATTCAAGGCTCCGGATATTATCAGAGCATATAACCGCTGCATTCACAGAATTCCGGATCTCTTTTGCCAGATGCACATGGACTCCGATACCCATGGATAACTTGGGAGACATATGATCCATGCTTGCATATGTGCCTGCAGCCACGCTTATGACATCAGCCCCTGCATCAACGAGCTTCTTTGCGATGTTGCGCGTATCTTCAAGCCTCAATCCCCCTTCAATATATTCATCAGCGCTTATGCGGCAGCATATCGGGGTATTTCCAACCCTCTTTCTGACTTTCTCTATGATCTCGGTAAAGAAAAGCGCTTTATCTTTTCCATATTCATCAGTTCGTTTATTCGAAAATGGCGAGAGGAACCCGCCGATAAGATAACCAAAAGCGCCGTGGAGCTCTATGAATTCTGCCCCAGCTTTTTTAGCCCTGGCGGCTGCTGATGCAAAATCTTCCTGTATCCTGATTATCCCATTGTTATCAAGTTCCAATGGCATCTCTTTCATGACAGGACATGGGATCGCAGACGCTGCAACCAGAGGATAGCCCGTCATGACCGAAAGGGTTTGTCGTCCAGCATGCATCAACTGGACTCCTGGAACAGTCCCCTCTTTCTTTATTTTTGAAAATAATTCTTTCAGCCCTGGAATGTGTTTATCGCTATTTAATCGCAGGGGGTTAGTATTTGGCGCACCGTCATCTGAAACAGCGATGCTTCCAACTAATATAAGACCATTCCCGCCCTGCGCAAGTTTTTCATACATCTGCGTCAATCTTTCAGTTACGAATCCATCCTTTGTTGCATAATTTGCCTGGAACGCAGGGAAAACGATACGATTGGGAAGTCTGATACTACCAATATCGAGTGGTTCTAATACCTTTCTTCTACTCATCAAATTATAATAAGGTGGATGCTATATATATATTGTTATGCCGTTAGATTCCTTACACCTTGAACCAGTTATTTTATCCAGAATAAAATAATGTAAAGCATTTAACCTTTTAAGATAATTACAGCCCCAAATGAAAAAGTCAAGAATAATTGTTCAAATAATTATCGGCATTGCTATTCTCAGTTTTATTCTGAACAAACTCGATCTTACAGATGTGGTTTCCACACTCAAAAAAACAAAACCACAATTCTTTATTCTTGCCTGCATTTCGTATGTTTTATTAAATATTGTCCTGGCATCGCGCTTAAGATATCTCCTTACCAGTATAGGATACAGGTTAAAATTTATCGATGTGTTTTTTTCACACATGGGCGGGATGATGATAGGGGATATCACTCCGGGGCGCAGCGGATATTTTCTGACCCCTTCCCTTCTGAAAAAGAAAGTCGGAAGCAAGGTAACAGACGGCATGGCATGCATTTTTGCGCCGCAGGGTATTGAGTTCATCCTTAAAGTCGGAGGCGCTATTGCTGCCATTATATATATTTCCACGTTTCCAGGGATCAGCAATGACATTCTCATCTCAGCATCGATAGGAGCGGCTTTCCTGCTTGTCGTGGGTATTTTGATGCTGATAATAGCTTTCAGGGACGAGAAATTGACTTCAAGTTTCCTGGGCAGGCTGCCGTTCTTTAAAAATTATACCACGAACCTGTCGTCTTTTAAAGAAAAGAACATCGGGATAAAAGAGAACTTCAATGCCATTTTGTTATTTACAATTATCGGATGGATTTTCGCGGCGTTACACTGGTATTTTCTGGGAAAAGCCCTTGGACTGGAACTAACCTATTTTGATTTCTTCCTTCTTCATCCGCTTCTGACCATCCTGATGTTCGTGCCAATATCTCCTGCAGGTTTCGGACTGCTGGAAGGCGGAGCCATCATTGTATTCTCCCTGTTCACGATATCAGCTGAACCTGCGATGGCTTTTATTTTACTTATGAGAGCAAGCATCCTGCTTGTGGATCTGCTTGGGCTAAGAACAATACTTGCTTCACTTCGTGACCTGGAAATCTGATCAGATTAAATTTTTTAGACAGAATCGACAGGATTTACAGGATTTGCCACAAAAATCGTATCCTGTCGATCCTGTAAATCCTGTCCAAAAATTAAGTTAATGCTATAAATCACATTTATTTGAGGTTTTGATTCTCATGGATATTACGGTTATTTCGATCTTCACTATAGCTTTATCCCGGGTACGATCCTTTTTGCCACTTCCCTGTAAGCTGCTACAAGGTCTCCCTTGTCGAACCTGAACACGTCCTTATCAAGTGATTCTCCAGTAGTCCTGTCCCAGAACCTGCAGGTGTCACATGATATCTCATCAGCAAGCACTATCTTCCCCATGCACCTTCCGAACTCGAGCTTGAAATCGGGAAGCAGGAGGTTTCTTTCTGCGAGGTATTCAATAAGTATCGAATTGATCTTTAGAGAAAGTTTTCTTATCTGTACAAGTTCTGCTTTTGTAGCAAGCCCCATGGCAAGTGCCATGTCGTCATTTATCATTGGATCGCCAAATTCATCGCTCTTGTAATCGAAAATAATGATCGGTGGGTCAAGCTTATCTCCGGTTTTAAAAGGATATTTTTTGGTAAGAGAACCGGCTGCGATATTTCTGACAATGACCTCTATTTTTACGATATCTACTGTGTCAACTATCATCTCAGTTTCAGAAAACATACAGTCAAAATGCGTCTCTATTCCCTTTTCCTCAAGCAATTTAAAGAGGGTTTGTGAAATTTGGGCATTGTAGTATCCTTTTTTAGGCGCTTCGCTTTTCTTCTTTCCATCAAAAGCCGTAAGGCTGTTCCTGAATTCCATTATTAATTTGTCTGGATCATCAGTTTTAAAAACGGTCTTTGCTTTTCCTGAGTATAGCGCCTCTTGCCTCATCATGAATCGACTTAATGTAATTAAATGGATATAAAAGAGACGTTCATAAATAACAAAATATATCTACACAAATAGTATATTAAAAGACGTGACGCCATGAAAACGATTAACCAAATCATAATAACAATTTTTTTGATAGCTTTACTGACAAATCCCGTTTTCGGATATCCTGGAATGGGTGGTAACACATCAGGAGCAACAACGGGAAACATCACTCAAAACAACTCGGAAAACATTGATCCGGCGAATACGACGCAATCAGACCAGAATATTGTTCTGGTGACGGATCTAATCGAAGTTGATGCAGCCCAACTCGAAGTGAAAAACCAGATTTTTGTGCGCGAAACACTTATTTTTAGGAATATCGGAGATAAGAATTTCAATGGGATTCTCAGGATGTGGGTGCCTGATGGAATTGAAGGACTGAAAGTCGGAAAAGTTGCAATGGTGATGGGTAGCAGCGGCGAACAATTGAATGCGATCCAGAATGGGAACATTATAAGCTGGAACGATAGCATTAAAATAAACGACCCTCTTCCCCCTCTGTATGCAGTTGAATATGTAGTACCCGCTGAACCTGTAGGGACATTGAGCAAGTCGACGTTTTATTTAAAAAAACTTGTGTATCCTACTTTGATAAATAAAGTTCCTTTGAGCTTTTTACTTAAGGTAACAAAAGGCAGCGCAGAAACAATAACTTTGAAAGATGAACGTGGAAGCATCATTTCAGCATCAGGGAAACCAATGGAAGAAGATAATAGCGTTCTGTATTCATGGGAAACCCCTCAATTCAAAGAGATAAATATCGAACTGTCAAAGTCTGCTATTGACGTTTCACAGATAGCGATCTATTTGATCATCGGTCTGTTGATAGTACTTGTTCTTGCATATCCAGTGATCAGGAAAAAGAGTCCAAAACTAATGGAATTTGAAGAGAAAATAAAGAATTCACTTAAGAGGGAAAGTGTTGAACAACAGGAACCTGAAGAAGAAGAAGTTTCCGAAGAAGAAATCTCTGAAGAAAAGCCTGAAGGAAAAGCAGACGATGCAGAGAAAAGTGAACTTGTTGCAAAACTTGAAAAACTCGAAAAAGATTATGCATCAGGAAACATGATCGATGAAGAATATGAGGAACTGCGCAACTCATATCAGGTACAACTCAAGAAAATCAATAAACGAAATCAATAAACTGATAGATTGATCCAGGATCAATCTATTCCATCATTTTTAGAAAATAATTGTGTATCCTTGGATCATCCGTAAGTTCAGGATGGAATGCAAGAGAAAGCATATTTTTTTGTCTTGCTGCAATAATAACACCTTTGTACTCTGAGAGGATTTCCACATCTTTACCGACCCAGGTGATGCTTGGCGCCCTGATGAACACAGCGTTGAACGGTGAATCAAAACCTTTAAAATCTATCAAGGTTTCAAATGATTCTTTCTGGCGCCCGAAAGCATTCCTATTGACTGCGATATCCATTATGGACAGAAGTGACTGCCCTGTTTTTTTTACCAGTTCATCCCCCCTCTTTGCCAGCAGCACGAGACCGGCGCAAGTCCCCATAATAGGAACACCTTCGTTCGCGGCATTTTTTATCTCCGAAGATATCCCTTCTTTTTCCATCAATCTTCCAAGTGTTGTGCTTTCACCCCCCGGAATTATGAGTGCGTCACATGTAGGAACGAGCCCCTTATGTTTTATCTTTATTACCTCGCCCTGGCGGCATGTCCTGTCAAGTGCTCTTTGAATAGCATTTACATGCTCTTCGACGTTGCCCTGAATTGCTATTACACCGATGCGCATGCATCCAGAATTAATGGGCAGGAATATAAATTGTTTTGTTATGACCAATATTTTATATCAATGAGAATCTATTAATCTTCAGATCATGGAAAAATTTAAAGAAGTTATGGAAGCTTCAAGACCCACAGTCTCTATCATCGGCCTTGGGGGCGCTGGCTGCAATATCACGTCCTATCTCTCAGAAAAAGGGGTAGGGAGTGCTAAAATTATAGGAGCCAATACTGATATTAACCATCTCGTGCTGCAAAAAGCAGATAAACTCATGCTGCTTGGGAAGGAGACCTGCCGTGGTAAAGGGTGCGGGGGTTTTCCTGAAGTCGGGATGCAATGCGCCACAGAAAGTACAGAAGAAATAAAAAAAGAACTTGAAGGAAGCAATATCATTTTTATAGTTGCAGGTCTTGGGGGAGGGACAGGCACAGGGTCAGCTCCTGTTGTAGCTGAAATAGCCCATGCACAGGGCGCGGTCACGATAGCATGCCTGACCCTTCCATTTGAGATAGAATCCATGAGGCGCCAGAATGCAGTTGATGCTATCCATGCCCTGGAAGGTACATGCGATTCCGTTGTATTGATCGATAATACAAAACTTCGAAAATTTGCTGGTAAATTGCCCCTGAAGACCGCTTTTGCAGTCGCGAATTCCCTTATCGGGGCTCTTGTCAAGAGCATTACAGAGACCATTACAGAACCAAGCCTTATGAACCTTGATTTTGCAGACCTGAAAGCAGTGCTTGAAAAGGGAGGTATCTCCTCGTTCGGGATAGGTGAAGCTGAAGGCTCTGATCGCGTCGAAAAAGCAGTAACTCGCGCAATATCCACACCGCTTCTTGATACTCCGGCAATATCTTCCCCGTATGGACTGCTTATAAATATAATAGGCGGTAGAGATATGACGCTTGACGAAGTGGCAAAAATAGGAGAGCTAATGACACAGCGTGTGCCTGAATCAAAACGAGTTATCTGGGGTGCCAGAGTGAATGATGCCATGACCGGGCGTATCCAGATAATTGCGTTATTTTCAAGTGTGGGTAATCCATTTGAGCAGTAATATATAATACAAACGACTTAATTTGGAGTGAATTTGGGTATAAATCTGGGAAAATCCTATTATATAGGGGAACTAACTTAACAGTTGTAGAGGATAAATAACGATTATGATTCACTTCCTATCCTATCCAAAAATCATATGATCCTCTACCTTTTCTAATTATGATGCTTTATGAATACGCTGCAAAGGAGATATTTTCACGATATGGAATACCTGTTCCGCGAAGTTTCCTGGCAACAGATGCAACCGATGCAGGAAAGATCGCTGACAAATTAGGACATGTCGTCCTTAAAGCTCAAGTTGCAACTGGCGGGCGCGGGAAAGCTGGTGGAATCCTGAGAGCTGAAAACAAGCATGATGCACAAGTGAACGCGCGACAAATCCTGGGTATGTCCATAAAAGGACTCACGGTAAAAAAACTCCTTATTGAGGAGTACATAAAACCGGAAAAAGAGATGTACCTTGGAATTACCATCGACCGTAAGGCGCGCTGCCCCATAATAATGGCAAGCTCAGAAGGCGGAGTGGATATTGAGGAGGTTGCAAGGACATCTCCTGAAAAGATAAAAAAGATGCATATCCATCCCCTCACAGAACTTCATGATTATCAGGCAAGAGAGATTGCAATCTTCCTGAATAAAGATGGAGTAACTCAAATAATTGATATAATTCAGAAATTGTACAGGGTATTTACTGAAAATGACTGCACTCTTGCAGAGATCAACCCGTTAGCTCTGACCGGAAATGGTTTTATCGCGCTTGATGCAAAAATGAATATTGACGATAATGCTATGTTTCGACAAAAGTTCATGGAAGAGGAAGAGGACACGCCCACCGCGACAGCCAGGAAGAACGGGATGAGCTATGTTGGTCTTGACGGGGATATCGGATGTATCGTCAACGGCGCAGGACTTGCCATGGCGACCCTTGATATGATAAAGTACTACGGCGGTGAAGCTGCAAATTTTATGGACGTGAGGGCAGGAGCGAATAAAGAGCAAATAAAAGTCGCGCTCAGGCTCGTATCTTCCAACATAAAGGTGAAGTCTATTCTTATCAATATTTTCGGAGGCATTACAAAATGCGATGAAGTGGCTCGCGGCATCATTGATTCAGGCGTTAGCATTCCCATTGTCATAAGGCTGACAGGCACTAACGAGGAAGAAGGACGTCGGATGCTTGAAGAACACGATATGATACTGGTTTCAACATCTGAAGAAGCAGCAAAGGAGGCAGTAGCACTTGGGCATTCTCATAAATAAGGATACAAGGCTTCTTGTACAGGGTATAACCGGTGCCGTCGGCTCGTTCCAGACAAAACAGATGCAGGATTTCGGGACGAACGTGGTGGCTGGCGTAACACCTGGAAAAGGAGGGAACACGGTTAATGGAGTCCCTGTCTTTGATTCTGTCAGAGAGGCGGTCGATGTGGAAAAATCCAATGCTTCGGTCATTTTTGTTCCCCCCAAATTCGCAGCTGATGCTATTTACGAAGCCTGTGATAATGGAATAGAACTAATCGTGTGCATCACGGAAGGCATCCCTGTCCATGATATGATGCGCGTGTGCGCGTATCTTGAAAATTCACAGTCCATGCTCCTTGGCCCCAACGGTCCCGGAGTGACGACTCCGGGTGAATCAAAAATCGGAATAATGCCTAACCCGATTCACAGTCCTGGAAACGTGGGGCTTGTTTCAAGGAGCGGAACGCTAACTTATGAAATAATTGACCTGCTGTCAAAAAGCGGCATAGGTCAGTCAACTTCTGTGGGGATAGGAGGCGACCAGATAGCTGGAACATCATTCATTGAAATATTGAGATTGTTCGAGGAAGATCCGAAAACAAGCGCGGTCGTGATGGTCGGTGAGATCGGGGGGACAGCTGAGCAGGATGCTATCGAGTTCATAAAGCAAATGAGTAAACCTGTTATCGCCTATATTGTAGGAGTATCCGCACCTGCCGGGAAGACAATGGGTCACGCAGGAGCGATAGTTTCCTCAGGAGGGGGTACTGCGATCGAAAAAATTCAAGCATTTGAAAGCGCGGGCGTCACTGTTGGTAAAAGTCCAGTGGACATAGTTCGGATAGTAAAAAATATTGTATAATTTAAATACATTTTTTAAAATACTTTAGAGATAACTTTATATACAGTAAGGCTACGTAGTATCTATTGTAGGAGGACATGATTATTATGATAACTATGATTAATAATTATAGATGTTTAGAAGTGTCCGAGCCCAGTACCTCCTATGGGTTGCTCTTCTGTTGCTAATAGGGGGTGAAAATCCCCCCTCGGACCAATTCTCATTTTCAAAAACAAAAACTATTAATCTTTCTGCACTTATTAGACCGGATATGAAAAAGGTAGTACTTGCTTATTCTGGCGGTCTTGACACATCTGTGTGCATACCCCTGTTGAAAGAACATTATGGCTGTGATTATGCTATCACGGTCACAGTGGATGTCGGGCAACCTCAAAAAGAAATAGAGCAGGCTGAAAAAAAAGCCGCAATGATAAGCCAGAAACATTACACGATAGACGCAAAAGACGAGTTTGTTAACAATTATATCTTCCCTCTCATCAAGGCGAACGGCAGTTATGAAGGCTATGTTCTTGGCACGTCAATAGCGCGTCCACTGATCGCGAAAAAAGTTGTGGAAGTGGCGGAAAACGAAAAAGCTCATGCGCTGGCGCACGGCTGCACCGGAAAGGGGAACGACCAGTTAAGGTTCGAGACAATATTTCGAAGCACGAATCTTGAAGTCATGGCCCCGATGAGGGATATGAACCTCACGCGCGAATGGGAGATGGAGTATGCAAAGGAGCACGGGATACCCGTTGCTGCCACAAAGTCAAAACCCTGGAGCGTGGATGAAAATATCTGGAGCCGCAGTATCGAAGGCGGCAGGCTTGAAGAACCTGATTTTTCCCCGCCAGAGGAGATATTCGAGTGGACAGTGTCCCCTGAAAAAGCAGGAAAGGCAGAAGAAATAGATATTGGTTTCAAACACGGTGTGCCAGTTTCTGTTAATGAAAAGAATATGGATGGCGTTTCACTCATTCAAAATCTAAACAAGATCGGCGGTGCTCATGGTGTGGGACGCACTGATATGATGGAAGATAGGGTGCTGGGTCTTAAGGCAAGGGAGAATTATGAGCATCCTGCTGCGACAATTATTTTGACCGCACACAGGGACATTGAAAGGCTTGTTCTGACCAGGGATGAGCTGAGGTTCAAAGCCATCGTCGATGAGACCTGGAGCGAGCTTGCATACAAGGGTCTTGTGGATGAACCATTGTTCGCGGATCTAAATGCATTTATCGATAATTCGCAGGAGCGAGTTACTGGGAACGTGAAATTGAGGCTCTATAAAGGTAGCGCGAAAGTCGTGGCACGGAGTTCACCTTATGCTCTGTACTCGGCAGAAATGTCTTCTTTTGACAGCAAAACAATAGACCAGAAAGATGCGGAAGGGGTCTGCAAATACCACGGGTTCCAGGCGAGGATGCATAAGAAGATCAGTTAAAAAATAGTGATGGGCCCGTTGCGATTTGAACGCAAGACCTCTCGGTTATCAGCCGAGCGCTCCACCTGCCTAAGCTACGGGCCCGAAACTAGCGCCAATATAACGGCATGTAATTTAAACCTTATCTCTGATAAGGTTTATAAGCCATAAAGTCATCTGGAAGTCAAATCGTATAACATATTTTACGCATATATCAATTATCGGAGGATTATCACATGGCAAGAAAACCAGCAAGAATGTACAGGAACATGACCGAGCGCGCATATACGCGGAGAGAATACATGGGTGGTGTTCCGGGAAGCAAGATAGTAACATTTGACATAGGGAATTTAAAAGACGAATTTCCAGTTGAAATCTCACTCATTGCAAAAGAAACATGCCAGATACGCCACAGCGCTCTTGAATCAGCGCGTATAGCGGCAAACAAACCCTTACTTGAAGGTGCAGGACAGAATGGTTATCATCTTAAGATCAGAGTATACCCGCATCAAGTTCTGAGGGAGAACAAACAGGCAACAGGTGCAGGAGCAGACCGTGTATCCCAGGGAATGCGCAATGCTTTCGGGAAACCTGTCGGAACAGCAGCCAGGGTGAGAGAAGGTCAGAAATTAATGACTTTATCGATCAATCCAGACAAGTTCAAACTGGCAAAAGAATGCCTGATTTCCGCAGGGTACAAACTGCCCACACCCATAAGATTGGTTGTGGAAAAAGGTCAGGAATTAGTCTCAAGTTAGGTTCATGAACGATTACCTGGAAAATCTGGACAGGGCTTTATCTAAATTGCCCGAGATCAAAGGCACTGGAGAACGTTTTGTACCTCCGGAACCAAAGGTTCTTACAGAAGGAAAAACAACAGTACTTGAAAATTTTTTAGCTGTATCAGATAAACTGAACCGAGAGCCAGAGCACGTTTTCAAATTTCTCTTGCGTGAACTCGGTACAGCAGGTAAGCGTGATGGGAACAGAGCGATATTCCAGGGAAAATTCAATTCAAGTGTGTTCTTCCAGCTTGTTGATGCATACATCAAAGATTATGTGACCTGCTCAGAATGTGGACGCCCGGATACGCATCTAGTTAAAGTTGAAAGATTTTTGACGATGCGATGCGATGCATGCGGCGCTCACAGACCGGTCTCGAAGCAACAAGCAGCGATGCATCTTGTAAAAGAAGCAGCATTAAAAGAAGGCGAGACATACGAAGTAAGAATAGAAGCCGTAGGGAGCAAAGGTGACGGCATCGCCAAGAAAGATAAATATACTATTTATGTGCCAGGAACGGTCAAGGGAGATATCGTCAAGATAAAGATCAAAAAGATCACCGGTAATCTGGCATTTTCTGAATTTCTCGAAAAGAAATGATAGCAATAAAAAATGGAACTAAATGAATTAATACTGATAGTGTTTTTGTTAAACCTTCCTTTTGGCTATATGAGAAGCAAAGCAACAAGGTTCTCGCGGCAATGGATGATGGCTATTCACATCCCTGTGCCGTTCGTGTTCTTATTGAGAGTGTTATCAGGACTGAACTGGACAGTAATACCGCTTCTTGTGCTCTCAGATATAGCAGGTCAAATGGTGGGTGGAAAACTAAGAAAACGTGACGTAGAAAAGCTCACGTAACGATTTCTTCCACTCTTTCTTGTTCGATAGCCCTTCTTATTTCCATAGCCATGCGCCTGCCAGTGCTAACTGGTTTACGCCACAGGGTATTGCCGTATGGGTGACCAACTGAAACGTGCACATTCGTACCGCCGCCAACGCGAGGTGCCACATCATACACAGTGAAATTCAGATCTTTGTCCACACATGTCTGGAGGCAGAATGGACCTATTATACCTGGTTTGTAGTATTTCTGTGTTGCTTTTACGTATTTTTCAGCAAGCTCGAACGCATCCTCAAGTAATGACTCGCGTAGAGTTGCTGAGTTGTGCCCGCATACTGTGTATTCAGGCGTCACCTGCCTCTCATTGAGTGTTATCTGCTGCGGTGCAGGAAGACGCACATGTCCATCAAGGCTTGTCTCGAATCTCCAGTCAATGCCTAACAGTTCAATTTTACTCATCTTTTCCTCAAGTGGTGAGTAGAACATATCAAGGTTAAAAACAGGTCCGATAATATATCTCTCGATCCTGGCTTCTGCCAGCGCTTCCTTGGTGATCACGCCCTGCTTCAGGAGCGCACCGGATTTTTGTTTGAATTCATCATACGAAGCTACGGTAAAGAAACCACGTTCAAGCTTCTTCACGGCATGAGGGAGCTTGACCATCACAAGGCTGTCAATATCTTCTGGCTTTTTTATTTTTTCAGGGAATGGCAACCCGGCTTTTTCAAGGAGCCAGTAATAGTCCTTCTCGATGCCTCGTTCCTCGCTGCGAAGCAGGTTGCGGCTGCCGAACATCGGGACTTTGAACTTTTCTTCCACATCATCTATCGAACAATAGGATGTAAATGAACGGTTCGGGATAAAGATAGTGTTCCTGTCCCTGAGTTTTTGCTGATTCTCTATCTTAAGGATCTCATTGAATTTATTATATACATCTGCAGTATCCACTATCCCGCGGATAAGCTTCCCACCTTCTCGCTGTGCCTTAAAATATTCTGTATATGTCTTCTCTCGTCCCTTCTGGCACACCGCATGCGTCCTGAATCCCTCTTCTGCGGCGCCGTCACACACATCAAGCGCAGAATGCGATGCCAGGACACCGATAGTTGTTTCTTTCAGGTCGTAGCCGGATAAAATTTCTGTTATCTCCTTCCTCTCGATCATAGTCACCTGTTAGTCATACAGGTCTATGAATGTTACGATTTTAAAAAAATGATAAAAAAACTAAGCCAAGGTCCGGAGTCGAACCGGATTGGAATCGCTCTGCAGGCGATTGCGTAGCCGTTCCGCCACCTTGGCGCGAGAGGCTACATACACATTATAGATAATAAGGTTTTTGTAATTGACAATCTAAAATATTTTATAATTATTTGATAGTCTAAAAATATTCCATTGCTGCGCCAGCCATCTGATTTGCACCTGCTTCTTCTGGCAAAATCACTTTATCAGCACCCAGTTTCAGGAATCTCTTCACGCTTTCTGGTCTGCTTGCCCTTAAGATAAGATGTATCTTCGGATTCATTTCCTTTGCTTCGATGATAACATACAGATTATCGGCATCATTTGATAAACATGATATCAGGACCTTTCCTCGTGAAGTTCCTGCCATATCAAGGGTCTCTGTGTATGTAGCATCTCCAACCACATGAAGAAGGTTATTTCTTGAAAGGACCTCAACAGCAACAGTATCTTTCTCAACCACCACAAATGGAATTTTTTCTTTGACAAGATTAGCAACTATGTTTTTCCCCACTTTCCCGTATCCGCACACGATAATATGATCTTTCATCTGATTTATTTTTTCCTGCATTTTACTCACGCCCATGATTGTTTTCAACTGCCCTTCTACAGAGAATGCCATTGCAGCTGTAAATGTGTATAAAGCCACAGAGACTCCGGAGATTATAATGATCATGCTAAATATCCTGCCCCCTGTAGTATGTGGTACAACATCCCCGTATCCAATAGTTGTCACTGTGACAATTGTCCAGTAGAACGATGTGATCGGATCAACTCCTTCAATGATATGAAAGCCAGCAGTCCCGATCAGAACGATCAGGATCAAGAGACCAATTGAAATCTTTAAGTTGGCAGGTATCCCCCTGGGCAGCTTGAGATAATACATATGAGATAAAAGGGATGATCTGATATTTATGAATTTCTTATTTGCTATGGAAAACATGAGCGCCGAGGAGGAGATTTGAACTCCTGCTGTGCGTAGCACAACTGGTTTTCAAGACCAGCGCCTTGGGCCGCTTGGCTACCTCGGCTCGTATTTCCTGCGAAATGGTCGGCATTGCTTATTAAGATTGCCTACATGACAACATTTAAAAACCATTATAATAATTGATAGACACCCATAGTTTATCGAACAGAGGTAAGAAAAATGACAAGTTTATTATTGGTCCTATCAAAAGACCCATACACCACAGAAACGCCCGATCTCGTGCTTGATATCGGTATAAATGCAAAGGAAAAAGGGAACGAAGTAGCCTTATATTTAATCGAGGATGGCGTGACCGCGGCGAGAAATGGCGAATTCGGCAAGAAACTCACCGCAGCAAACAACAAAGGAATAAAGATATATGCTGATGATAAAGCCGTGCTTTCACGATCGCTTACAGGTAAAATGGTAGGCGGTATTGAGATAAAAGAGATCGGCACACTTCTTGACTTCATAATGGACGACTATGACAGAGTAGCATGGTTCTAGGTGATAACATGACAGAAAAACAACAGCTTACGATCGTATCAATAAACGGTCCCTACAGGGACGAAGGCGTGTTCACAATGATGAGACTGGCTCACGCTGCAAAGGAAAAGGGCATTACAGTGAATTTCTTTAACTATCTGGACGCCACTGTGATCGCACACAGGGATCAGGCACCAAAAGAGTTCCCTCCCATCGAAACTATATTTGGCACTATAGTCAAAAAAGGCATAAAACAGCCAAAAGCCGATGCCATAGCCTGCATAAAATGCACAGACGCCCGCGGTGTTACAAAACAGCAGACAGAAGGCGTCATAATCGGCGGATTATATGACCTCGGAGAATGGACAGCAGAATCTGATAAGACCATATTAATAGGGTGATATCATGAGCAAGAAAGTAAACGTAATAGTAACACAGCCCCCTTATGGAAAAGAGGACTCGTTCTCAGCCATACCAATGGGAGCATCCCAGGTAGCTGCAGGAAATGAAGCATCCATAATATTCGTTAGCGGTGGCGTACATTCCATTGTCAAGGGACAGAAGACCGGATACGGCGACCTTGCGGTCTGGTTCAAGGACGTACCATCCGTTGAAGCAGAGATCACAAAGAACATAGAAACTGTCAGCTTCTTTGCACTTGACAGCGACATAGAAAAACGCAGCATCAGCGACAGTGAGATCATAAACGGGATAACGAAACTCTCGATTGACGAACTGACAGATAAGATACTTGAAGCTGATGTGAATCTGGTATTCTGATGACGGAAATAGTACCGGATGAAAAGTTAGACGTACGGGGCGAATGCTGCCCGTACCCTCTTATTCTTACAAAGAAAAAAGTCGAATCCCTGAAAAGCGGCGAGATCCTTGAGATAACAGCAGATGATCCTGTTGCACCGCAGAACATTGATGCATGGACGAAAAAATCTGGAAATAAGCTTATTTCGGTCAAGAAGGAAGGGAATATTTTTACGGTCCTTGTCCAGAGAACTTAGGAAAGAATTGAAAATATACGGCCGATATTCAGATATTCAGGCAAACTTCATATATAAGCACACAATTAAATATCTTATGAATTCAAAAAACTGAGGTATCAATAATGACCCTGCTCAAAGAAGCAACCATAGAAACAATAAAACGATTACCTGATGAAAGCTCATTGGAAGATATAATGTATGAGATAGACTTTGTCGCTCAGGTTCTCGAAGGACTTAAGGACGCTGAGAAGGGAAAGCTGCTAACTACTGAGGAGCTTCTTGACAGAGTCGAACAATGGTAGAATCCAGCGAAAATATCGAAATACTTGCTGTTATGCATAGTGCTCGTGAAATAAATAAGGCTGTTCGCAAACAGTGGGAGCTTAATTGAGAACATCGTAATCGAACTTTTCGATTTTCTTAATGAAAGGGAGAATATTATTAAGATACTTGTGCAGAGGGGTTAGGCTTTTCCTGTGGATTCCCCCAGCACAACCCCTGTAGCTATCAGATGCGCCAGCCGCAGCGGCTCAGGGATGTTGCCGTGCGTTGAGGTCATACGGATTATCTGGATAGCGCTCTCTTTTTCGATGCCGCATAACTGGATGAATACAGGGTTTACCCCATCTATTCTGTATATCCTGCCCGCGCGCTGGATGATCTCCCATCGCTCCTCTTTTTCCGGGAGATGCTCGAGAGCGAGCTTTATTCTTTCAAGATCAGGGCATGAACGCATAAAAACAATGACCGCAATTCCAGTTTCGGCATAAAGCCTTTTTACGTCAACAGGGTTAAAACCTGCATACGTGACCCCATCAAGCATAATTACCCTTATCTGTCCGTAATGCTTGGAGCCCCTGACCATACTGATGATACTGTCAGTGGCGTCCATCCCGTCTCTCGTGATCTGAGATCGAAGCACGCCATCCAGTTGTTCCCCTCCCCGCATAAATGCGCCAATGATGATCACGCTCGCATGGATGAGAGAAGAGTCGTCTATGCCCAGTACCCTGATCTCCGATTTGATGTGCATTGTTTTTTGTAAGTTTTAAGGTTTTATATAGATTTCCGTTAATCTTAATACATTCTGCAAGAATATATATCGGATATGAAATTTGTTGAAAAATGTCCGAAATGCGCAGGTGTGGTCCAGACAAAAACCCTGAAAAAGTCGATAGGGCTGGGTTTCGTAAAGATACCAGTATCACAGTTCTGCCTGAACCCTTCATGCGACTGGTATCAGGATTTCTCAGAGGCAGCAGGTGCTGGTGAGATAGGAGACGATGTTTTGCAGGTAAAAATTCCCCTGATAGGGTACCAGGTGCCGGAAATAAAACGCAGGTTCTCTGAACTTAAAGAAAATACTCCTGAAATTATTAAACAGAATATGCTTGTGGTGAAGGGAGCCATTGCTGTTATTATCTTTTCTATTCTTGTGATCTTCTTACTCTCATTCCTTCGTCCATGATCCCGGAAATATCATGTTTATTAATTAGAAAACATTATATTGCATAAGTATGTAGTTAGATTTGGTGAAAATAAAATGGCAATAGGTTTTGTTTTAATAAATGTGTCGCCAGGAGTGGAAAAAAAGGTCTTTGATACCATGATAAAATGGGATGAGATCCAGGAGTTATATCCTCTTTTTGGAGATTATGACCTCATCGCAAAAATCCAGGCACCTGATTATGAGTCCTTAAGTGATATCGTAGTCAATAAAATAAGGTCTATCAAAGGCGTAACAGAGACAAAAACCCTGACAGGAGCAAAATTTTAGTTCCAAAACAATGGGTTTCTATTCTTTTTGGTCTAACTGCTTTTTTATTATATCTCTTAATTCGTCCGGATGCCCCATAACAGTCAAACCTGGCATTTTCCGCAGTTTATCCACTGCTTCGATATCCACATCCCGCATCGTGAGGGTGAGTTTCTTTCCATTGGGAAGATCAGTTATGATCTCACCCCTTTTCTGGTCTGCGGGGAAAATGTAGACCGGTATTTTAGCTTTCATAGCCTGAGCCGCTGCATTTGATAGCAGGGTATCTGATATTCCAGCTGCTATCTTTCCCACCGTGTTGGAAGTAGAAGGCATAATAATAAGAAAATCGTATTTGCCAAGCTGCAGGTCTCCGACCAGGAACGGGACATTCGGGGATTTTTCACTGTAGGTCTTTGGGAAACTTATTTTTAACTCCTTATACAGTTTGTACCATTTTAATACCAACTCTCCAGCCTGTGAGAGGAAGACCTTAACCTCATGATCATGAGCTCTGGTGAGTTCTTTCATTATGTCAAGGCTTTCCTTGAGATAGTCACCGCAACCTGTGATACCCCATGCGATTTTTAGAGTCATGATAATTAGTTCTATTGATTATTTTTTAGCATTATAGCCGTTTTCATCAGTCTATCAACCGTTTTTCGCATGCTTTTTAACCCTTCTACATCCTCCTTCGCGCCCTCTGCTCCCCGGTCCTTTGACCAGAACGCACCGCCCAGGTTCGCCCCGAATGAGCCGCCACCAACCGGAAGGGCTTCGTTTATGACATAGAAGTTAAGTATCGCCTGTATGGACGGCTCCTGCCCCCCAATGCGGTCGCCTCCGACAGCCAGTGCCGCGCAGGGTTTGTTCTGGATGAAGTGCAAATCCTGTGCTGCGATAGCCCTGCACCTGTCCATTATAGCTTTGGTCTGGGCGCTTAGCATACCCTGATAGACCGGGGTGCCGATTATAATGGCATCTGCCCACGTGAGTTTTTCATAGACGAACTGCATATCGTCTTTGTGCACGCAGCCAATTTTGTTCTTTATGCAGTAGTCGCAGTGGATGCAGAAGTTTATCTCTTTCCCCATCGCAGAGAAGTATTCTGTCTGGGCGTCATATTTCTTAGCTGCATATTCAAGCGCCTCTCTTACAATGTGATCGGTCGAGGCTTTCCTGGGGCTGCCAGAGATGCCGAAGAGCTTTATGTTTTCTTCACCCATTTTTATCATTTGTATCACCCATACAACGTAATCCTCTCGACATATATATTCGTGTCCCCCATAAATGGAAGAGAGAACTCATTGGTCATTTTGACATTCATTGTATGATTCCCAGCCGCAAGGGCTATCCCTGGAAATTCTTTATCAATAATCATCTCGCTGTCGAACATTTCTTCCCCCACCTTTGCTCCATCGATATATATGCTGGAATTTGCCCACCATGTGCCCACAAATGGGACTGAGAACTTTGTTCCATTCCCATTAAAAGAAACACGGTATTTAAGATCCTGAGTGGTCGAAAAAGAAGCGGTCAGTTCTTCGTCTTCGCTGTACAGCCATTGTTCGAAAACAAGGACTATCGGCACCTGTTTAACAGTTAAATAAGTGGAGCCCTGATTCAACCCTGAAGAACTTGCCGTGATCATAGCAGTACCCACAATATCTGAAGTGATATTCGTTCTCGCCCTGCCTTTCGTGGTCGTCAAATTCGCGCGCCCCAATGTCCCGCCAGAAGCGGTAAGATCCACTTCAATGTCGTCATTTGCAGCATTTCGCCCTCTTGCATCCTTTAACTGCACGATGATATCAGCATCTGTGACACCATCAGCAGGTATCCAGTTGTTAGCATATACCCAGACACTGTTAGGAAGAACTGATGGATCGTAAGGATTTATGACAGCATTAAGGTCGTCAGTGAAATGGGCAAGTGCATACCTTTCTTTTGCAACAGGGTCGTAAACAAGTTCGAAACTGAGCTCATATTTCCCATTCCCCGAAAGAACCATGCCATACTGTTTACCTCCCTCATTGTTGATAACCCACCTTCCATTCTCAAAAATGCCCTCGCGTATCTGGATATTTTCATCAAGCGGGATTATCTTCTTACCTGCAGTTGAACTGTAAATAATGACATTTCCCCTGTCTGTAAGAATATCGTCCTCTGTGTTCTTCAAATTACCGTCATTATCTGGATCTGGGTCAGCTCCGAAAGCCAGATATCCAACGTCTTGAGGAAGTACTAATTTGAATGTACGGATATTTCCTCCGGGTGAAGCAGGATCTATCAGATTTCGAGCTGCTCCGGACTGCATGGCAGCAAGTGATACTTTCATCGCACCAATCTGCTTTTCAATGCTGTCCTGAGTCATGACGGGTTTAATATGAGATATCCCGATTGCAAAAAGTACGATAATAGATCCTGTGATCATTACATATACCACAAAGCGCAGGGGGATCTCCATTGTCCCATGCTCATCCTTGATTAGAGAAGCCATATTTTGGTTGCTTTGATTTACCAAGGTTTATAAATCGTTTTGTTTGCTCTCAAACACATTAAATATAAATTTATACTAATAAAATTTTTCTTATGAAAAGTTTATATATCAATATCATAGTCACACAGAATTCATTTGAGTGTGAAACTTGTGATCAAAAGTAATGAAGTAAGTGTGGCGGGCGTGGACATTCACGGTAGAGCTGAAGCTCTTGACCAGAGCCTGAGAAGCGTTGACGGTCGCCTCAGAGCCGTGGAAAGGCGACTTTCATACAAATCAACTGTGGGAAGTGGGGAACAAAGCCCAAAACTGGAATATGACATAAATGAAGAAATTGAAGGATTGATAAAACAAATCTCTGTTCTGGCTAAGTCTGTAGATGATATGAAAAATGCAATGCGATCAGAGATTCTGGCTGAAATTGAAGGGAAGTTAAATAATACTCAAGCAGGAGTGACAGATCTAATTGAGACCAACAGGATCATCGATCAAAAGCTAAAAGCACTTTCTGAAACAGAGCGCAGAATATTTAAACTTGAAAACGCGAATAAAATATCAATAGGCAAAATAAAAGTACCACTTGAATTATCAGGTCTTGTAGCTTCTATTGTACTTATTGTAACAGGATTGCTTATATTTGCAGATAAATGGAATATCATCAGATCTTCATATTATCCTGCAACGATCGGGATCATTTTTGGCGCGGTGGTCATTATCAAATTCATAATGACCAACAGGGAAACTGGTTGAAAATATTATCCGTGATAATATGTTGGTTCTTCCTTTTTCTTCTGAGCCTGCTGAAAATTGATGACTGGAACTGGCATTGATGGGGGGAGTCCCAATGATTTTGACAGCAAAAGCGCAAGAGGTGCAAGGTTTCCAACCATTGAATTGGCTAACTCATTCTGGATATCACCAGGGGCATTGCCTGAGTCCCATTTTTCCTTCAGCGACTTGAGGTCTTCTTCGCTGTAATAATCTGATACTCCTTCAAACCTGATATGACCGATATTAGGAGATAAATAGTTAATAGTAAAAGAATATTCTACCCTCAGTACGGATTTTTCTCCAAATGGTGTTTTTTCAACAACTATTGATGGATTCTTCAGGTTCACATCATAGTTTATGTTGATATTCTTATATTTTCGAATATCATCAGCACTTGAATAGTTTTTAGATTCAACCGTGGTAAGCTGGAAGTTTATGATCATATATTTTCAGGTTCATTATGCGTTTAAGACCTATAAAACTTGGCCACTCATCTCGTGCAAAATTAGTATCCTATGAGATCATTCGCACAATTTTAATACGAACATAACATCTTGTTAATTATGAAAATAATGGTCGCAGAATGCGCAGTTGGTGCAGGTGTTCCCGAATTTATCCTGGAAGGGCGGGCTATGCTTGGCACACTTTTGCACAGTTTTGTGGCATGCGGTCATGAAGTATTGTATCCCACGTCCGAAATGATGCTTGAAGCAGGGACTGCGGTTACATGTGGGAGATTTGAAGACGCCCTGGAAAAAATCTCTAAAGATTGTGATGCCGGGCTTGTCATTGCACCTGATGAGATGCTGGGTGACCTGACTCAGATCGTGGAAGAAAATACCGTTAACCTGGGATGCCCTTCTCATGCCGTGCGCCTTTGCGCAGACAAGCTCGAATGCACCCGCGTTCTTGAAAAAGAAAATATACCCGTGCCAGAGACAAAAGGAAGCGGAGATTACAAAGGGGATTATGTTATAAAACCCAGGTTCGGCTGCGCCTGCGAGGGCATCCACAGAAGCAGTGCAGGCATCTTAAAAAAGGGTTTTATCGCCACGAAATTTATCAAAGGCGAACATCTCAGCGCCAGCATCATGACCGGGAGCACCCAGCTTGTGCTCACGGTCAACAGGCAGCTTATCGAGATCAACGATGAAATCAATGGAGAAATATCCTATCAAGGTGGTATAGTACCATATTATTGCGACAGGAATGATGAGATCATTGAGGTTGCAAAAAAGACGACAACGGTGCTGGGATGCAATGGATATGCTGGCGTGGATATTGTGCTTGGGGATGAACCTTATGTTGTGGATGTCAACCCCAGACCAACGACTTCCATTATCGGGATAAGCCGGGTGATGGAAGAAGAAATAGCAGACCTGATGCTAAAGGCAAGGTTCGGAAAACTTCCAGATGCGGTTAAGATAAAAGGCGCTTTCAGTTTCAGGAAAGATGAATTATTTCGGCTTTAATGACGCCCACAAATAATACCCACCAAGCCCGGTATTTAGCCAGTAGTTAACCAGTCTGTAGAGCCATGCCGCTACCATTGCTGTCTCTGCCGAAACTCCACCGAACATGAAAAGCCCTGCCATGGTTACATCCACGATACCAAGACCTCCGGGAAGAAACAGAGGGAGCCAGCTGCTCATCATTGAAAGGGTATAAGTAATAATAAGGATGCTGATATGGATATCCGGCTCTCCCATAGAGAGAAATACAGAATATATTGCCAGAATATCAAAAATCCAGCCCAGGAAAGATAATAATGTTGCTTTCAGGACTGCGTCTTTGTTGCGCCCTATATTTCGAAGACCTCCATGAAATGAATCAATGGATTTTTCCACTGCTTCCGCATAAGACATATGGTCGAATCCTTTTTTCACAAGCCCGATAAATGGAGCAAGAAATCTGAGTACTGTTTGAACAAAGGATGAGAGTTTGTCTTTTTTCATGTAGAAATAGACTATCAAAGCGAAAAGACTGAATGCAAGAGTAATGGAGAACGCAAGACCTATTATCTGCCAGGTCTCAAGCCTTACTTCAGATCTTGAGAACAAAAGCCCCACACCAAGACCACCGATCACCAGGAATGGGAACATGTTAAGCATTCTCTGGGAGACCACACCTGCGAAACATTCTGCTTTGTTCGTGTTCGTTTCTTTTCCCAGAAGCATGGCTTTTACAGGCTCGCCCCCTGTCCCGAAAGTCGGTGTAATATTATTGATAAATGTGCCTGCCATAAAGAAAGAGAATAATTTGTATATTCCGATCTTCTGTGGAATAAGATAACGCCATGTGATGGTGAAAGTCAGAATATTCAGAAAATTAAAAAGTATCACCAATAGAAAAAGTGGTTTGTTGATACTGCTGATGCGTGCTATGAACTTGTCAACTCCCACCTCGATTGCGAAAAGTGTTAAGATCAAAGCACCTATCAATAACACGATCCACAAGTTTTTCTTCTTGAACCTTTCCATGAATTCTCCTGATAATTACCCTTACACTTAATAAAATTTCTGTTGTAATCAAATGTTTTAAGTATTTATATGTAATATCCAATGGTGCCTTTAACATAAAGGCAGAGGGTACAAAATATGCCAATGGATGAAGACGCGATGTTCAAAGCTTTGCTGAAGAATAAACCTCAGCCTAAGCAGCCAGCAACCAGAGAGATCAAAGATGAGCCAGCAAGACCGCCATTGAGACCGCCTGCAACTGCTGCAAAGGGAAGCGAAGATGCCATGTTCAAAGCATTATTACATAATAAATCACCTGCTCAGGTACCAAGACAACAGGCTAAGGTTGAACCTGTTCAGACTGCACCACCCGTTGCGAGGGTTCAGCAGGAACCTGTGGTGATAACACAGGTAAGTCCACCTCCGGTGATCAAATTTGAACCGGTCGTAGATTCAATAAATAACCTTACAGCAAGTGTGAACCAGATACATAGTCTGATGAAAACAATCGTTGTGCCGGTGATTATCCTGATCCTTCTCGTAGGAATAGGGATACTTATCAAAACTACATAACATTTTTTTTAGAAAGACTTATTATGTTTAATTCAGATTGCTGGAAGCATTATGATAACGAGTAAAGACCTTACGCACATAGGATGGCTTGCGCGCCTTGAGTTAAGCGAAAAAGATATTGAAGAATATGCGCCAAAGCTCAATCCTGTGCTTGATTATTTCAGCGAGCTTGATGAAGTGGATACAGAAGGTGTTGAACCCACATATCACGTACTTGCACTTTCCAATGTGTTCAGGGAGGATGAAGTAAACACGAAAGGTTCACTTGATCAGGAAGAGGCGCTATCCAATGCTCCGAATAAGCAGGACGGGTTCTTCAAAGCGCCGAGGATGATGTGAAATGTGGGCAAGCATCAATGAACTTAAGGAGAGGATCCATGCTGGTTCATCAGAGGAGATCGTTACTGAATATCTGGACAGGATCAGCATAAGTAATTTGAATGCTTTTATTTCAGTTGATCAGGAGAAAGCGCTTTCCCGAGCGAGACAGATCGATGCGGATGATATTGAAGGACCGCTTGCAGGCATACCAATAGCGATAAAGGACAACATCTCTACAAAAGGGATGCAGACCACATGCGCTTCAAATATACTGAAAGGTTATATCCCGCCATATGATGCCCATGTCATAGAGAGATTAAAAGATGCTGGGGCGGTCATAATCGGAAAAACGAACATGGATGAGTTCGCCATGGGAACATCAACTGAGACAAGTTTCTACGGCGCTACCAAAAATCCCTGGGATCTGGACAGAGTTCCTGGCGGATCGTCGGGCGGAAGCGCGGCAGCTGTTGCGGGAAGTGAAGCCCCCCTTGCTCTTGGCTCAGATACAGGCGGCTCTGTCCGATGTCCTGCATCGTTTTGTGGCGTTGTCGGGTTAAAACCAACATATGGCATCATATCCAGGTACGGGCTTATCGCTTATGCCAACTCGCTTGATCAGATAGGACCGTTCGCAACAAGCGTTCGAGATGTGGCGACTTTATTTGATGTTGTTTCAGGTTATGACCCGCGAGATTCGACATCCGTTGATAAGGAAGTAAATTATTCTTCAGCGCTCGTGAATGATGTCAAAGGATTAACTATTGGTGTTCCTGATGAATATTTCGGGGAAGGAACTGATGAAAAAGTTGAGAAGGCGGTCAGGAATGCTATCCAAACGCTTGAAGACCTGGGTGCCAAATGGAAAAAAGTGGCGATGCCGCATACGAAATATGCGCTTTCTGCTTATTATATAATCGCAATGAGTGAAGCATCTTCAAACCTTGCGCGTTTTGACGGGATGAGATATGGTCTGCGGACTGAAGATAAAGACTGGCATACTACGTTCTCTCAGGTGAGAGCAGCTGGTTTCGGAGATGAAGTAAAGCGAAGGATCCTTTTAGGCACATACGCCCTCTCTGCTGGGTATCATGATAAGTACTACCTGAAAGCCCTGAAAGTAAGAACGCTTATCAAACAGGACTTTGAGCGTGCGTTCAAGGACGTTGATGTGCTCATTACACCCACGATGCCTTATCCTGCATTCAGGCTCGGGGAAAAGATAGATGACCCAATGTCTCTTTATCTTGCTGACGTGGACACTGTTCCTATAAACCTGGCTGGCGTCCCATCTATTTCAATCCCGTGCGGTTTCTCTGACGGTCTGCCTGTCGGGATGCAGATAATTGGAAAGCATTTTGATGAAGCTGCGATACTGCGTACCGCCTATACTTTTGAAGAGAACACAAATTTCCATAGTGCTCGACCGGAGGGATACTGATGTACGATAATCCTGACGGGGTAATGATAGGGCTTGAAGTCCATGTGCAGTTGAACAAACTCAAGACAAAAGTGTTCTGCGGATGCGCTACAGATTATCACAATGATCCACCTAACTCGCACGTGTGCCCTGTTTGCCTGGGACTGCCCGGCGCACTCCCTGTGATCAATAAAAAGGCTGTTGAAGCTGCGATAAAGATCGGACTTGCGCTGAATTGCAAAGTAGAAGAGCATACACAGTTCTACCGAAAGAACTACTATTATCCTGACCTCCCGAAAGGCTTCCAGATAACGCAGTACGATTTCCCCATATCAAGCGGGGGCTACGTTATGATAGAAGGCGAGGACGCTGAACTCAGAGTGGGTATAACGCGGGCTCATATGGAAGAAGACCCTGGAAGGCTTGTGCATGAAGGCACGATCGATAAATCAAAATACACGCTTATCGACTACAACCGCTCTGGCATGGCACTGATCGAGATCGTGAGCGACCCTGATATGAGAAGCCCGAAAGAAGCACGGAGGTACCTGGATAAGCTGCGTAACATCATAGAATATCTTGATGTTTTCGACGGCAACCTGGAGGGCGCACTCCGTGTGGACGCTAACATTTCCATTATGGGGGGACAGCGCGCAGAGATCAAGAACATCTCCTCGCACAAAGGTGCTGAGCGTGCGCTGCTGTATGAGATTGTGCGGCAGAAGAACGTGCTGCGACGAGGCGGGGTCGTTGTCCAGGAGACGCGGCATTTTGACGAAGCGCGGGAAATAACTCTTTCCATGAGGACTAAGGAAGAAGCACACGATTACAGATATTTCCCCGAGCCTGACCTTGTGCCGCTCAAGATCGCTGGATGGGCGCCTGCTATCAAGGAGACACTACCTGAACTGCCTGATGCAAAAAGGATGCGCTTTGTGGAGCAGTACGGGATCATGGATGACCATGCAAAGGCTCTGACTTCTGAATTGAAGCTTGCGATCTTTTATGAGGACGTGACAAAGATAATAGAACCAAAGACCGCGGCTGTATGGATATCCGATGTGCTTAAGGGTGAACTGAATTATCGCGACCTTACTATTGATGCTTTCAAGAAAGAGCATATGATTTCTGTTCTTGATCTTCTTGCAGGGAAAAAAATAACAGAGGACGGCGCCGTGGATATTATCAGGACGCTACTTGATAAAGGAGGCTCGCCTGAGGAAATAATTAAAGAAAAAGGGCTTGTCATAGTAGTAGGCAGCATCGTTGAAACTGCGGCGCTTGATGCGATCAAGGAGAACCCGGTTGCTGTTGCTGATTATAAAGCTGGGAAGGAGAAAGCGCTCAACTCGCTTGTGGGCGCGGTGATGAAGAAAACGAAAGGTGGAGCGGATGCGAGAACGGTGAGGGAAGTGCTAATGGGGAAGTTGGGGTAGAAGGCTTTAAACTATTCTTCTAAGCCGCCGGAGGGATTTGAACCCTCGATCTGCTGATTACGAATCAGCCGCTTTGCCGAGCTAAGCCACGACGGCATGGAAAGGCTTTATATCGCTATTTTTGACTATATACTTTCCCTTATGAACGCATAATATTTTAAGTATATAAAATAATTTCAGGGCTTCTTTTAAGTAGAAAGGCTTATAATGCAAAGAATCCTAATAAGTAGTAACCACACTTAAAGGTGATACTGTGTTGTATTATGAAGCCTCATACCAGAAGTATCTTGATAACATGCTTGCCGATACTGAATCGGAACTGCTGCCGAAGCAGAAAGAAGTCCTTGTCAGGTTCAACAGGGAAATGGATAAAAACGATGGGCTGGCCCTTCATACAAGGATCAGCCAGGTAAGCAAACTGAGTATGCTTGCCAAGGCTGTTCAGAAACCTTTTGCTTCAATGGAACGCAAGGATATGGAGGATTTCCTGTACAGCCTGGAAGTGTCCCCGGCAACCGTTGACCAGTACAAGATCGTGGTGAAGAAGTTTTTCAAATGGCTGCGCAAGACCGATGATTATCCTGTGGAAGTAAAGTGGATAAAGCTCACGAACCACATAAAGAGAAAGCTGCCTGAGGATATCCTGACGCCAATAGAGGTCAAGAAACTGATTGATGCTGCTGATAATCTAAGAGACCGGGCACTCGTGTCTGTATTGTACGAGAGCGGCTGCAGGGTTGGCGAACTTGTGGGCGTAAAGCAAAAAGACGTGGATATAGATCGGTACGGTGCCAGGATAAAAGTTGTCCGTGGAAAAACCGGAATGAGACCTGTAAGGCTTATTGACTCTGCGCCCGATTTAACTCTCTGGCTGAACAACCATCCGAATAAAAACCTGGAGAATTTTGTGTTTGTGCACGGCGCAGACAATAATAAACCGCTTGGAGCCGGGGGAGTGGATTATGTGCTGGAAATTCTCGGCAAAAGGGCAAAATTAAATAAAGGTGTGCATGCCCACCTTCTGAGGCACAGCAGAGCCACGCACCTCGCAGGAGAATTCACTGAAAGCGAACTTAAGGTGATATTTGGCTGGACCCGCGATTCCAAAATGCCGGGAATATACGTGAGCCTTTCTGGAGGTCAGGTAGAGAAAAAGATGTTGACGAGGGCGGGGCTGGTAGATGCAGAGGAAACAAGAAAAGAAGAAGATGTTCTGAAGGCAAGGAACTGCCCGCGCTGCAAAGAGGTAAACCCTTCAACCGCGCGGTTCTGCCCCAAATGCGGGATGGCTTTGGACTTGGAGACTGCTATGAAGATCGACACGGGGGAATCGGGAATGGCACTTGAACTCATGGATATTATGCAGAGAGAACCCAGGCTGCTGGAAATGCTTAAGAACATCACAAAACCCGTGGCGGTAAAATAGTTCTTGCAGTTATTCCCCCGCAGCTGCAAGGATCATCTGCGCCACGCCCTTCTCCATCCTGTCGCATTTATATTATAAGAATGGTCAATCACCGGGGAGCGGGGTATTTTAGATGGATGCAGCAGGGCGGCTATTTTGAGTTATATTTTGTTTTTTCCGTTTATATTCTTCCCGGTTTCTGCGTTTTTTGGCATGAGCTTTGATGTGACTTACAATGCAATTTTAAGGCAGTAAAAAAGCATAAATAAGGATTTAAGAGAATTTATCTTATGATAAAACGTAATAAACGTATGTTTTAACTTATGTTTTAACTTATGTTATTATAAAAGCTCTAAATTCAAAAATAAGGAATAAAAAGATATATGTACTATTAGTAATACATATAAGTATATGAGCCGAAAAAAAATAAAGATGAGTGCCCCGATCACCATAAGGCTGCCACGTGAAGTCGTTACATACTTCCAAAATATTTCAGTTGAGAGCATGGTGCCTTTTGGTACTTTGGTGAGAAAGTGTGTTGTTGATCGAGTGAAACAGCTACAGCCAGAGCTTGAAATTATCATGTGAAAAAGGTAGGATGAAAAAACATGCAAACGAAGTATGAAGCGGTCCTACCAGACCGCCCCACAGAGGATGCAACGCCTCATAGTACTATACTTGTTCTGCTCCTATATATTTTTTTCATTAGTTGCGGCAACTGCAACTGCGAGGGACGAGAAGATGACTAAGGGTATGGTAGGGACAATTCATCTGCGCGTCCCGCGAGATATTTTTGAGTTCTGGGGTAGGATAGAGGACGGACGCCGCTCCCGAGAAGCGCGCCGATGGTTCGGGTATTGGTTTAGTATGGAGGGGGAAGATTCAGAGGAAAAATGGCAACAAGTCATAGATGAACACCAACCCATCATCGAATTAGCAAAAAAGAGAAAAGAAGAAATACGCGAACGCAAACGACAAGCATGTGTTGAGCAGGAAAATCAGCACCAACAGAAAGAAAAGAACCTGAAAAAACTGATGGAAGCGTTTTGCGCAATATACGATTATAGGGTTCAGGATGTTCCACCTTCCGTGATCAAGCACTACGCGGGGCTGCTGGAGATATCAACCGAGGAGATCAAGAAGCTGCTCGCCACAGAAGCAAAGAAAAAGGGGATGACATAATGGAAGAATATGAGGGCGGCGACGAGACCAAGCCGATATACTCTCCAAAATTTTGGGAAATTTTGTTTGATAGATATTATCATGATAAAATTTTAGATTTTGTTTTGGAATTTCCAACAAAATTGCGCCTCCAAATCAATTACGATGATATGAAAATCTGCTGGGGTATAATGGGGAGAACAACAACCAGTGCAACCGACTTTTTCATCAACAACCCCGATAAAGCCCTGGCGGATGCTAATACCGCCCTCCGGGATATTTCGGTGCCAATTGATCGGGAACCCGAGTTCCGTGAGCGGGCAGAGGTTGCAATTGTAGGCTTCAAGCCGCAAATAACAGTCCGGGAGATACGAAAAGAAAATATAGGGCAGTATGCAGCAATCACCGGTACAATAATTCGGAAGACTGAGGTTCGATATGCGGTTGTTGTGGCTGCGTTCATGTGTCAACGGTGCACGCATATCACTCACATTCAACAGCCGGATGGCACATGGACAATGCCATTTGAGTGCGAAAATGATGCGTGCGGGCGCAAGGGTTCATTCAAATTCCTTAAGAAGGAAAGCACCTGGATGAATAAGCGAAAAATTCAGCTACAGGAGACCGCCGACCAGATCGCAGACGGGGATCAGTCCCTTGCCACAATAGATGCCGTGCTTTATGATGATGTGGATTGCCCGCCTGTGGGTAGCATTGTCACAATTAGCGGAACATTAACCGAAGCCCAAATCACAATAAAAGGAAATCTAACAGATGAGTTCAGGGTGTATATACATGTGAATCACATTCAGGAGATTGACGCCGACCGCGCCATTATGATTACGTCAGAGGATGTCAAAGAAATGGAAGAAATGGCAAAGGACCCAAATATAATCGGGCGTCTGGTAGCCTCTACTGTCCCAAGCGTCAGGGGTCATGAAATTATCAAGGAAGCGGTGCTGTGCAGCCAAGTCTCTCCAGAAAGCCTTTTGCTCCCGGACGGCAGGAAACTAAGGGGACCCAGCCACATCATGTTGTGCGGAGATCCGGGCGTAGCAAAAAGCGTTCTATTGCTGGCGATGTGCGGGAACGTGCCAAGAGCACAGTACGCAGCTGGGCGCAGCGCATCATCAAAAGGTCTGACCGTTGCGGTAACCAAGGACAAGGGAGGATGGGGCGAAGGCGCGTGGGTTGCGGAGGCTGGGATGCTGGTTCTTGCAGACAGGGCGTTTGCGGTCATTGACGAGCTTGACAAGTTTGAAAAAGAGGAGCAGCGCGAACTGAACACGGTGCTGGAGCATGGAATGGTCCCCGTCCGAAAGGCGGGCATTAATAGGGATTATTTTGCAAGAGTCCCCATTGTGGCAAGCCTGAACCCGAAGTACGGGAGGTTCGACCAATATGAATCCATACCGAAGCAGGTAAACGTCCCACCGGATACCCTGTCGCGTTTCGACCTGGTATTTACGATGTTTGACGTGCCGAAAGAGGACGATGAATTAACGGCAGATCACATTACAAACCTGTGGCAGAAGGCTACGGAAGTGCATCAGAAAGAGTTCGAGGGAATGAAAGCCCTTACAAAATCATGGGGAACCGACAAGTACGTGCCTGAAATAAGCCTTGACATGATGCGGAAATGGATATACGAGGCGAAGAAGATACAAGTCAGGATAACGTCAGAATGCAGAAGATCCTTAAACGATTTTTTTATGGATATCAGGCTTTCACAGAGCGCAGATAAGGATGCAGCAATCCCTATTGCCTGGAGGACGCTGGACGGCATGATGCGTCTGGTCATATGCGAGACGCGCCTGCGGCACGGTAAAGTAACTGAAATCAGGGATGTGGAGAGAGTGAAGGCACTGGTACAGGAAAGCTTCAAGGTGATGATAGATCCGGCTACGGGCAAACTTGACAGTGATATAATCAGCGTGGGAATGGGTAAAAGCCAGAGGGAAAGGATAGGAGTATTAAAGGAGATTATCAGGAAGTTGCAGGAGGAGCTGAAAAGCGCAGTGCCCACAGAAGATATTGTAAATAAGGCAGTGGAAGCGGGGATAAAAAAAGATGATGTTGAATATATGCTAAATAAGTTGAAGTCAGTAGGTGAACTGTTTGAGGCAAGTAACGAACGCTACAGAGTGGTATAACAACACATCATTGCCTGATAGGATGTCTGGCTCGCCTACCCTACCTATATATACCCATATGAAGATAGATACCTATATGCAACTCACACCAATGCTGCGGATGGCGGTTGTGCAGGCTTGCGGGATTTTAACTTCATTTATATTTTTCGTAGCACAGATTCATCATTATGAGATTTTCAAATCGGGCTTGGTTGAAACTATCTAAAGATTTTGTGTAGCACAAAGTCATCATTATGAGAAACCAGACCGAGATGCGTGGGTTCAGTTGAAAGATTTTTTGTAGCGCACTTCTTTTTAAAGCCTTCCTGCATCGTATTTCTGTAGCACAAATCGCCGTATTGTGCTACATATCGAGCTTTTTCCGTTACGGTATATAAGGAAAAATTTTTAAAATCGATATGCCTGACTGACATTACTTTATTTTACAATTTTGTAGCACAAATCGCCATATTGTGCTACATATTGGATTTTTCCGTTACGGAAACTATCCCAACTGCTGGATAAATCTTGAAAGATGCCCTGGCTAAAACTTAGATTTCAGTAGGAAAATAAGGTTGCAGAGGATTTTTATAAAATTTTGTGTACGTGTACGAACACAAACACACTTTTTTTAGTAAATGGTTTATTGATACTTTTTCTTTTTCATTCAAGAGAAAATTAGAACCCGACTCCTGGCAATACTCCTGTTGCAGAGGGATCTCGAAGTGCAACCAGTGCTCCGGTTGTGTTCCCATGTATCACGTAACGTTAAACACAGGTATTCAGTAGTGTTAAAGCCCGATCTCCGTATATTTGTTGGGATCGCAACGCTGTTTTTATCATTATACCGTTTCTTCATGCACGTGTGGGAAAAAAACACACATACCGCCCTGCAAAGTCAGCAAAAAATCGGCAGAATATCGGCAGAAATTCTGCACTTTCTCGGCATAAATTCGTCAAAAACTCGTCATTGTCCACAGTTTTTATGCACTTTATCAGCACTTTTTCGTCATTCCATAAAAAATATCGGCATAATCTCGTCATTAACGGTTAAATGTCATCAATTTTTCGCCATAAAACCAGGCACTGAAGAGATTTTCTGCTGTAAGTTTTATATTATCGCAGGTCTATTTTATATCATGGCAGTTTCAGCAGGAGAAAAGGAAGAAATAAAAAATGCTTTAAAAGACGGCAGGAAGATAAGTGACATCAGCGATACAATGGGAATCTCGCGCGACACCATCCGGAAAATTAAAAATGCCGAAGCAGCCAATCCAAAACCGGATTTATCAAATTTTGAAAAAACGTTTGAAGTTACTGGAGAGGAAGTTACTGCAGAAGCGTTATTGAAATCTGTAGGCAGCCTTGCTCCCAAAATCCTCAAAGAACGTCTTGATGCAGGCGCGCTTGTCCTTAGTATTTGCGGAAACCACGCAGCAGCCACGGGAATGAATCTTGAGGAATATCTTAAAACGCTGTTACTTTTTCCAGCAGAGCTTGAGCAAGCGCGAGTTGAAATTGAGAACTTGACCGATTTGAACGGGCAGCTTCGGGATATAGTGGGTAAACATATCGACAGCGTCGCGGTGACGCGAGCAATAGATCGGGTGATGGCGCAAGTCCTTGAACATGGAACTAACAGAATCAATATGGATGTTATTTATGCATACGGCGAGTTTTTACAAAGTCTAAGAACAAAGGACCCCCGGCTCTTCAATAGCTTCAGAATGCTGGCATCACAGCCGGATTCACATGCAATCGCCGAGGCAAACCCCACTTGATATATATGAAACTTCAACCTCTCTTCAATAAATTGCAAACAACTCAGGATAGGATGGAGATTGCAAGAGTTCTGGTAGAGTTTGCAGAGCGCGCAGAACGCAACCCCACCCTGCAGAACACTCTCAGAAAGATGGAGCTTCCGGCGCCATTTAACGTCATTGAATACGTCAAACCAGGCAACCGCCGTGGGTACTGGGCGCGCAAATCTTACTCGCGCGAACATCCTTCGGTTGCTCAGGCGCAGGCAAGGCTTGAATTTTCAGAGATCAATTATTCTCTCTTCGGGACAAAGGGGACAGTAGAAAGATCAGATGGAACACGTATCGGACGTGTCAATTTTATCGCTGGGGAACTCATGCGCTCCCGAAAAATTATAAGCGAAGAGGAGAAGGCTGATAGACAAAAGCAAAGGGCGATTGAAAGATTAGTACAAGTTGAGCATTTTCGATAATATGAACGAAGAAACAATTTTTGAAAATCCCCTGATCGAGGGAGACGAAGAGTTTATCGAACTATCGTACCCCAGCTGCCGGTCCTCGCTCAACTGCTGTGACTGCACCATAGGGCACGTCTGCCTACAAAGGATTTTAACGGCATCAGCATAAAATCTCTTTCGGATACATTCTCTGGGCAGAGCGTGTACCCGACTGTCAAAAAATCACTCGCTAAGTTCCTTCTGATAAGATCTCAATCCTTCTTCATCCATGCAGCGGGTCAAGGATTAAATAGATATAGAACGTTATTTCATTTGCAGGGTGCTACGGAGTAATCGGCCCCTGCTATCCTATTTTTCTGACAAGAAATTTTCGTGCAAGGAGGCGATATGAGCGATGATCTCCAATGTGGTAAGGTGTTTGTACCTGGCTATGTGGTGTGATTTCTCCATTTCTCCAGATAAATTCTCCACAAGGAATTCTCTTGCATTAATTGTCAGATATAATGGAAGAGAATGTGGAAGAGATTTTCCTTTAGATTTCCTTCCATCAAATCAATACACGATTATCAAGAAACGTCATCGCCATAATACGAAAGGCATCTCCGATGCAAATCAGCGGATTCCATGACATTATATAGTGAAAATAAAAATATGGTAACTATTTGAGGAGAATTTTTATGAGTCTTCCGTGGCTAATAGTAAAGAAAGGAATAACGAAAAATGAATACCAACAGATAATTTGGAACTATACAAAATGGATCAACAATAAAGTAATAATCTTACATAATAAAACCGATAATGAAATAGGATATAGGATTAGTTTAGAACATAAAGATTTTGAGCCTCATGAAATATCTGGAACATTAGGAAAAAATTTTAGAGTGATATTCAAAGAAAACATGGTGCCAGACTATGAATTTAGAGAGTATGATCCATTTCCAAATCGAATAAAATTAGAAGTTAAGAGTGCAAAACCAGGTTCACATGCAAATTATGAGATATGTTGTTCTGGAACTATAGCTCCTTGGACATTGGCAGGCATTTCTGTACTATTTGCAATCATTTCTTTAATATTGGCAACATTGTCCATTATTATCAATTTAAAGAGAGGTGCATAAAATAAATATTATATGCTGAGCATTCACCCCACATTTATTGGCGCAGGGAAGAGCGCCGATCATTCTGATTTCTTAATTTTTTTAACGTATAGGAAAGTATAAACACATACCCCTATCTTGCGCCAGAATTCTCCGCCGAAAAGTTGATATTCTTGGCTTTCATTCTTTTGTGTGTGCATCAAAACAAAAGCCAAGAAATCAGTAACAATTACAATAACCATTGCAATTATACTTTTCTCTTGCAATGCTTGGGGTGACTACAAAGTCCGTTACAAAGACTCAATACGCTCAGTTGAAATCGAAAATGTCGAAAGACTGGAAAAATGCAAAACCTCTAAGAACGGCTATAAAACGTATCAGTGTCCTAAATGTGGGACTAAAAAATATGTTCCTTTCACATGCAAATGCCGATTATGTACCTCTTGCGGAACAAAGGCAGCTAACGAATGGGCTGATAGAATCCACCATATTCTTCTTACAGTCCCTCACAGGCATGTGGTTTTTACCGTTTCAGATAAGATGAGGGAATTATTAAAGAATCCAAAGTATCAGAAGGTTCTTTTTGCAGCCTCAAAAATCACGATGGAAGAGATGGTAGCCTCATCAAATAAGAAAAGCAAAAGGAAAACCAAACTTAAGATTGGGATGATCCAGGTATTGCAAACCTTTGGGGCTGACATGAAATACAATCCTCATGTCCATTGTATTGTCACTGAAGGTGGTTTTGACAGGCAATGGAATTGGATACATACCTATTACCTGCCATATAAATTTTTTAGGAAAAAATGGCAGTATCATCTATTGACAATGCTAAAGAAAGAAATGCCAAAATGTAGGGAGACCAATGTTTTTATTGACCTGCTTTTCAAGAACAATCCAGAAGGATTCGTGATAAATGCAGAACATCGATTCGAAAAAGGAGAAGGTTGGAATATGGCCAGATATATTGGCAGATATGTCAAGCATCCACCCATTGCTGAATCAAGGATCATTGCTTTCGATGGAAAGCAGGTAAGTTTCTGTTACAAAGATTCAGAAACAAAACAGATAAAAACGGTAACTATGGAGAAATTTGAGTTCATTCACTTACTCCTCAGCCATATACCGGAAAAAAATTTTAAAATTGTAAGATATGTCGGTATCTATTCAAGGAGAGGATACAAGCACAGACAAACTGAATTCCATGAAGGGGAGATTATATTCATTAAAAGAAGCTGGAGGGAAGAGATTAAGAAGACTTTCAAATATGACCCTCTAATATGCCCATATTGCGATGCAGAAATGGAATTCATAGGTACATGTTATGAAGGGACTGATAGTTATCCCACTGAAGAACCACAGCCAGTTGAACCACCATCTGATTATCAATATAGTCAGCAAGATAGAATACGTTTTATCCTATCAGTGATAAAGAATAATCAGAATGGAAGAGGAGCAAGTATTGAGAAGGTAATATCTGAAGCCGTTAAAATCGGTATGAATCAAGAACATGCCATCTCATATATTGAACATCTTAAACAAAATGGATATGCATATGAACCTATTAATGGGGAGATAAGATGTGTATATTGATTGGTTGGACTGTTAAACGTTAAATTGCCCCGATAGGGGCTTTCTTGATGTCGATTTCTATCATGTTCCCTTCTTTGAGACCTTCGCCCTTCCAGATCTCAATGGGTATGGTCATCAGGTGCCGGTGGAATTTGTCCTGCGGAATAATGACTGTGCTTTTCATGCATATTTCCTCTATACCATTACCCCTTCGTATTGCGCGGGACTGTACCACTTTCCCTCATCGTCATAACCAAAGCCACACCCACACGGACAGATGGTTAAGGAATCTTTTAGCGGTCTGGGACGCCAGCAGTTCCCACCTCCGCAGCTCATAGCGAAGTCGCTGTATTGGATATTGGTAGAATGACATGCTGGACATGATTCCCGGTCACTATGTTTAATTTTGAATGGTGTTATACAGTCTTCGCAGAAAAATATCACATCTGGGTCGGCAGTTTTCGGATTGCGATTGGGATCGTTTCGTTCTTCCTCTTCAATTCGTTTCCAGTTCGCCTCCTGCTCCTCTTCCAATTTCTTCATCCGATCAGCGTTCTCTGCCAATTCTTTTTCAGTTTGTACATTATTATCTATTATGGGCTTCTTTTCATTATCGGGCAGGGCAAGCCAAGTGGGATTGGACAACAACTTCCCTGTCCCCTCAGCAGATAGCCCGGAGGTTTCAAGATATGTTCTGATTTCTGGTGATAAAGGCGGCTGATGAGCGGGTTGCGCCGGTTCGGAAGCCTCTATTTGCGGCGGTGCGGAAACTTCCGCAGATTGTAACGATGTTGATGATGCTTCAGGCGCAGATGTAGCAGGTTTCTCCTGCACTCCCTCCGTGGGTTTAAGAAAATTCTTGAGAGCGCGGTTGATCAACTGCTGGTAGTCCACTTGCTTCTGAACGCATACCTCATTGAGCGCGTTCTGGGCATCTGCGTCCAGGTCAACCGTGTACCTCCTGGTAAGCGGTTCACCTCTCGTTACTTTACGGATATCGTCAGCAGACATGTCAGGATGCGCCTTCGCCTGATCTATGACCTCATTGGCTGTATCCTCGTTCATCCCCACAACATGCTCGGCAACCTCGTACAGCCTATCAGGTTCACACCCATTGAGTTTGGTGGCGATGTTTGCGGCTACGTGGACAGAAAGGACCTTCTTCCCATCCGCCCCGCGGGGCTTCATTAGCTCTATCACTTTGGGCGGCAGTTCTCCCACATCCAGATACCGCTGAATGGTAGTTCTTTTCATTCCTGTCATGGAAGATATTTCCCTTATGATATCCTCCCGGCTCTTTCCATTTCCATTGAGCATGGAGTGCATCCTGCCCATCTGAACCACATACCTCCATGCAGGTGTGCTTTTGCTGTACTTGTTCTCGGCTATTGATCTCCCCATCGCCGTAACGTCATCCATTTTTTTGATGAAGCAAGGAACTTCGGTATAACTGGCTTCTATGGCAGCGTAATACCTCTGGCTCCCGCACACTATGGCGTATTTCTTCCCGGTGCTTGGATCTGCCCGTCTTACAGTCAGCGGATTGATGAACCCGTTGTTCTTCAGGTCTTGTATGAATTCTTCATCGCGGGTCCATTCACCGCCCCTGAGGTTGTAGGCATCAACTCCAAGGTCATCAACATCAATCCAAACGATCTGTTCCTCTTTCATGTCTATTGTATCTTCTTCCATGTGTATCATATACAGCACAGGATTACACATATTTAACGTTATTTTAACGGAAAAAATCTTAAATAATTGTAAAGCATATCTTTATTCGAGGTAGCCGCATAAGTCCCATACATGCGGCTGCCTGCCCGAATCCTTCTTTATAAAATTCTCAAAATCTAACGACATAAACATGGGGTGTTTATGTCGTTTTGGCAGGTTTTCCCCTTATTTAGTACCTGTTATTATGTCGGAATGACTTAATTTGCCTCTAAGTTATGTCATATTTGCTGATTGTTCTTTCAAGAGGCGCATCCATTAAAACAAGGATTAATCTTAACTCAAGAGTTAATCAAACTCATCATATAAGTCAATCCATTATCGCCTTTTCTAATCGCTCGGCTAATCTAACAAATTCAACAATATCTTTAATCAGTCCCTCGCCCTTCTTAGTTAATCTGTACTTGATTCTGTTTTCCTCGTTTACTCGAACTACAGCAGGCTCAATTAAGTTATAACGGGTCAATTCTTTTATCCGTCTATTTAATGTACTTGGATTGATTTTAATATCCCTCAAAATTTCATTAAAGGATTTTGGTTGATGCTGGAGGGTTAAAACCACTTCGCAAAAATAGCTAGTTCCCAATATTTTCATCAGCATAGCAACATAGAAAGCTTTATATCTTTTTGAATGTTTGATATCATAACGATAGTTAAGTTTCATAATGATAGTAATAAAGAGGAGATAAAAATGATAAAATTTGTTGGTTTGATTCTGATTGTAGTTCTGGTGTTCCCGTTAACCGGAGCAGCAGGATTTGACGCCGCTAACATGAATCCACAGAGCCAGGTTCACAATATACATATCGGACAGGGTACTGTCGGTCTGGGTTGCGATACGTGCCACGGATTCCCGCCAAATGTTATACAGGTACAGAACGGAAGCGGACCCGGGAACTTTATTGTTTGCGAGAAATGCCATGCTCCGCCACCTGAGTCGATGAAACCCAGTAATGGCAACCTTATAGTAATACATTTGTCAAGAAATACCTATTGCACGAACTGCCACGGTGCGGACTTCGTTACAATTCACTCCTCTGTAAAAGTGGATATAAACACCACAACTGGAACAGTCGGGACTTCAAAATGTGAATCATGCCACAGAAATCCTCAGCAGTTTACATCACACGTTAACGGGGGAAAGTACTGTCTGGACTGCCACGGCAACATGACCACCCCATTAATCATAGCAATATCTCCTACCAGCACTCCATTGGCTATACCAGTATCTACATACGTAACATCTGCAGCCAGAGTCAAGATACTTATAGTTTCCCAGCGGGGTTTCGTGTCGGCTACTCAGACGATCAACACAGGCGACGAGGTTATATGGAGAAATGATGGGAAAGTTGCCGTTACTCTTGCCAGCAGCAATGGACTTTTCGATAACCAGATACTGGAGTTTGATAAAGAATATCGTTATACTTTCAACAAACCTGGGACTTATAGTTTTTACATGGATGAAAATAAAAATTTAAAGGGGACTGTTATCGTAAGTGGGGCTGAGAGTAGCAGTGCATCACCAGTTAGTACTCAAGTTTCAACCTATGCAGCACCGACAGTTAAACAAAGAGCGCAGCTTCAAGTCACCTATGAGGTTGGTGCAGGGAGAACGAGGGAGGAACTCACGATATCGGTTCATCTCAAAAATATAGGAAATGCCACGGCGAGCAAAGTAAACCTGACGATAGAAAATCCCCCAGATCTTCAGGCAGCAGTCCTTTCAGGAAGCGAGCAGGTTGGGAACATAATCACATGGAATGGAGAGATAGAACCTAGAAAAGAGCACATAGCCCAATACGCGGTTAAAATCGTTGCAGGGAGGGATATAGAAGTCCCGCTGAAAGTGACCTATGTAAAGATAAGCCAGGAGGAAAAGGCAAGAGAACTGGGCATCAGTTCAGTATCTTCGGCTGAGGTAAACACTGCATTCGCTCCAGAGGAAATAGAACTGATAACCCTGGTGATGAAAATTGCACTTTCAGCAGTACCCGGGTTCGAGGGAATAATGGCTATAATTTTGGTGCTGTCAGCAGGTAGTATCTTGAGAAAAAGAGGTAGATAATTACCTCTTTCTTTTCTATTTTAAGATGCAAAAAAGCTATATAGAGATGGAAAACAGTACTTGCATACGCAAATCCACTACATCAGCTACTCCTCAATAAAACATTACCTGTGAATGATACGGTAATCTCTTTTATCTTGCCTTTCTGCGCGATCAGAACAGCATTCATATCTGCAAGTCTTGTTATGAATCGTGAGATTGTGCTCTCCGAGAGGTTTGTCCTTTTTGCTATCTCAGTGATCGTTGTGGGCTGATGTTCTGATATATCTGACAATATGCGCTTTGTTTTTTCATCCAATAAACTGGTTATTCGTGGAAGCGATATCTCACGAGCCACTCTATCCATATCGCTGAAAGAGACCGTTTTCTTTATTTTATAAGAATTTACAAGGCAGGCAACCACAAAGGGAACGAGAACCTCGCGCGGACCACCCGAAATGTTGGCTATGATTTCACCCTCCTGAGAACTAATCAGGTTCATCATTTTTATCACACACCCTTCAAAATCCTTATGTGGAACACGGAATACCTCGATTTTGATCTCATTGTGTATCTGATTTGTGAATTTCTGAATCTCACTCAGCGTATTTTCAGCCCTTGGGTCATTCCCTTCTTCAGGTCGTATGAGTACAAAGCGGTCACCTTTCTCTATACCGTATTTGACTATCAGAGAAATGATCTGGGAAATATCGAATCCGATGGTCGAAATATATGTTTTCATTGGATTGAATTATGCATTTATTGCATATTAAGTTTTATGTTGCAAATTTTTGCAAATAAATATCAGATATGCAAAATTATGAAACTATTTCAATATTTCGGAAACTTTAAATATAAGGCATCTCATAGGTGACCAGCATGGTGCAGCAGATCAGGATCACCACAAGACCTCTATCAGAATTCGATATCCCGTCAAGCGAAGGATACAGACTGTACTCATCCCTCCTTTCGTGCATGAAAGAGGCAGATGATGAAGCAAGCAGTCTTGTGCATGATTCATCCAGGAGTTCTATCCATTTAAGCGGGCTGAAGGGCAAGTTTTTCAGAAGCGACCGCCCCAACTTCAAGAGGGTGGCGCCGGGTGAGAGGTACATGTTCCATATAGGTGTGACAGACCCGGCTGAGACAAAGATATTCCAAGCAATGGTTAAGCCCCTCATCTTTGACCGGCGTAACCTTGACCTTGAAGGCGGGGAACTCGTGATCGAAGATTTTTCAAGCACAACAAAGACCTTTGAAGAGATATTAGAATCCGTATCCAGATATATGCGCCCGAAGCTCATTTTTGATTTCCGAAGCCCCACATGCATCCAGTACAGGAACAGTGAAGTTACAGAAATGTTCCCTCACAGGCTTGCTGTTTTCAGGTCTCTCCAGTCAAAATGGAACAGCGTATGCCCTGAGGAAATAAAGCTTACACTTTTAGATGATGATATTGAGAGGTATCTCGTAGAAAAACCGGATGCGCAGTCCTATAGAACTCATTCCGTGATGGTGAATACCGTATTTGACAAGAACAAAGGTCATGCGCGCCCCATTTTTAAACAGGGCTTCACAGGAAGCTGCACATACTGGTTCACTAAGGATGCTCCTGTATCTGTTAAGAATGCGGCGCTCATCCTGGCGCAGTTCGCGGAATTTAGCGGGTTGGGGAGCGGAGTGAGCCGGGGGTGCGGGTGGGTGGAAGTGAGGGTGGAGGAGGCGGAGAGATGAACAAAATATTAGAAGATACATTGGATAATTTATCAGAAGAGAAGATGGAAGATATAATTAGTGAAAAAGATGATGCATATGCAACTATTAAAAAATATCTCATAGATTATGTCTCAATCGTAGTTGGACCGCTTTTTAAAAACTCTGCTCAATTTGACGCAAAGTATCAGCGGGCACTGAGTTTTCCAGCACACACTATTTCAGCAGTTTTTACAGGTTCTATTCTTTACATGCATGACCGTTATTCGACCGGACAGGCACTTCCAAAACCTCATGAAATTAAATTACTATGTACGGCGCTGACGCTCCATGATGTAAATAAATATTATAATGAAACCAGAAATGCAGATTTTTCAGGAAATTACAGTGCATTAATTCAGGATTATTTTATAACAGACCCTTTTAATCTCAAAACTTATTTTCCTGAATGGAAGGATGAACTTGAAGAGATAACATTTCTTGTCCAGCATGCTCAGGAATCAGACGATGCGCAGCACGAAACAAGATTTTCAAGACCTAAATATGCCAAACTTATGCCTTATATAAAAATAGGAGATAAAGTTTCAAGTTTAAGCAAATCAGATTATCCTTTACAGGAAATTCATAAAAAAT
>JAUSDC010000065.1 GCA_030650845.1 Candidatus Methanoperedens sp.
ATCAATTCCTCTCTTTTCAGCCTCTGACACCACTTTTTCGATACTTGCCCCACTTCCATTCTGATTTTTTACAATAAGAGCAATGATCAATTGCATCCTTTCCTGTTGACTGAACTTTATATTGGGTGGTGGTTCAACTGGCGGCGGTTCTTCGGTTGGATAACTATCACTTCCTTCAAAACAGATATCTATCAGTTCCATTTCAATGTTGCAATCTGGACATAAAAGGGGGTCAAGGTTAAAAGTTTTCTTAATTTCTTCCCTCCAGCTTTTCTTAATAAGTACTATCTCCCCTTCATGGAATTCAGTTTGTCGATGCCTGTATCCTCTTCTTGAATAGATTCCGACATACCTCACAATCTTGAAATTCTTTTCAGGAATGTGGCTAAGAAGTAACCTAATGAACTCAAATCTATCCATTGTTATCGTTTTTCTCTGTTTTGTCTCTGAATCCTTGTACCAGAATGTTACTTGCTTTCCATCGAAGGCGGTAATCCTTGATTCAGCAATGGGTGGGTGCTTGACATATCTTCCAATGTATCTCGCCATATTCCAACCTTCTCCTTTTTCGAATCGATGTTCTCCATTTATCACGAATCCTTCTGGATTGTTCTTGAAAAGCAGGTCTATAAAAACATTGGTCTCCCTGCATCCCGGCAATTCTTTCTTTAGCATTGTTAATAGTTTATACTGCCATTTTTTTCTCCAAAATTTATATGGCATGTAATATGTATGGATCCAATTCCACTGTCTGTCAAAACCACCTTCAGTGACTATACAATGGACATGAGGGTTATATTTCATGTCAGCCCCAAAGGTTTGCAATACCTGGATCATCCCAATCTTAAGTTTGGTTTTCTTTTTGCTTATCTTATTTGATGAGGCTACCATCTCTTCCATCGTGATTTTTGAGGCTGCAAAAAGAACTTTCTGATACTTTGGATTCTTTAACAATTCTCTCAGCTTATCAGGAACAGTGAAAATCACATGCCTGTGGGGAACTTTTAAAAGTTTATGATGAATTTCGTCCGCCCATTCGTTTGCTGCCTTTGTTCCGCAAGATGTGCATAATCGGCATTTGCAGGTGAATGGTACATATTTTTTCTTGCCGCATTTTGGACATTGGTACGTCTTATAACCATTTTTTGACGTTTTGCATTTTCCGAGCCTTTCCACATTTTCGATTTCGACTGATCTTATTGAGTCTTTATATCGGACTTTGTAGTCATCCCATGCGTTGCATGAGAAAAGTATTATTGCTATGGTTATTGTAATTGTTACTGATTTCTTGGCTTTTGTTTTGATGCACACACAAAAGAATGAAAGCCAATGAAATCAACTTATCTATTTCAGTAGCGAGATAAGAATATGCGTCTATACTTTCCTATGCGTT
>JAUSDC010000070.1 GCA_030650845.1 Candidatus Methanoperedens sp.
CTCTTTTGATGGCGCGAGTTTGTTCGATCGAGAGGGGTATGATGTTAGCGCCAGGGACAGGAAGGACGGACAGCAGGGATTGATTTCTTTTAACCTACGCATTGCACCAAGCGCACCTCCATAGCTGTGTGTCGTTTTTTGAAGACTCCTTCCCTGCAACTCGTCTTTTTTCCACATATCCCTGACCTGGCGATCCACCTACCTCAGACAGGAACGGCGATGGAGAGGATTATTACCATATCTTGTTTCAGCACTCTATTTTTCATGGGACAGCGCCGGGGTATCGCCCCCAGACGACTCTCTGATAAATGGCTGGCTACCGCCAGCGTCAGGAATTGATATTTTATACACAACCACATCCATCGCCGTCAGAAACGAGATCGTAAGAATGGAGAACTCCCTCAACTGCACACACGTGATCAGGATGAAAATCAAACATACCACGGCGATGAGGTGAGTGTGAGTTTGCCAGACGTCGCTCATATTACTGAATACCTGCCCAGAACCAGGAATTCGATTTCTTTTGAGCAGCTGCCTCCATCGCCGTAAAGGGAACAGTGGCCTGATTTAAATAACGCTGGCCTTGGCGAATTGTCCGCCTGAGCGGAAGGAGTATGAATAACATGAAACTTGAAATCGAATCAGATAACAGCCACGTCCTGGGGCTAGCAGCAAAGGCCTTTGAGATACTTTCCCTGTGCAAAGGGTATCCACACGCCAAAGGATGCCATAACTGCAAGTATGGATACTGCAAGAATCCTGATACAGAGCCTGATCTGGGATGCAGGATCGTGGATATCGAAGAAGCTATCGCAAAGTTTTCTTTCTGAGGTGAAAGCAGAAGCAATGACTCGATTTAAATAACGATGGCAGAGGCGATTTGTTATGACTGAAAACTATAACTATCCAGTACCTGATGTATCAAACGTCCAGAAAAGACCAGCAGACATATTGTTCCCTGACAGGATCCCCAAGATGAAGGCGCGCGTGTGCATGACATGCAGCGTTAAAGTCGAGGGATTCGATACCGAGCTTGCCCAGAAAGAGTTCCTGATCTCCGGGATGTGTCAGAAATGTCAGGATTCCATCTTCGGCGCGAGTGAGGAGGATTCTGAGGAAATCTGTATGATAACCTTTGGTTAGCCGCAGCATAGGCTCTTTTTTTTTGTTGCCCGTCCGTTTCTATGCTTTCCAGCAGACTTGTCATGGACCCTTCCTCTTTTTTCCTGCTCTGTTTTCCCCCGTCCAACGATTTATCCTGACCATGTCCCGGTGGCTGGAGTATATTTACACTCGACAAAATATACGTTGCAACTTTTATGGCTCTTATGGGCGTTTATTAAAGTATAGGAAATTATACATATATCCTATCTAGCGGCTGAATTCTATCCATAAGATTTGATATTCTGGGCTTTCATTCTTTTTTGTGTCTCTAAAAACAAAAGCCAAGAAATCAGCAACAATTACGATAACTAAAGCAATAATACTTTTCTCATGTAACTCCTGGGACGACTATAGGGTTCGTTACAAAGACTCGATACGCTCAGTCGAAATCGATAATGTCGAAAGGCTGAGAAAATGCAGAACGATCAAAAATGGCTATAAAACATTATCACTTGCAAATGTCGATTAGGCACATCCTGTGACACAAAGGCAGCAAATGAATGGGCAGATGAGATACATCATAAGCTTTTAAAAGTCCCTCACAGGCATGTGATTTTCATAATTCCAGATAATTTGAGAGAGGTGTTTAAGAATCCGGAAGGTGCATCCCAACCTATAAAGGTTTAAATACCCTACATAAAGGCGCGAATATGGTAAACACTACGGAAACAAAGAAGACTATAAAAATAGTAAATGTTGTTGCATCTACGGCTATTGGAGCAAAACTTGACCTGAATCAAGTCGTCAGCGTTTTTGAAGGAGCGGATTATAACAAAAAAAGATTCCCTGGTGTTGTTTACAGGACAACATCCCCGAAAACCGCAGCGCTTATTTTCGGCAGCGGCAAGATCGTTTGTACAGGAGCAAAAAGTATTGCCGATGTAGGTGTAGGTCTTTCAAAAGTGTTTGATAA
>JAUSDC010000075.1 GCA_030650845.1 Candidatus Methanoperedens sp.
GTATTCCAGATATACACTGGTGAAGCCCATTTCTGGAAGATGGAAAATAACATGAGGGAATCTGAGATCAAAAAGATAAGGTTTTGAGAATTTTTGTTTACAGAAAGGTTCATATCCTGAAAATCAAATTATTAATTGACCCTAAAGTGTCAGGAGGCGAACAAGTATGCCAAATAAGGAGAAAAAGAAACCCATTAAACCAAAACCAATACCTACACCTAAGAAATAATGGCGTAAGTTGATTTTTTCTTTTTTCTTACATTTGTTATAGACGAAAGTTTATGAAATCTTTGTGACGGAATCCTTTAAACTTACCCCTTAATCCTCTTCAGCCTGAAGGTATTCTCTCGCTCCATTTCCTCAAGCCTCAGCACGATAAAGTTCTTCGCATCAGTAAGCTCAGGTATCACCTTGAACTCAAGCGCGTTAACCCTGCGCTTTGTCTTTTCGATATCCTCAAGCAGCTTCTTCATAGTAGTCTCGATCTCTGCTGCAAGGATGATCTTCTCAACAAGTATCTCACTGGCATCCACTGCTTCATCAATGCGGGAGCTTGTCCCTATGATGCCGTACCCGTGTTCATTAAGAGCTTTATGAACACTTGTTGCTTCGATCTTTGGCACCACAACACCCATTATGTTCTTGCTCACAAGTTCGATCTTTGGAATTTCCTTGAGGGAAAAAGCTGTGGATTTTACCACAACCACACCTTCAACTGACTTTGCGATCGCCAGTTTCTGTGATGCAACGGCGAACTGTTTTTCCAGCTCTGCCCTGACATCCTTTGCTTTCTCAAGTATCGCGAATAATTCAAGGATCAATCCATCGCGTTTCATCTTGAGGAGTTTGTGCCCGCTCTGGCTGAGCTTTATCCTCTTCTTGAGATCGATAAGTTCAGAACGCGTGGGTTTGATATTGTCCTTTATTGCCATACAATTATTTCTTTCCCTTATGGGCTGGATGATATTTCTGGATGTACTTGTTATCTATCCTTGTAAGCTGTGCCTCAGGCAGAGATGCCAGAAGTTCCCAGCCAAGGTCAAGAGTTGTCTCGATATCCCTGTTCTCGTCCACGCCCTGGCGCACGAACCTGTCCTCGAACATGTCTGCGAACTCAAGGAATTTCTTATCCCTGTCGGATAACGCATCCTTACCTACGATCGCAACAAGTCCCCTCAGGTCTTTTCCTTCTGCATACGCTGCATACAGCTGGTCTGAGACCGCTTTGTGGTCTTCTCTTGTTCTTGTAGCACCAATACCTGAGTTCATAAGTCTTGAGAGTGACGGGAGCACATTGATAGGTGGATAAATGCCTTTCCTGTGCAATTCCCTTGAGATAACGATCTGACCTTCAGTGATATATCCTGAAAGATCGGGTATGGGATGCGTGATATCGTCGCCTGGCATCGAAAGAATAGAGAACTGGGTCACAGAGCCCTTTCTTCCTTTTATGACGCCTGCGCGTTCATACAGAGAGGCAAGGTCAGTGTACATGTAACCGGGATAACCTCGCCTTCCTGGCACTTCTTCTCTGGCTGCACCCATCTGACGCAGCGCTTCGCAATAGTTGGTGATATCCGTAAGAATAACGAGAACATGCATATCGTGTTCGTATGCAAGGTACTCTGCCGCTGTGAGCGCCAGTCTGGGTGTGATAAGCCTCTCGACTGCCGGGTCATTTGCAAGATTCAGGAACACCACTGCCCTCTCAAGAGCGCCTGTGCGCTCGAAGTCTCGCATGAAATACTGCGCTTCCTCATTGGTGATGCCCATAGCTGCAAAAACCACAGCGAACTGTTCGTCCGAGCCCCTGACTTTTGCCTGCCTTGCTATCTGAAGCGCTATTTCATTGTGAGGAAGACCAGAACCTGAGAAGATCGGAAGTTTCTGTCCGCGAACGAGCGTGTTCATTCCATCTATTGTGGAAATTCCTGTCTGGATGAACTCCTTTGGGGGAAGACGCGCGTACGGATTGATAGCAGCTCCCGTGATATCAAGCCTGTCCTCTGGAACGATACGAGGTCCTCCATCCAGAGGTTCTCCTGATCCAGAAAGTATCCTTCCGAGGAGGTTTTTTGAGACCGGGAGTTTGATGGTCTCGCCTGTGAACTTTACCTTTGAGTCTCTGTTAAGTCCGCCGGCGCCCTCGAATACCTGGACAACTACTATGTCTTCTGAAGTATCAAGTACCTGTCCTCTCTTGGTCGAGCCGTCGGGGAGTGTGATATTGACAAGTTCGTTGTACCCTACAGGGTCAGTCTTCTCTACAAAGATGAGCGGTCCTGCGATCTCTCTTATTGTCTTGTATTCCTTGGTCATGTTACTTGCCCCCGAGCGACTTGAATTCTTCATCCATGCTCTTTAAAATAACGCCGAGTGCCGTGTCAAAGTCCTTCTCGAACTTGACCTTTGCAAGGTCGTCTTTTGTTTTTGATTTCATGATATCTTCGATCTGAACTCCGCCTTCAAGAGCTGATTGTGCCATGTTGCCCCATTTTGTAATGGATTTAAGCAGCTTGAACTGCTTATCCATGGGACAGAATGTATCAACCTCATGGTACGCGTTCTGCTGCAGGAAATATTCCCTTATCATGCGAGCTATCTCCAGTGTAAGCTGCTGGTCCTCAGGTAGAGCGTCAGAACCAACCAGTTGAACGATCTCCTGGAGTTCTGATTCTTTCTGCAACAGTTCCATTGCATCATCCCTGAGTTTTTGCCATTCAGGGGAAACGTTCTCTTTATACCAGTCTCCAAGTGCTTTTGTGTATAATGAATAGCTATTGAGCCAGTTGATCGCTGGGAAATGTCTCCTCTGCGCAAGCTTGGCATCAAGCGCCCAGAATACTTTGACAATACGCAATGTGTTCTGGGTGATGGGTTCTGAAAAGTCCCCGCCTGGTGGTGAAACTGCTCCGATGACAGTGATCGAACCTTCTTTTCCGCAAAGGCTTTGCACTCTGCCTGAACGCTCGTAGAACTCTGATAATCTTGCTGCAAGATAAGCAGGATAACCTTCCTCGCCAGGCATCTCTTCAAGCCTTGATGAGATCTCCCTCATTGCTTCTGCCCATCTCGAGGTTGAGTCTGCCATCAATGATACATCGTATCCCATGTCACGATAATACTCTGCGATCGTGATACCTGTGTAAACCGATGCCTCCCTTGCTGCCACGGGCATGTTGGAAGTATTTGCGATAAGAACTGTCCTTTCCATCAAAGGTCTTCCAGTCTTTGGATCTTCAAGTTCAGGAAATTCATTGAGCACATCAGCCATTTCATTGCCGCGCTCGCCGCATCCTATGTAAACTACTATCTCTGTATCGCTCCACTTTGCAAGCTGCTGCTGCGTGACTGTTTTGCCGCTCCCGAACGGGCCGGGAATTGCTGCAGTCCCGCCTTTTGCAACAGGGAAAAGACCATCAAGTATCCTCTGACCAGTAATGAGCGGTTTGTTGGGTGTGAGTTTTTTGCCGACAGGTCTTGGTTTCCTGACCGGCCATTTTTGCATCATCGTGAGTTTTTTCCCGCCGCTAAGTGTGCAAACGACCTCGTCAACTTTGAACTTGCCTTTCTTTATTTCCTCGATAGTGCCTGACATGTCTGGAGGCACCATTATCCTGTGCTCGATGTTCTGGGTTTCCTGGACAGTTCCGATTATATCGCCGCCTTTTACTTTATCCCCTTTCTTAGCCGTGGGGACAAAATCCCATTGCTTTTCGCGGGAAAGACCATCTGCGAATACACCGCGTTTGATAAAGTCACCCATTTTGGTTTTCAATACAGGAAGAGGGCGCTGGATACCGTCATATATGCTCTCAAGTAGACCCGGACCGAGTTCGACCGAAAGCGGCATTCCAGTGTTTTCCACGGGTTCGCCCGGTCTTATGCCCGAGGTCTCTTCATAGACCTGAACTGTGGATTTATCGCCTTCTATACCGATTACCTCACCCATTAATCCTTCATTTCCGACTTTGACCACATCGAACATACTGGTATTTAAACCACTTATGATGACAACTGGCCCAGAAATTCTATAAATTTTACCGTTTGTTTTCATTTTACAAGACACCTTCTATGAGTTTCATTTCCAAAGATCTACACCTACCGCCTGTTTTATTTTATCCCTGAGATTAGTGCTTTCTCCTTTTCCACCTATGGCGATCACTGTTGGCTCAACAGAATCGTCCAGGGTTTGTTGCATATGTACTGATAATTTTTTTAGATCATCATTATGCATCACAAGTATTCCGACCGTCTTATCATTAAGTACGGTCTGTATCCTTGCTTCCAATTCTGCCTGTGCGGCTTCGTACGTTTTCCGAATGCCTGCAAGCCTGAACCCGAGCACGAAATCACTGTTGCCTATGACTGCTATTTCCATCTACATCACCAGGTGGGCTTTAATAATGTCATCAGGAAGAGAAGTCTCTTTTCCGCGCACGATAATTCTCACATTATCCACTTCGATCTTCTTACTGAGGATATAATCCAGGATCGGAAGGATGGAAAGCGGATAATAGTACGATATCCTGGAAGCATATGTAAGTCCATATTTATCAAGCCGCATCTCAATATCACGCAAAGAGCTCAGTTCCCCGCTGATATCTGATATCGCATTCCAGTAGGAATACTCTTCCAGGGCTCGCACGAAATCACTCATGGAAAGTGAGGCAAGCCTGACAAAGTCATTCTCTTTGAGTTCCATGCCGCCTGGTATGAGAAGCTTTATAATTTCATCGCGCTCCATTCCAGCGCGCTTCATCCTGAAAAGCATCTTCAGGTTCTTGAGATCTATCTCAGTTTTCAGGAATTTCAGGAACAATTTATTTCCTGTCGAAGTCACCGCATTGATCAGGTTAGAATAATACAAAAGGTCAAGGGCATTCTCGATCCTGGCAAGATCTCCACTGTATCCTTCAAGCGCCTTATAGTAAGGTGTCTTTGCAAAAGAAGCTATCACACCTTCTATAGTTCCGATCTTGACTATTTCTGAAATGTCCCTGTACCTCAACTGACCGCCTGAAACGATGTCCTCAAGAATTTCATCCTCGCTAGCCCCTGAGAATTTCCCTCTAAGTATGGTCTTGATATTCCATATATCCCATGACCGCAGATATTCAGTTATCAGATAATTTGCTTCATCCTGCGACACCTCTATCAGTTTGCGATATGTCAGGGCAAGGTTCTGGTTCAGGGCGTGTTCGATCAGGTCAGTACCTCTATATTTTTTCCCAAGTTCATCAACATCTTTCTTATACCCGGATTCCTCGATATATCGAGTTATCTCAGGGATATCCATATTCATGAATTTTGGATACATTTCCCTCGGGATGAGTTTGCTTTTCATAGCACGTACGCGGGCTACGATGTATGCATATTTGATATTGTTTGAAACGCCCATGTCTTTTTTCACCCGAACAGGATATCAGAGACCTGTTTCAATGACCTTTCAGTTACATCTTTCAAAATGATCTCGTACCTGAAATCAAGATATTCAGTTCCTGTCTCGTTTTCTATGATCACGCCGCCGATGCTGTCAATATTTCCCGCATGTTTAAGTTTAGTGAGTTTTTTGACCTCATCCTTATCTTTCTCAGCAGAGTATATCCTGGAATTATTAGCCTGGTTCTTATCGATAATCGATTTGAGAAGCTTCTGGTTCTTATCAGCTGGAAGTTTACTTATGGTTTCTTTTGCCTTATCGTTCACCTCATCAAGAAGTTCCTTTCGTGCATTGAGCATAGCCCTCTTGACCTCAAGAGCAGCACCTGACATCTCCTGCGTCCTGATCCTTTCGATCTCTTTCTTTGCGGCTTCCTGCTGTGCAGCTTTGATCCTTGCTGCCTGTGATCGTGCTTCTGCCGTTACTCTTGATACTTCGGCAGCCGTTTCTTTTTCTATTCTGTCAGCTTCAGCCTTGCCTTTGGCTTTTATTTCTTCAACTATCGCATCGAGTCCCATATCTGTCCACTTTTTTATTCGGCGCCGAATACGAATAACAATATTAGGGCTACTACGAGACCGAAGATCGCGATGGATTCGGGAATGACCGTCATCAACAGACCCTTACCGAAGAATTTCTCATCTTCAGCCATTGCACCTACTGCTGCGGCACCTATTGCCTGTTCGCCCATGCCTGCGCCAATTCCAGCCAGTCCTACTGCTATTCCTGCACCTATTGCTATAAATCCTGCATCTACTACCATATTTTTTATTCCTCCGTATATTTTCTATTATAACCAAAGGGAGCGTACTTCATGCCCCCTCCTTCATAAAACTTAGTGAAGAATTCAACGTACTGCAACCTCAAAGAATGAAGTCCGGGTCCGAGAATCCCAAGTAGAAGGTTTATCAAATGTCCTATGAAAAGAATTACAACTCCAATAAGAGCAAGCACGATCCCGCCGCCTAGCCATACATGATCCGGCGCTATAAAAAGGTTCATGGATAGAGTATTTACCGCAAGAGCAATGCCTGCCGAGGATAATCCTATTGCCAGTATCCTTGAGTATGAAAGCACATTTGACAGGATCGTCGGGATCTCAAGTATAGAGATAAAGCCCTCTCCTTTAATGAGCAATACGATCCCCGCAAGAGCCAGTATTACTCCTGCAATGAATATCGGGTCACCTGATGGTACTCCATTCCTGGACATCATTGATGGCATAAGTTTTGCGATCGCTGCAACGCCGCCCAATAGTATCATTATCCAGCTTCCTTTCGCATAGATCGCATGCTTGATATCATGTTCTACAACTTTGTTCCTGAAACCCAGGATCAAGCCGGTCAGTATGTGGAGTATTCCAATAATAAGCGTCACTACCAGCATCTGCTGGACAGAGCCAAGTCTATGAACCGGCAGTTGAAGCCCTCCGATCGCAGGTCCTGCGCCCAGTATTCCTGCTTCATGTTCAATATTGAAAACCGGGAAACCAAAGAACTCACCATATACTACTCCCAGCAGGATCGATAACATTCCTGATAAGAGAAGTATCATCCCAAGACCATTCAACGCACCGGTCTTGAACTTGTTCCTGATCACCAGAGCCATCCCTGTCACAATGATACCATAACCAATGTCTCCAAGCATGATAGCATAAAAAAGGGGGTATGTGAAAAATAAGAATAAAGCCGGATCGATCTCTTTATATTTTGGTATTGCAAAAGTTTCTACCAGGAGTTCAAATGGTTTTGCTAAAGCAGGATTATCAAGTTCGATAGGTCTTTCTTCATCTTTTACTTCCTCTTCCAACTTTATCAGCTGGATAAGCCCTTTCGAACTTTTCTCCAGTTCGGATCCCAGCGCTTCGAATTTCTTGGTCGGCACCCAGCCATCAATGATAAAAGCATTAGCACTTGTGGCAAAACGCAGTGGAACTTCAGCCTTCTGCGTCTCCATTGAGAGATATTCATCTGCCGCCAGTATGAATTCGGAGTATTCTTTATTCAATCCTTCAAGTTCAGACTGAATATTTGTTTCTTTCTCTTTGAGGGCGTAAATATCTTTTGTAAGTTCATCGAGAAGAACAGCAGGATCACCCATAAGGTCAGGAACTTTCAATTCAACATACGAATGCTCTTCCTGAAAGAGCTTCTGAACCTGTTCCTCGAATATTTTTGGGATAAATAGTGCAAATATCTTTCTTTTCTCATGCTCCCCTGTGAAAAATTCATAATTCCCCGTTATCCCGGACACTTTTTTTTCAATATCATTAGTGATAAATCCTGTATAGACCTTTATGGTCTCATAACCATGATATAATTCAAGAGATAAAGGCAGGCCTGTAAAAGGTTTGACCGCAGTTAACAGATCTTTTTTCTCTTTTACCTTGAACTCAAGGTTCCTCAACTCGTCAGTTCGCACAGATACCTCTTTATGAATATTGACGATCTTTTCATCGATCTGGGATGGTAACTGTTGTGCGCTCTGTTTTGAAGATGGTTCTTTTTCATCAACTTTAAGCTGGCTTGCTATTGTCCTGAGAGAAAGAAGATGCTCAGAGTGTTTCGATGCAGATTTTAATGGTCTTCCGATCTTGAAATCTGCGTTTTCTTCTATATAATCAGTAATATGAAGGACGTTCAATTTATGAAGAACTGAAATAGTCGGCTCCAGGGCATCCTTCGTGCCTGCGATAACGACCTTTGTCATCGCCGTGGGTTTAAGCATTCGTTGCCCTCTCGAAATCAGTTAAAATAAATGTAACGGCTTTATCAACGTTCTTCTTTGCCTTATTCTTTATTCCGATCGCATCAGAAACACCTTTCTGTACGATCTTTTCCCTTTCCCCTTTGATGACCTTCTTTGCTTCATTTATCTCAGAATCAGCTCCTACCCGGGCATCTTCTTCTGCTTTTCTGATGATCTCCCTTGATTGTGCCGCAGCTTCGGATATCTTTTTGTTCTTTGATTCGTTGGCTTTCACAACTGTTGCTTTTGCTTCTTCCTCTGCCTTTTTTATCTCGGATAAAATTTCAGCTCTTGTCATTGCATTCCTCTAATTATGAAATAATAATAAGTTCCGTTTTGACCACTTCACATAAGAGACCAAATACATAAATCATTCGCTTTTGACTGATATGGCTGACGCATATTTTTAATGATAAATCATTTTAATTTAAGCTGTGTTAGAACTCAAAACTTAAAAGTTCAGATACATCCTCTTCCATTGCCCTTTTATTCAGGTAATCCATTTCCATTTTACTTTTATAAGATGCAAAGAGCATTCTGGCATGTTCACAATCGTACTCGGATTTCCAGAACTTACATCCGCACAAACGGTCAATTATCAAATCTTCCACACAGATCACTTTTATTTTTTTTCCGTCATACTCGAAAACAACACTTTTTTCACCATGCAAGATATCGGATGGTATTTCAATGTATATCAGTCCCTTATGGAAATGCCTTCCCTCCCGCTTGAATTCCTGACCTTCAAGGATCGGGGCGATCTTGGAAATATCTCCTATGAGATCGAGATCAAGGCTTGTAGCTCGACCTCTCGTGTATAGCTCAACAGCAGAACCGCCGACCAGAATTGGTTTCTTATCGTCCGGAAAATGTGAACTCAGGTCTGCTAAAAATTCGAATTTATTGCTTAATCGTTTTCCCAAGGAAGGATCCTCACAATTTTATTATTCTCATCAAATATGACACCCTTTTCTACTGCTTCAACTGCCATTTCACAGAAGATCTTTATCTTTGCTGGGTCTCTTGGTCTTCTGCGGATCAATCCATCAGTCTTGTCAATTTTTCTGGGTTTCATTATATTTAATTATCGTTTACTATCATTTAAGACTTATGCCCACAGAATCGGCTAATGAACATAAAAAAATATAATGAAAACAACGAACTTATGCGAACTCAAAACAAACTCCGGCACCGTGAGTTCGTTTTGAGTTCGTACGAGTTAGTTGCTAATTTCCTGTAAATTATAATAATACATTCCCGATAGTCATAAATATACCAGAAAGAAGAGGTATCAAAAGGTTATCATCCACAGGTTTTCCCTGAACCCGAAATGGCACAGCATCACCCAGCGTTGCACCCAGCGCTCCAGCTACATACGATAATAATGAAATATATTCCATATCTTTCGCTAATGGCAAACTCACCATAATGAATCCGATAAGTACACATACTGCAAACATTACTGAAACGATTGGCAGCGGCTTGATCGTGAATTTTTTCCTGGAATACCTGACGTTACCCTCATTCAATAAAGCCCCGGAAAGACCTGATGCAGTATCACCCAGCGAGAGCATAAGGATCGCGGCGATAGCGATGGTTTTTTCGAAAAAAACGACAGAAATAAGCGCTGCGATCTGGAAGTATATGTACGCGCCCACCTGTTCTTTTTCATGAGGACGCAAAAGTATTTCAGGAAGCCTGATCTTTCCTTTTAGCCTCTGCCATTCTACAATTAAAAGAACTGCATTGATGATAGCAAGTCCAATAAGCGCTGTTTGTTTATCAGTAAAATAATAGGCTATCGCGATCAGAGAACCCGCTGCATGCACAGCTTTTCGGCGCAATTCAGTTAAGAACAGCCCTGACACGTTTACACTTTCCTTCCAGCCTCATCAAATGATTTTCCCTTGTATATCATATCATATATATTCTCTTCAATACCGTCCATACCTGCGCGCACCTGCTTCATTGAATCCCTGTCCCTTATCGTGACAGTTCCGTCATCGATCGTCTGGTAATCTACAGTAATAGAATATGGGGTGCCTATCTCATCATTTCGCCTGTATCTTCTTCCAATGGTGCCTGAATCGTCAAACGCCACAAGTATCCCGGCTTTTCGAAGAGCTTTTACTATTTTGTTCGCAGGGTCGATCAGTTCCTTGCGGGTAAGCAAAGGAAGCACTGCAGCCTGGACTGGCGCCACCTCTGGTGGAAGTCGCAGCACTATCCTTTTTTCCTCTTCTTCCCCTTCTTCTACTTTTGCCTCTTCTTCAAAATAAGAGTGCTCAAGGAGTGAATAAGTTATCCTATCTATCCCGAATGATGGTTCGATAACATGCGGTATAATGGTTTCACCGTGAACTTCTTCAGTGACATTTTCAAATGAGACTGCCTCTTTATCTACCTGGATCACTTTGCCATCGACAACAACTTCAATAGTCTCCCCCGACAGGTCTTCAGATTTCAATAACTTCAGCGCATTCGCGATCTTTCCTGCATTTCCCTTGAACATGGGTCCAAGGACGCCCATGTTGGGTTTAACAGCAAATCGCTCAACTTTTATCGGTTTATCATATGATACATATACATTCAGTTCAGTTTCGCTCTGCTTTGCATGGGCTTTCAGGTCATAATCTGTTCTATCTGCGATACCCACGACCTCGACCCATCCGAACCTGTCGCTCTGTATCTCAGCATCCCAGCAGTCAGCCGCATAATGCGCCATTTCATCCTTCATATGCTGGCGGAATCTCAATTTCTCAGGCGATACACCCACGCGAACCAGGAACTGGTACGTCCTTGCAAGGCAATATCCCAGGAACTGATGTGCTATTATCTTGTTTTGAACTGCGTCGCCAATGCTCATCTTTTCAGAACTGCCTTGCTCCTGCCCTTTCTGAGAGTACAGGACGAGTATAATATCTGATATTTCCCCGAATTTTGGATGTGTCTTGTCCCGTGGATCTATGAATATCTCAGCTTCTGCCTGCGTGAATTCGCGAAGCCGTATCACGCCCTGGCGGGGTGATATCTCGTTTCGGTAGGCTTTTCCAATTTGTGTGACTCCAAAAGGCAGCCTGTCACGGTAGAACTTTAGAAGGCGCGGAAAGTCCACGAACATACCCTGCGCTGTCTCGGGGCGAAGATAACCTGACCTTTTTCCACCTGGGCCAATGCTGGTTTTGAACATGAGATTGAATTCATATACTTTTCCCAGCCCTCCGCCGCATTCAGGGCATTTTATATTATGTTTGCCGATAACAACGGTAAGCTCATCTGCGCTCAACGTATCAGGATTTTCCACAACATCACCCACAAGATGATCAGCCCTGAAAGCCTCTTTGCATTTCAGACATTCTGTCAGCGGGTCTGAAAATCCCCCGACGTGTCCGGATGCGATGAATATATCCTCTATTCCTATCGTTGGAACTTCTATCTCATAATATTCTTCATTGATCACAAATATGTCGCGCCAGATGTTCTCAACACGGCGTTTGAGCATAGCTCCAAGAGGTCCATAATCATAAAAACCCGCTGTACCGCCGTATAATTCAAATGAGTTCCACAAGAAACCACGGCGTTTTGCAAGTTCGATCACCTGTTCGTATTTATCTGTCATGTTGGCTTAATACATTGTTTTCTATTTATTAACTTTTCACCGGAAAAATGCTGGTTTAAAATACACTCACTATGATAAAACCAAAACATTTAAAACATACAAAGCCATATTCAACAAAAGGGTGAAACATCCAATGAACGAAAAAGATACCAAAGTTCCTGTTTATTTAGCGATCATAATCGCTTTGATACTTGTTGCAGCTGCCGGTTATTATGTCCTGGGCGGTAAGCCCGGAGAAGAAGAAGATGGAGTGACTCCTATCGAAACACCTGAAAATACCCCTGCCGCCACACATCCGGGAGGAACCCCACAGGTGAGCGCTACCGCTGCGCCCCCACAAACATCCGTGGCCACAATAAAATGTGAATTATGCCATACAGATGCACAGAACCTTGAACCCCATATGAACGGTGGAAAATTATGTATCAACTGCCACGGCAGCCAGGTACATAGCATACACATCGGATCAGGTACGATCGATCTGAACTGCGATAGTTGCCATGGATTCCCGCCCAAGATCCCAACAGTGGAAAAAGGAGATGGACCCGGTCATTTCTCAGTCTGCGAGCAATGCCATGCAGCGCCTCCAGACAATCTTAAACCCAGCAATGGTAACCTGGTAATTATACATCTGTCAAGAGCAAAGTACTGCACTAACTGTCATGGAACAGATGTCGCAAAGACACATGCAGCAGCTCTTGGAAATAAAACTGCAAAATAAAAGGGTCTGACCCTTTTATTTTTTTTTGAGAACAATTAATGACATCCTTTAAAATATTCGCAGATCTATGCGAAAAATTAGAAAGGATATCAAGCTCTCTTGAAATGACCTCGGTGGTGGCATCATTTCTCAAGGAAGTGGATAATAGCGAACTTGAGATCGCCACCCGTTTTGTTATGGGAAATGTGTTCCCTGTGTGGACTGAAAAAGAACTCGGGATCGGGACTGGTCTGTTATATGCAGCGATCGCAAAAACATCATCTCTTCCAGTTAAACGCATAGAAGAACTAGTAAAAGAAACTGGAGATGTTGGAAAGACTGCGGAAAAAGCAATAGCAAATCGAAAAGGGCATTTTGATCTTTTTTCAGAAGAAGAGCTTTCGATTCAGGATGTTTTTTCACGGTTCCTGAAGATAGCAGATCTTTCTGGCAAAGGATCACAGGATGCTAAGATCAAGAACCTCCAATATCTTTTCGGGGCTTCAAAACCTGTTGAGATAAAATACATTGCACGTCTTGCAGTTGAAGAACTGCGCATCGGGGTAGGGGAAGGGATCGTCAGGAATGCCATATCTGAGGCATATGACGTTCCATCTGAACTTGTGGAACGGGGTTATATGCTAGTTAATGATTATGGTCTGGTCGCATATACTGCAAAAGAAGAAGGCTCTGCTGGTCTTCTTAAACTTAGTGTTGCAACCGGGATTCCTGTAAAGTTAATGCTTGCCCAGGTTGCAGAAGGGATACATGAAGCTGTGACAGAAATGGGCACTGTGGCAGTGGAATGGAAATTCGATGGGGCGCGCGTCCAGATCCACAAGGAAGGGAACAGAGTTACAATATACTCTCGCCGTCTTGAGAACGTAACATCTTCATTGCCCGATATTGTAAGATCAGTAAGGACCTCTGTAATAGCAGATGCTGCAATCCTTGACGGTGAGTGCGTTGCTCTTGGAACAGATGATAGACCGCTGCCATTCCAGGAGATCCTGAAGCGCTTCAGGCGAAAATATGATGTCACAGTAACAGCCATTGAGATCCCCCTATCACTTAATCTGTTTGACGTATTATACATTAACGGGGAAAGCCTGATAGATACAGAGCTTATCGATCGCAGGAAAAAACTGGTGGAGATATGTGATAATACTATTGTTGCCAGGCAGACAATAACGGATAACGTTACTCAAATTGAGGATATCTATAAAGAAGCGCTTGCAGCGGGACATGAAGGAGTAATGTTGAAAAATCCCAGATCGCTTTACACACCGGGAAAACGAGGAAAGAACTGGTTAAAATTAAAACCGATAATGGACACTCTTGACCTTGTGGTGGTCGGTGGCGAATGGGGTGAAGGGAGAAGGACTTCTTTTTTCGGTTCTTATTTGATGGCATGCCACGACCCTGATACAAACAGGCTTCTCGCAATAGGGCGGGTGGCGACAGGTATAACGGATGAAAAACTGGGGGAACTAACAGATATTTTCAAAGATATTGTAATTCTGGAAAACGGTATCCATGTGGAGTTTGAGCCAAAGATAGTATTTGAGGTTGCATTTGAGGAGATCCAAAAAAGCCAGAATTATGATTCGGGTTATGCCCTCCGTTTTCCAAGGCTTATCAATGTGAGAAGCGATAAATCAGTGGACGATGCGGATACTATTGAGAAGGTTGAACAACTTTATGCCAGACAGAAAGGAAAATGATCGAATTTTCATTCATTATGGAAAAGTTTAAACCTGAATAAGTAGTCGTTTATAGAACTAAATATTTTGAAGGACGTGAGATTAAACTAAATGTGGAAAATTGAAGATGCAATAGACCTATATGGCATAGAACGTTGGGGAAATGGATACTTCACTTTTAATAAAAATGGAAATTTGAGTGTTAGTCCCACACGGAAAGACGCTCAAAATGTCGATATAAAAAATGTTGTTGATTCTCTTATAGCAAAGAAAATAAAATTCCCTGTTCTTTTTCGGTTCCCTCAGATCCTTGAAGGACAAATAAAGGAACTGAACGGGGCATTTTCAAACTCGATCTCAGAGTTCAAATATAATAATACTTATCAGGGAGCTTTCCCTATGAAAGTGAACCAGAGACGAGAAGTGATAGAAGAAATCGTAAAATCAGGAAAAAAATTTAATCTTGGTCTGGAAGTGGGAACAAAAGCAGAACTGCTTGCTGCCATGTCTTTCGAGCTTGGACCTGAAGCTCTTTTAATTTGCAACGGTTTCAAGGATGATGAATACCTGAAACTTGCATTGAATGCGGTCAAGCTAAAAAACAGGGTTGTTATTGTAATTGACGAATTCAGTGAAACAAGGCGCTTGCTGGAACTCTCAAAATCAATGGGAGTAAAACCGCTTATCGGCATACGGGTAAAGCTTTACTCAAGGGGGAGCGGAAAATGGGCGGAATCAGGAGGAGAATCTGCGAAGTTCGGTCTGACGACCACTGAAATGCTGGACTGCATTAAGACCTTTGCTGAGTACGATATGTTCGAACAACTCCAGATGCTGCATTTCCATGTGGGTTCCCAGATCACTGAGATCAGGCGAATACAGAAAGCAGTCAAGGAAGCTGCCAGGGTTTATGCAAAAATAAGGCAGATGCATATCAATATTAAATATTTCAACATTGGTGGCGGACTTGGTGTGGATTATGATGGCAGCAAGACCTCATCAGATGCGAGTGCAAATTATACGATGCAGGAGTATGCCAACAATGTTGTATATTCGCTAAAGGATGTATGTGATGAAGAAAATGTTCCTCATCCAACGATATTATCTGAAAGCGGAAGAGCCCTTAGCGCTTATCATTCATTGCTTGTGATAAACGTGAAAGGGGATAAGAATGGAAACCACAATAAACCTGTTGAAATGCGCGGGAATGAACCCCATATCCTCAGAGAATTGTTCGACGGTTTAAAAGAAATAAATATAAAAAATTATATTGAATATTATCACGACGCTCTCCAGCATCGTGAAGAACTGCTATCGCTTTTTAACCTTGGCGAGATAGAGCTTGAGGAGAAATCCAAGGGAGAGATCCTTTTCTTGCAGATATGTGAAAAAGCTGCCGCGTTTGCCAGAGAGACCGAAAACAAGTCTGATGATTTCGAAGATCTGAATAAACTGCTCTCGAAAAAATATATTGGTAATTTCTCAACATTCCAGTCTATACCTGATTTCTGGGCAATAAAACAGTTATTCCCTGTAGTGCCTGTGGCAAGAGCGAATGAGAAGCCTACACAATACGGAACTATAGTGGATATCACTTGCGACTCTGATGGTGAGATAGATAAATTCGTGGATCTGAAAGATGTTAAGGAGATCCTTGAACTCCATGAACTCAACAATGGTTCTTATTATATTTCCATACTTATGCTGGGCGCTTATCAGGATACGATCGGAGACTATCATAACCTGTTCGGAGCAGCGAACGAAGTGCATATTATTGTTGATGACAGTGGGGAATGGCATATTAAACAACTCGTGAACGGGGACAGGAACTGCGATGTCCTGGGCTATGTCAAATATAATACAGGTGAACTACTTTCGGTATTTGAATCAGAGGTTGTCCAGGCGCAGAGGGAGAATAGATTATCCAAACAGGATGCGCAAGACATATTGAATAATTACAAAGATTCAATGAACCAGTATACATATATGGACTTATAAACAGCATGCTCACCCTCGGAATTGTGAACACCTACGACAAAATAAAGCTACACGAAGCGCATTACCGCAGTATTGCCCGCGCTGCACCTGTGGCATATGCATTCGGGTTCAACCTTGCACTTTTTGATTATCCTTTCAAAATGAATGCAGAAGAACTTGTGAATTTTGTGAAGGA
>JAUSDC010000083.1 GCA_030650845.1 Candidatus Methanoperedens sp.
TTGCTTTTATTACAAATTTGAGTGTTTCCTTGGTTAATGAATATCTTGATCTGAAGAAAGATTTCCAAATCGGAGGGTAAGAGTTATGAATTATGTGAACATTTTAAATAATAGTCCAGAGGTCATTAGTCCTTATTTATACAGGACATATGCCCAGGGACGAAAAGTAAGACATGCTCTTGAGAACAGGGGTCTGCCCTTCCGGGTCAAAGACGATACTGATTTCCTGAAACAACCTGAAATTAAGACCGCTCTTGCTTATCTGTATATCATCAACAATATCTCTCATCCCACAGCCCGCGGTACAGAGGCGTGGTGGAGGATATTCCATTACAATAATGCCCTGAGCCAGGAAGATTCCATCAGGATAGGCGAATATCTCAAGAAGAAATGGGTCACGTTCCAGGAAGCCATCTATCATCACAGTGGAGAACTCGGACTTTCAAAGAGCGGTCTTGAGACTATAAACAATGTAAAAAATAGGATAGATTCGCTGTGCGGTAAGAAGAACCTTGATGTATCAGACCTGATCCTTGATGTCTATGATCAATCAGGGCTCTCAAGGCAATTCGCCCACACAGACACAAAGCACAGCAGGGAAGCACTGTTGAACCTCAGGCAGCTTCATGAATTAGCCGGTAATTTTGAAGAGTTCCATGGAAAAGACCTGAGTTTGTTCATCGATTATCTTGAGATCCTTGATGAGATGGATGGGAACCCTCCGCCTGCAAGAATAGCGGATGAGGATGCCATAAACCTCATGACGATACATTCGGCAAAAGGGCTTGAGTTCAGCGTAGTATTTCTCACGAACCTTGCAAAAGATAAATTCCCACTGTACCGAGGAGGCGCAGAACCACTTATTCCGCCTGAATTGATGGAACAGTACAGGGACATTTTTGAAGACGGATCGATCAAAGACACTGAAAATGCAGTCAGAGAACGCAAAAAAGAGATCAAAAAGGAAGAAGAAAGACGGCTTGCGTATGTGGCGCTCACAAGAGCCAAAGAACATCTTTTCCTGACACTGGCAATCAAATACGCTGACGATGAAAGAGAGCCGTCTGAGTTCCTTCAGGATATCGGATATGACAATTGGAGAGCCGGTGGGAATATCACGGTTGGAGACCTCAGCTATTTCCGGGATACCGATACGAAAGTCAGGGAAATGGTAAAGGACAGTGCGCTTGAGCGGGAAAAAGCTCTGCGAAAAAGGCTACTCATCGAGTCACTTGATTCTGGTGATTTTAATGAAAGTATGAAAAACATGCTGTTGTATCAGGCTTTGAAGTCAGGGAAAACGCTTGATTTCAAGGACGTTATCAATTCCAACTGGTCTAAAATAGATCCTGTGCAAGACGCTGAGAATATTCTGGGTAAAATCAAAGATAATAAGAACGGGTTGAAATTCAATCCAGCAACCATGACTTTCAGCTACTCCTCAATAAGTTCCTATGAGCAGTGTCCGCGTCAGTATGAACTTGCAGACCTTCTCAGAATGCCAACACGGGATTCTGAAGATTCTACAGGTGCCATGAGACGCGGAAATTTTGTACATAAGGTGCTTGAGATGGCGGTAAGTGAGAAGATCACCTCAAAGGATCGGCTGTATGCGATAAGAGATACAGTCGCTAAAGAGCCTGAATTCAAGGGCGTTGATATCGAAGCTGCAACTGGGGCACTGGATGTATTCTGGGAGCGTAATAAGGATACAATTGCGAATAACCTGATGGTTGAGCAAAGATTCGCTGTGCCGCTTGGAGGGTTTACTTTCAAGGGATTCATTGACCGGGTGGATCTTATTCCTGGGACAAAGGACGAGGTCGAGATCATAGATTACAAGACTGGAAAATATGAACCCGGTCATGTTGAACGTTCAAGACAGCTTTTGCTGTATGCCCGCGGGATTGAGCATATTTATCCCAAATACAAGGTGAAAAGACTCACTCTGGAGTTGCTTGCACGTCCCAATCCCAGGACATTTGAACTGACTGACGGGAAGTATGAGTGTGCAGGTAGCTCAAGGATGGATGGGCTTGATGGGAAGGCTGTTGAGGATATGGTAGAGATCGCAAAGTCGATAGCGCATGACTATGAACATGGGTTTGAGAGGACGAAGGATGAGAATGCTTGTGGAGAGTGCGGGTACAGGTTGTATTGTGGGGATTGAGACATGCATTATTTCGAGTTGGTAAATAGTTCCATCTTTCATTAAAATTACATGCTTTTAGATTTGGAACTGAGATAAGCTTAATTTTTGAGTTGGGACATGGTTTTTCATGTATACCTACCTAGTTCCTAAGAATTCGGGATTTCAGTGCTAAAACATAATTTCATTCAATGAATCTATGTCACAAAAGCAAGTTAGCGAAATTGTTGAGACATTCTCCTTAAAAGTTGATTCGGCACTTTCCACTATTGGCATGGGAACTTTATTGTCTGGGCAAGCTAAAACCAGTTTATTGCAAACCTTTTTTATTAGATGGAAGTTTTCACTATCGAATTTTCCCTCTTTTTCTGTGCTACAGGATACGCAAGTTGTCAATCCATTTTTCTCTACAAGGAGATCAAGTTCGATTTCTCTTTTGCCTATACGGTAAACTTGATTCCTTTTAACAATTCTATCTTTCATTTTAGACTTAATTATGTACCCCAAGTACCACTCGAACCAGTACCCCTGAGAATTAAGAATGTCGAAATTATTGAGAATTTCCTTATTGAGTTCGAATGATATTTTAATCTCAACTGGTTCGCCACAATTTCCACAGGTAGTGATGATTTGATTCTTTGCTTCCTTTACATCTATTGTTTCCTCTTTTTTGCAGAATGGACAACTTGAATATTGGAACGGCTTGAATATTCCGCATCGCATTCCGTATGAGAAAATAGTTAAGATATCGGCAGTTTGGAACTTTTTAGACCCAGTTTCATGGATATGAATAGAAGAATTACACTTTGGACATCGAGTTTTGTGGGATTTTGATTTATCAAAATCGAATTCAGCCAATGAAATAGATTCGACAAGCAAATTACAGTGTTTACATTTCCTTTGAATGATAAAAGATGGAATTGAGGGTGACTTGTTGTATTCTTCCTTGAAATATTCAACAACTTCCTCGTTGAAAACATATCCGCCTTTTTTTACTAGCTTTTGAAATAATTTTATGCATGCAGGATTAGAACTAAGGAATTTTTCGAGTTGGCTAGCTATCGGGAGTATATCAAACTTATCTAATCTTTTTCCGATCTTAGTTTGACGTAAAAATAGAATGTCGCTGGCTAAATTTGGAGCGTCCATAGTGTCAATCACTCGGTTGTCCGATAACCACATCGCCAACAAACATAGACCTGAATACGTTTGCGACGCCCATAGCTAACGTTAGGGATAATCACACCCCCTTTATGAAGAGGTGAACCACATTTAGGACAATAATAGTACGCCATACTAATAGTCAATTCCATTTTAATTTATATAGCTTTGCAGAAACCTTCAATAAAGTTTATTTTCATCGTTGAAATTATCCCTCTCATCTGCACATCAAACTGTGATAAAAATCAAATTCTGCAAATCTGACACTTTGTTTTTCAGTTTAAAGGGCGGTGATTTTATATATAATCGAGATATGTAAGATTTTGTGGGCAGGTAAACTTTTTTAAATACACTAACCCCACTCCCCAACCTGCCCATTAAATTTTGTCTTCAGGTTCAGGCGCCTTATCTGGTCAAAATCCCTTTGACTTATTTATTCGTTCCATTGGCTGTAAGTTCTTCCTTAATAAGTTGTTTCAGGAAAAACCTGGCACTTAGGAACTTTTCAGGCAATTCCTGGTTCTTCTGATAAAATACCACGATCTTTTCGATGACTGCGTTAAGAGGGCAATTGGCTCTCTCTGCTTCTTTGTTCAGCCAGGTGTGTATTTGTTCTGGCAGTGTGGTATGGATCGTCTTCTTCAAGGTGCAGAGTTCGTGTTTTCACATTACAGATAGTGTTCAACAGCCTTCTCGTAATAGCATTAATCTACTCGTTTTGCCTCAGCATCTATTACCACAGCATCATCTTCCCTGTCGTCTGACTCACGCTCCCATAACATCTTAAGGTTCCCGATGACTTCGACCTTGCGTTCCCGCTCCTGAATGATCCCCAGATCCTTCAGGATAGTCCTGCTTAACTTGGCATCATTCATGATATCTGGTCCATGAAGATATCTGCTTTCGACCCATTGCTCGAAGCCGGTTTTTGGATTTATTATGAGCGTCTTTCCCTTGCAGTTGTTCTCGATCCTGTCTCGCATCATAAGAAACTGCGTTATCTTCGACAGGACTGCTTCTTTGATCATCTCGACCTGAAGGATGTTATTCGGGTCCACAGATGGGTGCATGAGCAGCTTCTCGACCATCTCTTCGTAAGCCAGCTTGAGATCAGGGTATTTCCTGGCGAGAGCCTCAAGCGGGTGATCCGCGAAGTTGGCAAGCCCCAGCTTGGAGGAGTTCATACTCTGAATCATTGCAAACGTCTCAGGATCTTTCTTCAGATGCAAATCCCTGCTGGCGCGGGCAGATATTGCATCCGGCGTCCTGTTAGGAAAGAGTTTCTGGATCTCCTCTGCTGTCTGGCAGGGATAGACCCTTTTCAGAAGTTCATCATCTTCTTTTGTCCAGAAATCGAATTCCTTCTTCTCAGGTTCTTTGTAGCCCTTCCGCATCATCTTATTCCGTCTCAGATGAACTATCTTCTTCGGCTTTCGAACCGCCTTTCCAGTACGATCGCGCGGAACTGGAAGTCCAGTAACGGCGATGGGCGATGAATTAGTATCCTTCGTTTGCTCTTCCTGGGGCGCTTTAGTTTGCTGTTGCTCTGGCAATCGCATCTCCTCCGATTATTTTATTATTATTCGGTGCCTCACTTGAATATAAACTGTGATGTGAATAACTACCATTGAGTTCCGGAGATATCACCAGCGTGCCTTCCACAACACTCAGGCCAAGTCTGTCCGCCACATGCCATCCCAACGAATTTATAAGTTCTCCCGGAATCGATACCATCGATGTGCTGCCAATCCTTCTCACAACCTCTTTCGTGCCAGCACGGTCAACCAGCATCTTTCCGGATGTAAACTGTTCATCGGGAAGAGGATCTTTAGAGATTATATCTTTCAGTTTTGGAGAGCAAAACAGGGAATTGGGGTCTATCCACGGGTTAGCTTCAACATATGTGCAATCCAACTCTGTAATCTCTGCATCACATTGTTTGCAATAAAGCCCTCTTTTTACATTATGACTTGATGTCTTATTCAAAGGGTCATTATAATATCTGGACGACTTCTTTATAAAATCCTTATTCTCCAAATGAGTTCCACAATAAGGACATTTAGAATTATCCGCTCTTGATCCATTGTTTTCTATTGCCGCACCCCCTGAGAAAACCGATAGTGCCTCTGCACCATGCTGAGCTTCCTTGCGTACACGTTCTCTCAGATTAAAAAGTATGTCCTGCCTGCCTTTCCTCTCACACATGAATATTTTCTTAGGCACCTCCTCTCGCACTATATTTGGTAAAATCCCCGCGAGTAATGGAGAAGCGACTAATTTATCTTTCAACAACCAGAACCTGAGATAGCTGCCCTCATGCATACCAAGTGCATCCAGATGTTTTTTGGGTAGACGTATCCTGTAACTGCCGCTATAATATGAAAGCTTCCTTGCATATATTTTCCTTTTACGCATATTTGATTTCCTGTGCCGACCTTGCACGTCCCAATTCACCAGATGCTCTACTCGAATATACCTTTCTAAAATAGGGGTGATAGCGAGCGACATTGTATTTGTCGAAGCATATCGTTCACGTCAGGTTCTGTGCTTATTCTATCTGCGCTCTGCACTAATCCCCGGAGGCTTTGGATGAGTCCACGACATTCTTCTCCTGTTTATCCCATTCACGGACCTCAGCCAGCATCTCGGACGGGGTCTTACCCTCATAAGTGGTCGAAGA
>JAUSDC010000034.1 GCA_030650845.1 Candidatus Methanoperedens sp.
TGTAAACATAAAGCTTATCTTTAATTTTCATGATGCTTTGAATTTTATATTTTCTTGTGGTTGGTGGTTGCTCGGGGTTAGTTTGAGCGCCAGATATTTATTTTGTATTGTTTATAATATGTTGTGTTATGAAAAAACTACAGAGCGCAAAGAGGGTGCAGAGAAAAGCGGCAACACTCTGTGCTCTCGGTGTTCTCTGTGGTTGATTTATCCTGATTATCCTGTCAATACAGTCAATATATCATAACTTTTTGTAGATTATTAGCCTTAAATTATCTATGAGCATCTGTATATCCTTCCTTTTTCGTTCCAGATAATCGTCTGTAACGAAAAAACCATTATAGGAAATCTTGTTTCTTATTATTCGCAGGTCATCGATGAGCGTAATATCATGTACTTTGAATTCTGAATAATTCTTCTCAATGTACTCTATCAACTTTTTATGCGCTCCTTCTCCATGAGTCTTATAACCATCAAGCAGAAGGATCACAGTAATTAGCTCGCGGATAACTTCATAATATTCTTTTACCACATGAGAAGGGAATCTTTTTGGATCTATTGTATCTATCATTTCCAATGTGGTTTCCACCATTTTTAATATGGATTCTGCCTTTTCCCTATCAGGAGCGGTTTTGATAATTCCTTCATCCATCAGAACACCTTCAGATATCCTTTCAATATCACTCCATTTATGATATTATTTTTTAATTCTTTGCTGAGTTCGCCAAAGTTTTCACTGAAGAGTAGGCTGATATTTCTCTTGAGTTTAGTTTCAAAATCCAGAAGATCCAGTTTTCTTTCCTTGGAAACAAGAAATAGATCGATATCACTTTCCATAATATCTTCTCCTTTTGATGCAGAACCAAATAAAAGAATAACATCTGGCATACATTGTTTTTCCAGATATTCTATCAAACCTGATTCCCTCAGCGTAATTATTGTATCAATTTTCTTAAGGAACCTGAACTCCATGTTTTCAAAATTTGCCTGGTATACAGGATATGCAAATAACCTGTGCTTTGTCCTGATAATCAAACCTTCATCAACCATTTCATTCAAGTACAGCTTGACAGATGTTGTGGCAAGAGATGCTATTCTGCTTATCTCCCTCAGTTGAAATCCTGCGTCTTTCGTTATAGGATTTTCAAAAAAAACTTTGAGGACTTTCCATTTGTTATAATTTTGTAACATTCGTGACAATATTGTAACAACTGTAATAAATATGTTTCAGTACCTAGTTTCAAAAATATTCGCTTAGATTTAGAAAACTTTATTCAGCTATAATTATAATTTTAATCTTGGTTTTCAGGATGAGTGGCAGATATCAGTATCCCATCCCCCCACTTCGAACTTATCTCCCAGCACTCATTGTCAGCGAAACATCCGCGGTCGCAAAAGCAAGACGCGCATACATCCCGCTTGAAAAGTTCTTGAGCTTCATGTTCCTGAATCGCGAAAGCTCAGCGAACTCGAAGATCTCCTCGAACTTATCCTCCATCTCTTTTGCGCTCATACCCATGATGGCGCCGTAGAGACGGACGTTATCTTCTGCGGTTAGTTCTGGATTGAAGCCGACACCGAGTTCGAGGAATGGGGCGATCTTACCGTTTACTTTTACGGTGCCGGAATCTGGTGTTAATACTCCGGCTATGAGTTTTAGTAAAGTGCTTTTCCCGCTGCCGTTCTCGCCGATTATACCTAAGGTTTCGCCTTTTTTTACTGTGAAGGAGACGTCTTTTACTGCCCAGAATTCCTCGTAGGTTGAAGAGGTGCCTTTGAGGGCGCCGGCTATGTGTTCGAAGAGCCTGGTTTTCTTTTCGTGAGGTATGCGGAAGTGCTTGGAGACGTTGCTGACTATGATGGCGTTTTCTTCTTGTGGTTTTGGTTTTTGAATATCAAACATTTTGGTGTTATAATTAACTTAAGATTTTAATAAATTTTATGCAATAAATCTTCGTTCAATTGTATTCTTCTATTATTTCACTTATGCGTCCACGTATTGCGAAGCAATACGTGTGCACGCCCTCCAGAGGCGTGACTCTGGGCGCTTTTATCTGCGGTTTGGATTTTTCTGATTTTATTAGCCATTATTTGATATCATTAGTATAAAGCTTATCTTTCGTTTTCATGATGCTTTGAATTTTATATTTTCTTGTGTTTGGCGGTTGTGGGGGGTTTGTTTGAGCGCCAGATATTTATCTTATGTTATTTATAATATATTCTGTTATGAAAAAACCACAGAGCGCACAGAGGACACAGAGAAAAGCGGCAGCGCTATGTGCTCTCGGTGTTCTCTGTGGTTGATTTATCCAGTTGATCCTGTCAATCCTGTCTGATTCCACGAATTTTCAGATATTTGTGAGTTGCCCTGGATCAGCGAAGCGCCGGATATTAATTCATCTATAATTATAATTTCAATCGTGGTTTTCAGGATGAGTGGAAGATGTTTGTAACACATCCCCCCTCACTTCGAGCTTATCCCCTAGCACCCATTGTTAGCGTAATCCATGCCGTCGCCATCGCCAGCCTTTTCTCTTGGATTCTATATTTCTTAGTATGTTATGTTACATCCTGCGAGGCCCCAGATATTTATTCAATTATACCTCATGGTTCACAAGAAGTTTCCTAAATTAAAACTATATATACAAATTATAGATATATGATATCAGGAAGAAATAGATAAAATGAAAATTGATGGTATCATCTGGTATGAAAAAATTATTGAGAAACTTGAAAAGAAACATAACGTTCGGCAATATGAGGTGCGAGAAGTATTTACCAACAGGCCATTGTTCCGATATGTTGAAAAAGGACTACAACCTAATGAATATGTATATGCTGGACTAGGACGAACAAATGCTGGACGATATATAATCATTTTCTTTATATATAAAATGAATAAATACGCACATATCATGTCAGCGCGTGACATGTCACAAAGTGAAAGGAAGAAATATGAACAAAAATAAAAGTTCCATATCAAAAGCAAAAAGCTATGAGGAAATCGGTGAATTCTGGGATAAGCACGATCTTGCCGAAAACTGGGATAAAACCACATCTGTTGAATTCGAAGTTGATCTGCAGTCCGAACAAACATACTATGCAGTCGATAATCGATTATCAGTAAAGATACAGGAATTCGCTAAAAAACGCGGGATATCTCCGGATACGCTTTTAAATTTATTGATTCAAGAGAAATTGCAGGAACAGAATTCATAGTATTCATCCCCCTCGCCTCGAACTTATCCCCCAGCACTCATTGCTAGAGGAACACCCGCCGCCTCATTTGCCATGCGCTCGTACATCCAGCTTGAAAAATTTTTGAGAAATGTTCTCTTCAAAATGCTTATATAAGACAATATCAAACTATAATCTATGGCTGAATTAAAAATAATTATACCTCAAGAACTCTGGCGAAAGATGGAAAGCTTTGAAATTGACTGGCATTCAATAACCAGAGATCTTATTAAAAAGAAAGTCAATGAACTTAGTGAATTGAAATCTATTGTTTCCAAAAGCAAGATGACAGAAGAGGATGCATTGGATCTTGGCAGAAAGGTAAATAAATCACTTGCAAAAAAGTTCAAAGATTCGGCGATAGGATAAATGCTCCTGGTTGTTGATGCCAATGTTGTTTTTTCTGTTCTTATCAAAGGTGGAAAAACATTAGACATTTTTGTTCTGAATAGAGCTAAAAAAAGATTTGAATTCGTGGCTCCTGAATTTCTTATGGTTGAAGTTGAAAAACATGCCCGTGAGATCATTAAGAAAACCGGACTTTCAATCAATGAGATAAGAAAAGTACTTGATTTCCTTGAAAAAGAAATTGAATTCATCTCATTTGAAGAGTTTTCAGAATTTTCTAAGAAAGCTGAACAAATATCACCTGACCCCAATGATTTCCAGTATTTTGCGCTCGCATTGAAATTAAATGGGGCTATTTGGTCTAATGACAAAGCATTAAAAACTCAGTTTGCAGTTGAAGTGCTATCTACAGGAGAAGTTATAAAAATGATGGACTTTGAATAGTTTTTATTTTATTATTTTGTTGTTCAGATTCCCCCACAGCCAGCACCCTCATCGATAAGTAAAATATCCGGGTCTGTCGCCACCGCGGTCGCAAAAGCCAGACGGGCGTACATCCCGCTTGAAAAGTTCTTGAGCTTCATGTTCCTGAACCTCGAAAGCTCAGCGAACTCGAAGATCTCCTCGAACTTATCCTCCATCTCTTTTGCGCTCATGCCCATGATCGCGCCGTAGAGCCGGACGTTGTCCTCTGCTGTGAGTTCGGGGTTGAAGCCGACGCCGAGCTCGAGAAATGGCGCAATTCTGCCGTTTACTTTTACGGTACCGGAATCTGGAGTGAATACACTTGCGATTATTTTTAGCAAAGTGCTTTTTCCGCTTCCGTTCTCACCGATTATGCCTAAGGTTTCGCCTCTTTTTACAGTGAAGCTTACATCTTTTACTGCCCAGAACTCTTCGTAGGATGAAGTTGTTCCTGTAATAGCACCTTTGATATGCTCAAAAAGCTTTGTTTTCTTTTCGTGAGGAATGCGGAAGTGCTTGGAGACGTTTTCAACTATAATTGCATTTTCTGATGGTTGTTTTGGTTTTTGTAGATCGAACATTTTGGTGTTATAATTAACTTAAGATTTTAATAAATTTCTATGTAATAAATCTGCGTTTATCTGCGTGCATCTGCGGTTTGGTTTTTTCTGATTTTATTAAACAGTATTGGATAATTGTAAACATAAAGCTTATCTTTCATTTTCATGATGCTTTGAATTATATATTTTCTTGTGTTTGGTGGTTGGTCGGGGTTAGTTTGAGCGCCGGATATTTATCTTTCATTGTTTATATTATACTTAGTTATGAAATAAACACAGAGCGCACATAATCCACAGAGAAAAACGGCTACGCTCTGTGCTCTCTGCGAACTCTATGGTTGATGATCCGTTGGTTTATTCCATTTTCTGATATTCCCGGATTACAACAAAGTATATACATATTGTGAATTATGTTAATACATTATGAGGTTGATATGGCTTGAAAACATGGAAAAATAAGCCATTAATTCCCGACCATAACAGAAATGCTGATGGTGAAATGATAGAACTCGGAATTGAAATACATCAGATAATAGAATTACTTGAAAATGGTAAAGAAGTAACTCAACGAAAAAAAGGCATAATCGAAAAATGGTGCCACCGTGGACAAATCATCTATATCGTGGCGATCGAAGACTATGATGATTACTGGCTAATAAGACATGTCGGAAAAATTAGAGCTACCAAAGAAAAATTGAAAATAATGCGAGGTGAACAAGATGCATAAATGCAATATCTGTGGAAAAGAAATGAATACAGTGGAAGATATTAACCTGAAAGGGTTTATTATACACGGATGGCGTTGCGAGTGCGGTAATGAACATAGCGATCCTCAAGATGTTGATAACATAGTCAAATATTTCAAAGCATTGAAAAAAGGTGTTGAGGCGACTGTATATAAATCAGGTAATAGCATATCTATACGACTTCCAAAAGTGATTGCAGATCTATATCACCTTAATTCGAACTTTAAACTGCCTATCGAAACCGAGCCTGGAGGCATCAGGCTTAAGATAGGAAAGCAGAAGGTAGAGGTGTGAGTTGCTCAGCCTTCCGCGAAGCGCCTGACATTAATTTTTTAAAAAATATAATTTTTTAAAGATTTATTGGGTCGTCTTTATATAATAATATGTTGTTATTGCTTTTATGAAATCGTACCTGAGTCGTTCCACTCCATCAAAAAAAGATACAAAGAAAGAATATCATAAAGAGATGATACGAGAGATCCTTGCCCGCAGGCATGAAGTATCAATTAGATTGAGTTAATTTAACAATGTGAGATTTTATAAACTCCAGGCAGAAATAAAAAACCTGATTGTCATCTTCTTTTAAGACGCCAATAGGTCTTTCTTCATAGGTCTTGTATACCCGCAATCTTCTATTGTAAAGCTCTCTTCTGAATTCATAAGCTTCTTCGGCAGAATAATCAAATTTGTAGCCATTTATTTCGAGAAAAAGCTCAACAGCATAGAGAGCAGTCCGGTGATTTCCATCCGGAAAAGCTTGCAACAAAATGATATTCTTCAAGTAGTATGCCGCAACTTCGTGAATATTCCGGTTTGGAGTGTATTCTATCAATTTTTTTAGATTACTTATCTTTACCTCATAATCATTGGCGCCTGAGTATTCAATCTTCGGGTCATGCAAAGATTCAAACTTGAGTTCTTCATTAATATCCAACAAATCTTCTAATTGTAATAACGACAACATTAAATCATTCCGATTCTTTTCAAGTTCATATAACCCATCCCTCTCACCTCGATCTTATCCCCCAGCACTCATTGTTAGCGGAACCCCCGCCGCCGCGGTCGCAAAGGCAAGACGGGCGTACATCCCGCTTGAGAAGTTCTTTAGCTTCATGTTCCTGAATCGCGAAAGCTCAGCGAACTCGAAGATCTCCTCGAACTTATCCTCCATCTCTTTCTTGCTCATGCCCATGATCGCGCCGTAGAGCCGGACGTTATCCTCTGCTGTGAGTTCAGGGTTGAAGCCGACGCCGAGTTCGAGGAATGGGGCTATCTTGCCGATCACTTTTATTGTACCTGAATCTGGAGTTAAAACTCCTGCTATGAGTTTTAGTAAAGTGCTCTTACCGCTTCCGTTTTCTCCGATTATGCCTAAGGTTTCGCCTCTTTTTATTGTGAAGGAGACGTCTTTCACTGCCCAGAACTCTTCGTAGGTTGAGGTATTGCCTTTGATTGCGCCGGCTATGTGTTCGAAGAGACGTGTTTTCTTTTCGTGGGGGATACGGAAGTGCTTGGAGACGTTGCTGACTATGATGGCGTCTTCGGATGGTTGTTTTGGGGTTTTGAGGTCGAACATATTTTTTCAGGAAAGAGGGTGAAAACGATAGAACACGGATTGCGCGGATGACACGGATGTACACGGATTAAAATTATCCGTGAATATCCGTTTGATCTGTGTCATCCGTGTTCTATTTTGTGGATTATTTAAACAACGAACTGGGACGAACTGAAACGAACTCATGCTGCCGGAGTTCGTTTTGAGTTTGTTAAGTTCGTTGTTGATTTCGAATTTAGGGATCATGCTTATTTTAACTGTTTATTCCTATCGGTTTGGATTATTCTGATTTTATTAGCCATTATTTGATATCATTAGTATAAAGCTTATCTTTATTTTTCATGATGCTTTGAATTTTATATTTTCTTGTGTTTGGTGGTAGGTCGGGGTTAGTTTGAGCGCCGGATATTTATTTTTTATTGTTTATAATATATTGTGTTATGAAAAAACCACAGAGCGCACAGAGGACACAGAGAAAAGCGGTAGTGCTCTATAGCTCTCGGTGTTCTCAGTGGTTGATTTATTTGATCCAGGTATTCAAATGTTGCCAGAGGGTCATGCGAAGCGCCCAATATAAATTATTATATAATTATATTTTTATAAAGATTAACACGATTGACTTTAGATAATAATCTCATTAAAACTCAAACTCCTTATTGAAATCTTTATTCATTTTTATTAGAAAATTTTTTGGAGTAAGATATCCTGAAATTTCTTTGAAGTCCCTATCGTAAGCGATTATCAGATCTAATTTTGAATCTTTAAATGCTGCAAGGTGCTCTAAATCTTTGTCTTTTATCATGCCTCTGTATTTATCTGTAGAATAACTTCCTTCAGAGATCAACTTAAAATGTCTTGTTAATATAGTCTTGACAGCGACCCATACAGATTCACCATGGTTACGAATGAAAAACTTCTTAACCTCGTTAATTACCTTCTGATTAATGAATGCCTCAATTTCCCCGCGAATAATTAAACCTAAAATTTTACGGGAGTTGCTCTCTTTGAACTCGAAAGCGTAGATAACTGTCGAAGAATCAATATAAACTTTCATTTTTAATACTTTCAATTTCTTCAGCTACTTTTTCGGGGCTAAGATGTTTATGCTCAGTTAACTTATCAACATATTTAAGAATCTCTTCAGATTTTAATAATCCAATATCCAACGCAGTTCTTAGTAATGCGAATTCAATTGCTTCCTTTTTAGTAGATACTAAACCTAGTGATACCATTCTCTCTAATATTTCATTCTGTAGCCCCTTGGCTTTCAAAGTTACAGTTGTCATATTATTACATATGCACGTATAATTTAAAATAGTTATTGGATATTATAATGACCAAAAAAGAGACCATTTGTGCCTGATGTCTTCATTATAGCCGCTCTGGATGGAGTCTTGCCAGGATCACTTTCATGATGTTTTCAAAGGGACAGTTGCCTCAGCTTTTTTAGCGATATGTATTCGATGGTTGCCCTGGCATAGCGTACCGCCGAATATTAATTCAAAATAATTATAATTTAATTCGTGGTTTTCAGGATGTGCGGGAGATATCAGTAACCCATCCCTCTCAATTCGAACTTATCCCAAAGCACTCATTGCTAGAGGAACCCCCGCCGCCCCATATGCCATGCGCTCGTACATCCCGCTTGAGAAGTTCTTAAGCTTCAAACAATGAAAAAGTATATCACTTGTAACGTCACTATATAATTTTATATTGCATAAACAGGTGAAATATATGGCAAAACCCATCGAATTAGGATTGGTATTAGAAGGTGACGATGCTAAAGAGTTCTGGAAAAATGAAAAGAATCCAAAAGTCACTAAAGCACAGATAGATATGTTCAAAGAAGCCATGTATATTTACAAAACCTATGTGAAATATTAATGGAGAAAAAACCAGACAAGGCGCTTTAAATCCTGTTATTGAACGCAAAGCATGATACCTCTTCTTTTAATTCGGATAATATCGACTTAAATGATTTTTTGAAAAGCAATGCTTTAAAAGATCAGCAAGATAGAGTAAGCAGGACATACTTATGCCTATCAGGAAAAACCGCAGTCGGATACATAACTCTGGCAACAGATACTCTTGAAGTCCATGTGGTGGAAGGAAACGATGGAATAAAAGATTATCTATATCGCAAATATCCAAGTATTAGGATTGCAAGATTAGCTGTAGATCAAAACGTAAAGAACAGAGGTATTGGGAGATTTTTATTGCTGGCCGCAATTGGTATTGCAATAGATGTTTCCAATAAAGTTGGGTGTCGTTATATAACCGTAGATTCTAAACCTGAATCGATCGGTTTTTATCAGAAAAACAATTTCAAACTGATAAAACAGTATATGCATAACGATTTTCCTAAAATGTATTTGAATATGTATCCAATAATTGAAATGATGCAACAAGTGGAAAATCGGAATCAATTTGATGAATGAAATTTTTATATATTTTTCATGAATAAAGTGTTGTTTTTCACAGCCAGCACTTCATCAATCAGCAAAATATCCGGGTCTGTCGCCACCGCGGTCGCGAAAGCAAGACGGGCGTACATCCCGCTTGAGAAGTTCTTAAGCTTCATATTCCTGAACCGTGCAAGCACAGCGAATTCAAATATCTGCTCGAACTTATCCTCCATCTCACTTTTAGACATTCCCATTATCGCGCCGTAGAGCCGCACATTGTCCTCTGCACTGAGTTCGGGGTTAAAGCCCACCCCTAATTCTAAAAACGGCGCTATCCTGCCGTTCACTTCTACGCTGCCTGAATCTGGTGACAGTACGCTTGCGATCACCTTTAGAAGTGTGCTCTTTCCGCTTCCATTCTCGCCGATTATGGCAAGGATCTCGCCTTTTTTTACCGTAAAGCTTACGTCTTTCAGAGCCCAGAACTCTTCGTAGGTTGAAGTTGTTCCTTTTATAGTCCCGACGATGTGTTCGAAAAGACGGGTTTTCTTCTCGTGAGGGATGCGGAAATGTTTGGAGACTTTGCTGACTATGATGGCGTCTTCGGGGGGTTGTTTGGGGGGTTGGAGATCGAACATATTTTCTTAATATAAATAATGAACGGATACGAACTGAAACGAACTCATGCAATTGGAGTTCGTTTTGAGTTCGTTGAGTTAGTTGTTAATTTCTAATTTAGTGATCATGCTTATTTCTAAATGTTATTCCTATCGGTTTGGTTTTTTCTGATTTTATTAACCATTATTGGATAATTGTAAACATAAAGCTTATCTTTAATTTTCATGATGCTTTGAATTTTATATTTTCTTGTGTTTGGCGGATGTCCGAGGTTTGCGGGGGAGCCAGAGATTTATTAACAGTATTTTATAATAAAATATGTTTTTATATCTCCTACTTCTCCATGGATTCCTTTGGCTACATCCTTTCAATTATGGGGTACATGTTCAGATACATCTTAGGAAAATCACTGTCTTTATATTTCTCTATCAGTTTGAATCCATGCTTCTCATAGAAACCAACAGATTCAGGCTTAGAATCTACTGTAATATAACGGCAGCCAATCTTACTTGAAACATCCATCGCCATACCGATTGCAGCTAACATTAAGAACCTACCGATACCTCTTCCTTCAAATGTCTTATCTACAGCCAATCTTGCTATCCTGACACAAGGATACTTATGGTAAGGATAGCCTTTGATACCATCCTGTTCATCCACCACTTTAACTTCAAGAGTATCTGTAACCAGCGTTATGTACCCTGTTATTGATTTTTTCCAACAGCATAAGTATGTTTTACTTACCAACCATTCCTGGTCCACTAAAGCATCGTTTTTAAGAAAATCATTTAAATCAGTATTAGTAGATTCAAAAGAAGCAAGATTTTGCCCTTTTTTCAAAGGCAGATTCTGAAGCTCACTATACAGAATTTTTTCCATTAAATCTTAAAATTATATTTTCTGATGTGCATGGCTTCTTTGAACATTTCTATCTGTTCTTTCGTAACTTTTGGATTCGCTTCATTTTTCCAAAATTCTTCTGCATCTTTACCATCTAGAATCAATCCTAATTCAATCGGTCTTGCCATGTTATTTACACTTCATTTAAGTATAAGGGGTATTTGGTATATAAACATATACATTATTCATTCTTATTACATGTGGTTGTCCTGGCATCCGCGAAGCGCCGGATATTAATTCACATATAATTATAATTTCAATCGTGGTTTTAAGGATGAGCGGCAGATATCAGTAACACATCCCCCCACCTCGAACCTGTTCTTTAGCACCCATTGGCAGAGGAACACCCACCGCCTCATTTTCCAGGCGTAAGCATATCTCGCTGTCACCTATGCCGGTTGCACGGGAATTTCTGGCAATTTCGGCTATGTGGTCAGAGCTTCCTCATTAATTATTAAGATTTCATATTATTCATAAAAACATCATTTTGGATCCGACTAATAAAACTTTTGCATGCTCGCGTATTTTCATCTTTGATTATTGTTCCTAGGAAAATACAACTATCAATATAAAAGCTATTTTTGTGCATCTTTTGCAGGTTTTCTATGCAGTATATCTAATGCTGTTTGTCCGGGAAATGTATCTTCAAAGAGCTTCTCATATTTCTTAAGTCTTTCAGGGTCATCCCAGAGGCCGCCAAATTTATGTTCATTGCACATGTTAATATACCTGTATGTAGTTTTATGACTTTTTAGGACTTAACTATTTCCATCTATCACAACTCCAAATAAACATCCAAAAAACTCCGGCGCAATCTTTATCGACAAAATCGTCAACCGCGGCTCTGGCAAGACCATCAAGCGCGGCTGAGATAAAGCCCTAAAAAGTAGCACTGATATCTTAACATCTTAACATATCCTATAAGTTATCTTTATAACTAAATAAATCAAATTAAATAACTATGAGAAACAAGAAGATGCAATTATTGGACGAACAGAGGATTTCTACAGTATAAAGAGATGTAAACATGAACATTACATTGCATAAAATTTCAAAAGAAATGGGGATAGAAGAAGATGAGATCGTTACTGGTGGTGTTAGGGCGTATATCAGATCAGAACTGGGGAAAATAGAAGCACAGCTTTATTCTCTATATCGTAAGTATGGGATAAAATCTACCGCAGATCTCGAACATAAAATAGAAAAAGGCACAGTAGTAGAATCTGATGTTTTTGAAGACCTCACCAGGATAGACTATCTTGAAGCTGAAAAAAACAAATTGCAGAGATTAATTAAGGCTATATGAATGATTGATGCACTTCTTGCAAAACTTGCTGAAATTGCCGAAATCGAGTTCGCAGATGTGGTAATCGGAAATGATATTATTGAGGGAAAGCTCAGGTTATACATAATCGATGAATCTTTTCTGGATGTATGGTTTTCAAGACAAATTATAGGAAGATACGCTTACCATTGGGAGAGAAGGCATATAGATGGTGATGTTTTTAGATGGGATAATGCAAAACATGACGTTTGGAAAAGTATCAAGACATTTCCTCATCATTTCCATGAAGGTATAGATAATATTGTGCATGAAAGTCTATTGCCTGAGATTCCTGATCAAGCTCTAAGGTATATTTTAATTTATGTCAGAGAAGTATTGTATAATAATAAATTTGGAGAGAATCAAGAGGATTAGCCTTAATCTTCGCATTCAATGAAGAATCAACCATAGGAGACGTTATCAATTACGACGCTTGCGATATAAGAACGATGGTCTTATTATCTGAAATAAATTCATCCATTTTATCCTTGCATTTCCTCTGGAAAGCCGCATCTCCCACAGCCAGCACCTCATCGATCAGTAAAATATCCGGGTCTGTCGCCGCCGCAGTCGCGAAGGCAAGACGGGCGTACATCCCGCTTGAAAAGTT
>JAUSDC010000090.1 GCA_030650845.1 Candidatus Methanoperedens sp.
CATTTCAACCATTAAAAATTGACCGTAATTGGTGTGAAAAATAGATAGAATAATCAGAGGAAAATAAAGAAAAACAACATCGAGCAATACGATTCAGAACTAAAATTCTGAAATATTATGATTTAAGGTGGGAAAGGTGGGTTAAAGGAAATTACTTATATCTGTTAAGATTGTCAAAGGGAGCAGGAGGATAATTCATGGTTAAAATATTCTACGACAAAGATGCAGATTCAGATGTTTTGAACGGCAAGACGATCGCAGTTATCGGTTACGGCAGCCAGGGAGCAGGTCAGGCTCAGAACCTTCACGATTCAGGGCTTGATGTGGTCGTGGGTGTCAGGAAAGGTGGCGAGTCATGGGCTCAGGCCAAGAACGACGGACTTTCTGTCATGACAATGGCAGATGCAGCCAGGAAAGGAGACCTTATCCAGATGCTTGTTCCCGATGAGATCCAGGGAGCAATTTACAGCAGTGAGATAGCGCCACATATGAGCAAGGGCAAGACGCTATGTTTCTCTCATGGTTTTAATATCCACTTTAACCAGATAGTACCGCCAAAGGACGTTGACGTCATAATGGTGGCGCCAAAAGGGCCTGGATTCCTTGTCAGGCGCACCTACACTGAGGGCAATGGAGTACCGGCGCTTATTGCCATATACCAGGACGCAACAGGGAACGCCCGGGACATAGGCATGGCTTATGCAAAAGGTATCGGTGCCACACGCGCAGGAGTACTCGAGACCACATTCAAAGAAGAGACAGAAACAGATCTTTTCGGCGAACAGGTTGACCTGTGCGGCGGCGCGACATGCCTTATGAAAGCAGCTTTCGAGACGCTTGTTGATGCCGGTTACCAGCCAGAGATAGCATATTTCGAGACCTTTCATGAAATGAAGCTCATCATAGATCTTATTCACGAGGGTGGACTGAGCAAGATGTGGTACTATGTTTCCAACACAGCAGAGTACGGCGGATTAACGGTTGGGCCGAGGGTCATTAATGAGCAGTCAAAGCTGGCAATGAAAGATGCTTTGCGCAGGATCCAGAGCGGTGAGTTCGCAAAAGAATTCGTGCTTGAGAGCAAGGCGAACAGACCTGTATTGAATGCACTTGAGAGGCAGGAAAACGAGCATCAGGTCGAGAAGGTCGGGAAAGAGCTTAGATCGATGATGCCCTGGTTGAAGAAGGACTGAACTGTGAACAACGGCGCCAGTACGCGGTGATTTAAAAACCTTTATTTTTTCTCATCCTTTTTTCAATTACTCCCGGCCATATGGAAGCCGAGACTATCATAGAAAGGATGAATACATAAACCATTCCCGCATATACATCTGTATAAGAGTATTGCGGGGATGAGCCAACTTTCTGGATCGCAAATATATAAAATAATACCACGATCAAAATCGAAGTTACTGTACTTGCTGCAACGCTGTATAATCCTGTTTTATTTTCCATAACTCACCTCTAAAGTTTTATCCGCTTCATCAAAAGCGTGTTCAATGTCACAGAAACAGAGCTTGTTGCCATCGCAGCTGCTGCAAGTGCTGGATTTAACAAGAACGGTGGATTTGTGAATGGATAGAGAATTCCGGCAGCAATGGGTATTCCTACAGTGTTATAGAAGAATGCCCAGAACAGGTTCTGTTTTATCTTGTTCAATGTAAGCTTGCTAAGGCGTATGGATTTTGCCACATCGCGCACGTCGCTTTTTATCAGGACGATCTGTGCCGATTCGATCGCAACATCTGTGCCGCTTCCGATAGCGATACCAACATCCGACTGCATAAGTGCAGGTGCATCATTAATACCATCGCCGACCATAGCTACTTTCTTCCCCTGCGCCTGGAGTTTCTTTATCTGGGATGCCTTTTCCTCAGGCAGCACTTCTGACAATACAATGTCAATACCTACCTGTTTTGCTATCGCTTCAGCCGTCCGCCTGTTATCTCCTGTGATCATGGCGACTGAAAATCCCATGTTATGAAGTTCACTCACTGCTTCCCTTGAATGCTCTTTCAGGGTATCCGCTACAGCGATTATCCCTACTATTTCATTATCTGATGATACAAGCATGGCGGTTTTTCCCTGTTTTTCGAGTTCTTCCATCCTGCTATTCTGGGGTGTGATGTCCATATTGTTCTCGGTCATCAGTTTTCGCGTGCCGACAAGGACTCGCTTTCCACCAAATATTACTTCGATTCCTCTTCCCGGGATTGCCTTGAAACTTTCTGCATCCGGGATTTCTATACCGCGTTCTTTAGCGCCGGTCAGTATAGCTTCACCCAGGGGATGTTCTGACCCCTTCTCGGCAACAGCAGCAAGTTTCAGGATATCATTCTGTGTTCCTTTAATGGCTATGACATCCGTTAGTGAAGGCTCACCTTTTGTAAGCGTTCCCGTCTTATCAAATACAATAGTATCAAGTTTCTGAGCACGCTCAAGCGCCTCGCCGCCCTTTATCAGAATACCGTTCTCGGCTCCTTTTCCTGTGCCCACCATTATCGCAGTAGGTGTGGCAAGCCCCACAGCGCATGGGCATGAGATGATCAGGACTGTTATGGAGATCAACAGTGAAAAGAGAAACGGGGATATCATTCCCATACCGAAAGTTGAGGGAACATTGAAATATTCAAATCCGATAAAGAACCAGAAAAAGAAAGTTAGAAGGGCAAGCACATGGACCCCAAGAATGAAATGTCCGGCTACAACATCTGCAAGTTTCTGTATGGGAGCTTTCTGGGTCTGGGCATCTTCCACTAATTTAATTATCTGTGCAAGCGCTGTATCTGAACCCACTTTAGTGGCTGTGAATTTTATCATACCGGTCTTGTTCATTGTAGCGCCTATAACCTCGGAGCCTATCGTTTTCTCAACAGGTATGCTCTCGCCTGTTATCATTGATTCATCTATTGCAGTGAGACCTTCAATGACATTTCCATCAACAGGTATTTTTTCTCCGGGTCTTACTATTACTACATCATTGACACTGACATTCTCTACAGGGATCTCTTTTTCTTCACCGTTTACGATAATACGGGCAGTCTTTGCCTGTAAGCCCATCAGCTTCCTTATTGCCTCTGAAGTTTTTCCTTTGGTCAGCGCTTCAAGATACCGTCCCAGCACTATGAACATGATCAGAAGTGCTGCTGTGTCATAATAGGTATGTTTGTATGCTTCACCAAGATCAAGGAAAGTTGCTGCAGCACTGATAACATATGCAGCTCCCGTTCCTGTAGCGATCAGGAGGTTCATGTCGGTAACGCCGTGTTTTAATCCTTTATAAGTACCTTCAAAGAACTGGCGCCCCGGGAATAACATTACTATGGTGGCAAGAATGAAGAGCAAATAATCGTTTTTAAGAACATCAGGCACGAACGCCCAGCCAAGGTTTCGCCCCATATCTCCAAGCGAAATTGGAACTGCAAGAGCTCCCGCGATTATTAAATTGATCTTCTGTCTTTTTATTTCTGATTCTCTTGCTCTTTGTTCCCGGTCTACCTCCGTCTTATCGACTTTTTCAGAGGCTGTATAACCAACATTTTCAATAGTTTTTTTTATTTCAGGGATCGAGACAATTTCAGGGTCATAGGTGATCTTTGCCTGTTCAAGAGGGAAACTCACATTTGCAGAGGTTATCCCGCCTGTTTTCTTAAGAGCCGTTTCAATATTAAGAGCGCATGAAGCACAGTGCATCCCACCTATTTTTAATGTTGTCTCAGATTTTGCAACCCCGTATCCGATGCCTGTAATAGCGTTTTCAAATGCTGCGGGGTTCACTTTTCCAGAATCATACTCGATCGTCGCTTTCTCGACCGAGAAATTGACAGTTGCTTTTTTTACACCATCTATCTTATTCAGGACTTTCTCGATATTCTGGGCGCACGATGCACATGTCATTCCTGTAAGTTTCAAAGTGGTTTTTTGAATTACACCGGATTTAGCTTCTTCTTTCACTGCTGGCAAAGCGACAGCCTGCTTGACAGGTACAGGGCAGGCTTCTTCTTCGTCGATGACTTGATACCCGGATGATGCTATCGCCTTTTTTATCTCCTCAATATCAGTAATAGAAATATCATACGAAACTTTAACATGTCCCTTTTTATGATCTGAAGAGGCTTTAGTGACACCTTTGACACTCATAGCCGCTTCACTGACAGTTTTTTCACAATGCCCGCACATCATGCCTTTGATTCTTATCAAAACATCTTCCAATTTAATTCTCCAGATTTGTTCTATTTATATGATATTTATGTAATTGAATTTTCTCCATCTTTAATGTTTGTTTATCATAATGTTTGTTTATCTTTTATGTTCGTTTTGGTTGAAATATTGCAAAATTTTATGAATTTAAAGCAAAAACCTTATGAAAAGACATCTGAATATATATTATATTATTTCAGGAGGATAAGCATGTCAGAAAGATGTATTTACTGCGGCATGGAAATCGAGGGAAAAGGAATTGCTAAAGAAATCGATGGAGATAAAATAAAGTTCTGCAGTCGGCATTGCTCAGTTATGTTCGATGGGCTTGAGAAAAAGGGACGGATGAAAGCAGTGATAATTGCAGAACGGAACGCTATAATCAAAGATATAGAAGAAGAAAGGGGCACCAGGGTCATAACAATGATCCACAGAAGGGAGCCATGGGAAGAAACAGACGAAAACCAGATCAATATCGAGGATACAGAGCACGTTCTGATGAGATTAAGACAGACGTCTGAAGATGTAGACCTGATACTTCACACACCAGGAGGCTTTGTGCTGGCATCTGAGATGATCGCTATGGCTGTGAAGAACCATCCTGCTAAGGTTACTGTTATCATCCCTTTTTATGCCATGTCAGGCGGCACGCTTATTGCTCTTGCAGCGGAGGAGATAATTATGGAAAAAGACAGCGTGCTTGGTCCTCTTGATCCGCAGTTACGCGGTTTTCCTGCAGGCGCATTGATCTCGCTTCCAGAAAGAAAACCTGTTGAGACAATTTCTGACGATAACATCATGCTCGTGGAGGAAGCCAGGAAGAGCCTGATACGGGTGCAGAAAATGGTAATGTGGCTGCTGGAAGATAAAATGGATAAAGGGGGGGCAGAGAAACTTGCAGAGTTCCTGACTGGTGGGTACATGACCCACGATACACCCATAATATTTGATGTGGCAAAAAGTTTTGGCTTGAACGTCAAGCAGGGTGTTCCCAAAAGTGTATACGACCTCTTCAGGACATTTGAGTTTGGGGCATGCTCCAGACCCCAGAGTGCGAAATATTAAATATCTTATGATTTCCCTCTAAACTTTTTATACAATAAATCCAGCAAATACTTCTATATTTTTGCTCTCTTCAATAGAAGAGCGTTGACAACCACACTTATGGAGCTTAAAGACATTGTTACAGCGGCAACCTCGGGTCTTAGAACTATCCCAAAAGGAACAAGGATACCAGCAGCTATTGGAATTGCCACGACATTATAACCAGTTGCCCAAACAAGATTTTCATTCATCTTACGCATTGTTTTTTTGCTGAGAGTGATGAGCTTGGAAACATCCCTGGGGTCGTTCTTGATCAAAACAACATCCGCGGATTCCACTGCAACATCCGTGCCAGCACCGATAGCTATCCCAACATCTGCCTGAACCAGCGCGGGTGCATCGTTTATACCGTCCCCCACCATTGCCACTCTTTTTCCCTGATCCTGCAGCCCCTTTATTGTGCTTGCTTTTTGTTCTGGAAGAACCTCAGCAAAGAAAGTTGTCAAGCCCAGCTCTTTAGCAACATAGGCTGCTGTCTGTTTATTATCTCCCGTAAGCATGGCTACTTCCAAGCCCAGCTCTTTCAGGGTTTTAACAGCATCTTTGGATTCGTCTCTTATTAAGTCAGCCATGGCTATTAAACCCTGAAGTCCCCGGTTCGTTACGACGTAAACAACTGTCTTACCCTGAGATGAAAGGCTTGAGACCACATCTTCATATTCCTCAGGATTTATCTTCAGGTCTCTGACAAGACTTGCATTCCCTATGTGAACCTCATTGTCACCAACATTAGCTTTAGCTCCTTTCCCCGGAATAGCTGTAAACTTTTCAGCTTTTATATTTTTTAAGCTATCTTCCTGTGCTTTTTTGACTATTCCTTTTGCAATAACGTGCTCTGAATTAACCTCTATGGCAGCGGCTGTTTCCAGGATTTCTTTTTCACTCAAGTCCCCTAACTTAATAATGTCTGTAACGCCGAATTCTCCCCTGGTCAGGGTTCCAGTTTTATCAAATACTACAATGTCAATATTTTTCGCTATCTCCAGTGCTTCAGCATTCTTTACGAGTATCCCTCTATTGGCAGCCATGGTCGTGGATATCGATGTTACAACCGGGACGGCCAGGCCCAAAGCATGTGGACAGGTAATGACTATGACTGTGATAGCGAGCGTCAAAGCGAAAAGTCCACCAGCTCCGACGCCGTACCAGAATATAAAAGTTCCTCCGCCAACGAAAATCGCTATAAGAGTCAGGTAATTGGCAGCTCTGTCGGCAAATTTCTGAACCTTGGGCTTGGAAGTAATGGCTTGTTCGACAAGGCTAATGATTTGAGCGATAGCGGTATCCTCCCCCGTTTTAGTCACACGAACTCGAATGGCACCTTCAACATTTATCGTTCCGCCAATAACTTCGCTCTCTTTCTTCTTTTCTACAGGCTTCGACTCTCCTGTAACCATAGATTCATTAATTGAAGTTTCCCCTTCCATCACCACACCATCTATTGGAACCTTTTCACCGGGTTTAATAAGAATGATGTCGCCAACCTTAAGATCAGTAGTTGGGACCTCGACTACCTCATCGTTTTTTATTAAATTTGCGATTGGCGGAATCAGTTTTACAAGTTCTTTCAGTGCTCCCGATGCACTTCTCGCAGCTTTCATTTCCATCCAGTGCCCGAAAAGAATGAATGTTGCCAGTGTGCTTATTTCCCAATAAAAATCAGGTGCTTTGAAAAAGAAAGTGGAGCCTAAACTGTATAAATACCCTGATAAAAGTGCAAGGCTTACCAGAACATTCATATCAAGCGTATGCAATTTAAAAGACCTGATCGATCCCTTATAGAAAACGAAACCCCCATACAAAACCACAACAGAAGCTGTAAGAACGAGCAGGAGGCTCCAGGCAGGAGATGGCGGCAGGGTATAGCCAGCCCATGCCTGTATCGATGGTGATAGGATCAAAACAGGGACCGTGAAAATCGCGGCAACGATGAAGTGCCTTTTCATTTCAGCTTCCATCATTGCATGGTGGTCATGCGAAGCAGGCTTCTTCATTTTCATTGCTTCATGTTCAATCCGGGCTTTAACAGGAACGCTTTTCCCCTCCTCACAACGGACACCGCATTTTTTTAATTCTTCTATAATACCACTGGCATCGACCATGCCTTTATGAACTTTTACTGTCAGCAGGTTGTTCACAGGATCGAAAGTAGACTCAGCGACGTGCTTAAAAGAATTCACCATGTCCTCTACCTTACAGGAACATTCTGGAGATATGTAATCGCGAACCTCCAGTCTAATAGTTTCATACTGATTTTCCATCATTACCCCCTTTTCTTGTTTTTTAATAATTTAATTAAATTTTCTTAAACATACTTTTACCACAAATACCGCACGATGGACATACCCAATCATCTGGCAGATCTTTAAAAGCAGTCCCGGGTTTGATTTCGGGAGGTTCCCCTGCCGCCGGGTCGTATATGCAGTTACACATAGTGCATTGATATTTCATCATTTTTCATTACTTTAATTCCTTATTTGGCTTTTGGTTTAAGTTTCAAAACATTGTTGTGATTTTTTTTATATATCTTAAACCAAAACCCACTTAATGAAAGAAGCGCTCAAAATAGAAGGGAGTGAAAAAGATGATTAAAGAAATGGGGGCATATGAAGAAATGGTATGTTGCGAAGTGTTGATTGATACCAGCAACAGAATAAAATAAATTATAGGGAGTGAATTATTATGGTCAAGAAAACTGAAGAAAGAAAAGTCAAGGATATTAAGAATCCAAATGTTGAGAGTCCATTTTCATGGCCATTAACATTCTTTATAGACTCTATAAAGGAAAATGGGAAAGTTGCAGAAGAAAATGTTGAAGCTTATAGTGACTACATTAAATTTTTAGAAGTATTTAATAAAACACAGATCGAAAAGCCTGAGCCGACCTGGACAACAAAAAATAAAGTGAGAATGGATTTACATACATTGAAATTGAGGGATTTTTCACAGGGAGGAAAAGGTATATACACATTTATCGTACCGCCCTATGCCGGCCATACCTCAACAATAGTCGACTTCAATACTAAACAGAGCCTAGTCGAAGCGCTCATGGAGAATGGGATCGAAAAGGTATGTTCAATAGAATGGAAGAGCGCAACCCAGGAGATGAAAAATTATGACATAGATAATTATCTGAGCGAATTGGATATCTGTGTCGATGAGTTAGGCGGACGTGTTAATCTCGCCGGAATGTGTCAGGGCGGTTGGCTGATCGCTATGTATGCTGCAAGGTTCCCGGATAAGGTAAACACTCTTATTCTTGCGGGTTCTCCTATAGATAGTGATGTGGGAAATGGTGTCATCACGGAGTATGCGCATAAGTTGCCCATGGAATTCTTTGAGGGGCTTGTGGCAGCAGGAGGAGGGCTTCTAAAGGGTAATTATATGCTTGAAGGTTTTAAAAGCCTTAACCTGAACGAACAGTACTTCGGAAAGTACATGATGCTTTACCAGCATATCAATGACCAGGCATATATTCAGAGGTTTGAAATTTTTGAACGATGGTATGAATACACCATAAATCTTCCTGGTAAGTGGTATCTTCAGGTGGTTAAAGAGCTTTTCAAGGAAAACAGGTTTTTTGAAGGAGAGTTCGTTGGACTTGGAAAAAAGTTGAGTCTGGGCGATATAAAGTGTCCTGTATATCTGCTGGTCGGGGAGAGGGATGAAATAACACCGAAAGAGCAGGTCTTCAATGCTGAAATGCATCTTGGCACTGAAAAAAGCGACATTGTAAAAGACATAGCTAACGGCGGTCATATTGGACTCTTTATGGGTAAGAAACCTCTTCGGGAGAACTGGCCAAAAATTACTGAATGGTTAAAGACACATTCTGCGGTGTAAGTTATGTCAAGAAGGATGTTAAGCGAGGCGCAAGGATATGATTTGCTGAAGAGATATGAAATTCCAGTTCCGGATTATAAAATTGTAAATAATGCCGATGATGCCGTAAGGGTCGCAAAAAAAATGGGTTACCCTGTCGTGGCAAAAATAGTTTCTTCGCAGATAGTTCATAAAAGTGATGTCGGTGGAGTTGTAACTGGAATAAAAAATGATGAAGGGATGATAAAAGCCTTTGATAAAATAATGCAGAATGTAAAGAAGCACGCCCCCAATGCAGATATAACTGGAATAATCGTTGAAAAAGAGATGCCTTCCGGGTTAGAATTGATAATAGGTGGTAAAACCGATGCAACTTTCGGAAAGGTCATTACCTTCGGGTTCGGCGGAAAACTTGTTGAACTTATAAGGGATGTTTCAATAAAGGTGCTTCCGATCGAGAGGGATGGAATAGAAAAGATGATACGGGAAATAAAAGGGTACACTTTGATAAAAGGTTATAGAGGCGAACCGCCCGGGGATGAGAAAGAGCTTATTCGGATTATTGATAATGTATCCAGGCTATTTTATGAGAGTCCTGAACTGGTCGAATTTGATATTAATCCGCTGATACTATACGAAAAAGGGGCGTACGCTGTTGATGCAAGAATTTATGAGAGCGATGTACCGATCGAGCCTGGAAAAAAGATAGAGGAAGAAGCTCCTGAAGGGATTTTTTACCCTGAATCCATCGCGGTCGTTGGTGCCTCCTCTGATCCAAAAAAAGTCGGCTATGCAGTTTTTAGAAATTTACTTGGTTTTCCGGGTAAATTGTATGCTGTTAACCCGAAAAGAAAGGAAATACTCGGACACAAAACTTATCCATCCATGGCTTCAATACCTGGCAGGCTCGATCTTGCTGTTATAACAGTCCCGGCAGCTATAGTCCAGGAAGTTATGGAAGATGCCGGAAAAAAGGGTGTGAAAGTGGCGGTTGTTATATCGGCAGGCTTCAGGGAAACAGGCGAGGAGGGGAAGATTCTTGAGGATAAAGTTTTGCAGATCACACAGAAATACGGCATCAGGATGATAGGTCCAAACTGTCTTGGGATCATCCTGCCGCATAAGATGATTAACGCCACATTTGATCCGATGTCTCCAAAACCTGGAAGTCTGGCGTTCATTTCTCAAAGTGGCGCCACTAT
>JAUSDC010000091.1 GCA_030650845.1 Candidatus Methanoperedens sp.
CATTTCAACCATTAAAAATTGACCGTAATTGGTGTGAAAAATAGATAGAATAATCAGAGGAAAATAAAGAAAAACAACATCGAGCAATACGATTCAGAACTAAAATTCTGAAATATTATGATTTAAGGTGGGAAAGGTGGGGTAAAGCAAAATGAATTGATCTACATGATTACAAGGCGGTGCAATGACAGATGCTCCAAATGTGGAATATGGAAAACGCCCGAACCTGATAGCGAGCGAATCCAGCTAAAAAATTTCATCAAATGCCTGCAATCGTTGCATAACAACTTGTATAAGGTTACAATTACAGGCGGTGAACCTTTGTTATTTATGGAAGATGTTTTGCATTTCGCAGAAGAATCAAGAAAACTTAATGTTCCAATGATTGTGGTAACGAACGGGTCATTGATTACAGAAGATTTTCTGGTTAAGTATTCCAATTTTGAACACATTCTTGTGGTGTCGTTAGATACAATGGAAAAGAGCAAGTGGAATGAATTCAGGGGCAGAAATCATTACGACAAAGTAATGAGCAATATATTAATGGCAAGAAAAATATTGGGCGACAGGTTGAAAATTCAATCGGTTTTTGCCGATGAAACCAGAGATGATATCCCGAAGGTTAAAACATTTTGCGATGAATTAGGTATTCAACATACTTCTCAGCCATATATGGATTTTGGAGGTGTATGGCATGATGCCAATGTATCTTCACTACTCGATAATGATATGGTTTGTGCGGCTAGAAAAAATATTTGTGTCTATTACAATGGAGATGTGGTTAAATGTTTTGACCATCTGCGTATTCCTTTGGCACGAGAGCCTTTGGGAAATATTTTAAAAGAAGACATTATTTCTATTCTTTCCAAGAAACGGACTACTGAAATTACTAAGCTAATGAATACCTGTAATTTACCCTGCAAGTGGCTATCCTGCAATGTACCTGAACCACAATTCTGATCATGAGCAATGAGAAATTAGATATAATTATAATAAGGGGCGCTCCAGGCGCTGGTAAATCACAATCTGCAAAATGCTTGTCAAAATTTTATCCTGAAGGCGTCAGGTTAGAAGTAGATATTCTACGGTCAATGGTCATTTCAGTAGATTGGACAAATCAGAACGAACATATTAATATGCTGAACATTTCAGCGAAATTAGTATATGATTTTATTAAATTAGGTTTCCGTCCTGTAATAGTAGTGGATACTTTTAGTAACGGTAAAATAGTTGAGTATCTCGACAATCTTAATCAATTAGACAAAGACTTATCAATTCGTGTTTTTGGTCTTTATACAAGTGAAGAAGAACTACAAAAAAGGATTCAATCCCGCAAAAAAGGGGAGTTTAGAAAGTATGATATTTGCCAACGTTTAAATGAAGAAGTAATGAAGAAAAAATACGAAGGCGAGTACCAAATCGATACAACAGGACTATTGGCTAAAGAAACAGCCAAAATAATTTTTGACCACTTAAATAATACCTCGCAGCTAGTGTCTTATCAAGTGTCAATTAGCAGCAAATAATCGAGGAAGGAACTCTGTGCTGACCTTTTATTTCATGCAAGCATTAGAGTGTTTGGATTATATGCAACCATTGGTTTCAGGTTAAACTCCGCCAGCGGCGGCGCCTCACCGGGGTCTGGGGTCGCACCCCAGCGCCGTTTAGATAATATTGACCGAAAGTACGTTCTTCTGCGGATTCACACATCGTTTTCAGAGGCGCTTATTTATTAGACTCCCCCTCTTCAGCCCAAAACCCCGCCAGCTCCCCTTCATCAAGACACCCAGCCCCCCCAACTGATCCTCGCAGGCACAGGCAAGACCACGACCACCACTATGAAGATCGTTTACATTGTAGGAAAGGAGGGCATCAACCCCCTGGATATTCGCACATGAATTTGAACATCGTTTTTAAAGTACTGAGGATAAGAAGGATTATTAGGAGTCTCAAATTCATTTGCATCATATAGTATCGGTGTGCGAATTATTTTGAAATTGTTATGTTCAATATAGAGCATCTCAATTTCCTTTTGAGACAAGCCTTTTTTCAATAATTTAACTCTTTCTTTAGCAGTTTCTAACATGACCCCCTCAACGCCTCCTTCAATGAGCTGATCTCCTTCTCCTGCTCTACCAATATCGACAAGAAAACAGCATCCATCGGCTCAAGCATAGGCGTGACTGTGCAAGATGACGCATGTTGTCGGGCTTTGTTCATCAGGTTATCAAACGCAATCTTATCCTCACCGCGCAATGCTCTTTTGAACACTGAAAGTTCCATTACGATCTCTTCAAGCAACATGCGAAAACTCGGTACAGTTCTACCCATATTACCCTCCAAATTCATTCAATCTGGTCTGCCCGAATGGGATAAGATTTCTTAATGTATTTCCTTCACAGGTTATCCTGATAAGTCTATTCGAGTGTTCAATGTCTATGGTATATCCCTCTTTTGCCAATTGCTCAATACACTTCGGAAGATTGCGGGAGTTAATGCGATGATTCATAATTTTGCCTCAGTTCATGGGTAATACATTTTCAAGAATAAAAGCCATTAGATAGCGGGGCGAAACTATTATTCATGTAAAATTCCTTGTAATAATAACCAACATTATTACTTCATGTCTTTTAAATTTTGATAATGCTTCCTTAACAAACTCATCGTACTCCCTACAACAGTTGCCTGTCCAGAATTTTCTATGATTTCTATGGCTCTGTCAAAATGAGCTGTGCCAGAATTATCTTGCGATAAAGTAAGGATTACAGTCCAAGCTCTATCATGGAACATTATTGGATAGCCTTGATATATTCCTTGCATAATTGTTAGTATAGTTACGAATGATTGCTTATATACTTTATTGAGAAAAACAAAGTGAGGACAAGCTACAAGTATAGTATAACTTATCAATTCATCAATCCAAGATATAATCATGCCTTGTAGAGAGTTATCCGCTACGGGATAATGTGGTTCTCGTCATGAAGGACATGGTATGGGGTTGAGCAAGCTTTGGTTATGGGTTCCAAAAAGCAGGAGCAACAGTAGCAGCATATTTTTAAATCAGTGTGCATAGCCTAAAGTATCTTAGTAAGACTTATATATTATAATAATAAATACAATGATAGGACAACGAATCGTTGCCAGGGTATGAAAATATGGCGAAAACAAAAAGTAAAAGCAGTAAGAGCGTAACTAGAACAAGATGTTTTGTTCTAAGGGGGAAGAATGGAAAAGAGGCAGGAGTATTCACAGGTACCCAGCCAAGGCAGGCAGCATTAAAAGCCGCTAATCGCAGCAAAGGAACAAAATCAAATCCTGCCGAAATAAGACTCCGGGAAAGAGGAACCCAGAAAATCCATATATTTAAAGGATGGAAAGCACTCGTATCCGCTCCGAAAAATAAACCAAAGTGGATGCCGGATAAGATCAACAAGCCCAATGTAATTAAGGCGGGCATCGAAAAACTAAAGAAAATTTAAATTACCAAACACAAAGCTTCTGCAATTGAGTTTTGAGTGGGATATTTCTTTTTTGCATTTTCTTTATAATGAACATCAGCAATCAAAGAAGTGCTTAATTCTATTATTCTCCCAATTCCTTCAATCGCTTGATCTTAGCCTGCACTTCATCGACGGCTTTTCTCTGCTGTTTTTCAAGCTATGCGATTATCTCATTAAAATTTCTCCGGATTTTTCTTGATCTGCCGATAGTTTATATCAAATTTGTTTTCAGTTTATTCAACTATTAATTGAGAAAATCTTTAATTTGTGCCTCATTTTCAAAACCTGTCTTCCATATTGTTTTGGCAGAGAATTTTGCCTGGGCACTCTTCGGTTCCTTTTTCACGGCATCTACCATGCCCTGAATTTGCTGTGGATCTAATCCATTTACGACATTCGCCATTTTAATCACTCCGTTCTAAATTTTAATATAACCGCTCTTCCTATAAGCTTTTCTGTGCACATTAAGCATTTTAAAGATATCACATCTACTCAATACAATTTTCTATACCTCCCGAATATAATTCCCATGCCAGGTATGATACCATACCTGTCCTGAGTATCCATTTACATCCAGCATACCATACATTTTGTTATCCTTCTTTACATCAAAATGGTAGTAACCATAAAACATTCCACTATCTTCTGCCTTGGTTCCCGGGAGCCGAGAATCCAGAAACTGCTGGGCAGATGCCATTGCCTGCTCTTTTGCCAGGGTCATATTGCCTGTCTGTGAGCCCATCATGCCATATTTTATGTTCCACATCATATTAGGACCCATTTCCGGGGAAACAGTTCCACCATATTTATCTATCAGCACCTGGAATGCTTTTGTTCCTGTGCTTTTCTCTTTATATTCAACATAGAAATTGAATTCCCATTCTTCCAGATCAGCAAGTTCCAGATCAGGATTGTTTTGAGCGGCCAGATATCTCTTTGCAATATTACTGGCTTGTTCCAGGCTGACCTGGCTTCCATTGGGACTATATGGGACGCCGCCACTCACAAGCATATTTCCACCCATCATTCCACTGCCCATCATACCGTTTTGTCCCATTTCCCCAAAGCTCCCCCAGTGCGACGAATATCCCCCATGGTTGATACGAGAGTAACCAGAGCTGAAAAACAATCCTGCAGTGCCCACAATAATCAAAACAACGCCTAATAAAGCCAAAGTCTTCTTATCGATATCTTACCTCAAGATTTATTCAAAATCGCTCTATTTGTACTTACAGATCTTTCTTCTTCTCTTCGAACTCTTCTTTACTTATCTCTCCTCTTGCGTATCTTTTCTTCAGGATTTCAAGTGCTGATTCCTGATCTCTTTTAGCTCCACTGCTTTCCCAGAGGTACTTGATAAGCAGAACTGACCCTATGATTACCAGTATCCAGAATATCAGCCCGAGGATTCCATTTCCATAGCTCATACCATAACCGTTCATCATTCCATAAGGCATTCCAAATTGCATATTGACCTCCACTAATAACAATTGATTTTGGCACTATAAAAGGACTGATGTAATACCCGGAATTTTTTTATATTGTTAGATTCTGTTACAGCTAAACTCCAAATACCATCGCCAACAAATTCCTTGCACCCATTGAGAAGCCAAGGACAATTAAGGTCAATGTCATCATATACTTTTCATCTTTATTCTGATCTTCCATGGACTCTTTTTCAAGCAGAAAGACTATCACCATGACTAAGATCAAGGAGATAGGGATCAATACAGCTCCCGTTCCAAAAACAGACGGGAGAAAGGAACTGAATGGATGTTTGTTGGTGTAGCCAAACATATCCACGCCAATATATGTTGTGAACGAATCAAGCAGAAACGAAAAGATAGCAAATAAATACATCCTGTTTCGCAGATAGGTCATTCCGATCGCAGGTGATACTTTACTGATGAACCAGGTCAGTATGATAGCAGGAACTAGACTGTAGGTCAGGATGTTGATATTCAAGTTAGAAGAACTATTGAATATGAGGATTGCAATACCAGCCAACGATAATACCACACCTGCAATTGCATATGCTCTGATATAATTCCTTATCTTCTGTATCTTCTCAAGAAAGCCCCTATCGGGGCAATTTAGCGTTTGAAAGTCCTTAAAATACATATCTTATCTCACCTGATTTAGGCTCATATACATTTCCTTGCATCTTCAGATGTTGAAAATCGTAA
>JAUSDC010000037.1 GCA_030650845.1 Candidatus Methanoperedens sp.
AACTTTGTTCCTCCTCCACCAAAAAATATTAAGGAATCTGGATATTCGAATTATTTTCTATACGTTGGGGTGCTTGAAGAGCATAAGGGAATCTGCAATCTTTTAAACTTATTTAAAGAACACAGTAGCGAGATTGATGCAAGGCTTATAATCGTCGGAAAAGGGAGCCTTAAGGAAAAAATCATGGATTATATTGCCAAAAATAAATTGGAAAATAATGTTAAAGTTTTGGGATGGGTGAGTGATGAAATGTTGTGGTCACTTTATAAAGATGCACTGGCGCTTGTAATTCCCTCCATTTGGCCTGAGAATAATCCTATTGTTGCGCTTGAGGCGATGTCAGTAGGTACCCCAGTGATCGGAACGGATGCTGGGGGGATTGGGGAAATTATTGGGCCTTTAGATAAAAATCTTATTTTTAAGGGAGATGGGTTGGAGGAGATCAGGAAGATTTTGGAAAAAGAATTTACCTGCTCTCGAGAGAAAATCAATGATGTCTATGATAAATATTATTCGTCAGGTAGCTATTTAGGAAAATACCTATCGTTTATTGGCATGCAAATGAATAAAGATATAAAGGAAGACAAAGGTGGGAAATGATGGATAAAAAGATGCGAATTGAATGTGAACGAAAGATGTTCGCTGGTCTTAGAACTTTAGAGGGACAGAAATCTTCTTGGAGAGATCAAGAGTGGAAAGATAATAAAATAAAAATTTTTAACTTCATTAAGAGCAGTGAGAATCTTTCAGGTAAATTGGTACTTAATGTTGGATGTGGTCGTGATATTTTATATAATTACTTCGAAAAAGAAAATTCAGTGTTAGTGGAATGCGATATTATTGGAGAGTCATTAATCGAATTGAAAAGTAACGGAGTTATTAATCTAATTCGCTGCGACGCTCATTATCTTCCTTTCAAGACTGATATTTTTGATCTTGTTTTTTGTATCGAATTAATTCATCATTTACATCCGATCGAAGAACCTTTGGCAGAGTTGATCAGAGTTCTCAAGAAAAATCATAATTTTTATTGTGTTGAGCCAAACAAATATGCATTTATTTCACTACCTTTTGCATTTGTTTCTCTTCAACTGAGAAATAGAATAAGATATTTTTTATATTCAAGAATATTCGATACTGATGGGCCACCTGCAAGTTATGAATACCCTCTATCTGCTGGGGAAATTAAACAGGCAATGATTAAGAATGGAATTAAATTGCCTATGGAAAATTATTTATATAAGGCTTCTCCAGATGTCCCCAAATTCTTATTTATGGCCTGGAATTTGATTGGTACACTTTTTGATAAATTTTCCTTTGAGGTTATGGTTTACGGTAGAAAAGAATAAAAAGCTATAAGGAATAATTACAAAATGTTAAATAAATATAAAAATTTGAATTTAAAAAATGAGGTTTCTCATGTAAAATCTTGGTTTTCTTCCCATTTAGATTTAAAAATATACGTAATTTTCTCCCTGATTAGCTTAATATTTTTGTTTTATAGTATTTGGAAAATAAGACCCGTGGTAGTAGATGTCAAAGACTTTCTTGGATTAGCTTCTCACTTAAGCTTAGAATATTGGATAGGGTATATATTGGCGGTATTCTTTTCTATTAAGTTATATTTGGACAAAAAAATAAAGAAAGATATAATATATATATTATACTTGATTGTTATTGGATTATATCTTTTTGGAGTGCCAATATTTGCAGAAGATAATGCACGATTCCCCTGGTCATACTACCCTGCGGGGGAAGTGAAGACAGTCATGGAAACAAAGTATGTAAATTTGTCATCACAATATCCTGTTATGACTTATCGTTCCTGGCCAGCCCTACATCTGATTTCTGCATCTATTTTGTATTTGACAGATATTAAAATAGAAAATGTGTTGAAATATTTCCCTTTGTTTTGGGTATTTTCAGTTATTTTAATTACTTTTAGTATTGGAAAACGTCTCAGACTGTTATCCAACCAATCCTTTTTAGCTTCTTTTCTAATACTCGCTTCATTTTGGGGCCCTCTTTATTACTATGGACCCGTATCCATTGCATATTTATTATATCTATTGTTATTTATGTTTATTGTTGCATTCAGTAAAATTATCCCAAATAATTATTTGGCAGAAGTTCATAGGGCAATTCTAATATCTCTGACTTTTATTACGTTGATAATAACACACATATTAACTCCTATCATGATAATTTCTTCATTTATATTTTCATCATCATTTATTCAATCACTCCATAAAAAACGTACTATATTTATAATATTTTTCATAATTTTGTTTACTTCTTGGTACTTATATCTCGCACAATTTATGTTTGAGACTGGTGTAAAAGAGGTCATAAAACAAGTTTCACAACCAGATATTTTCGGACTTTTTAAAACTGGAAAATATAGTTCAGTAGAGATTATTACCTTCTCCTCACATTGGATAGTGCGTTATAGCCGTCTTTTCTATATAGGAGTATATGCTATTGCTATGATTGTTGCATCTACTTTCTATATAACCGGCCGAATTAAAAAAGATAATAAAGAACTGACCAAAATTTGTTTTTTTTGGCTTATCGGCATTTTTATCCTTTTTGTAATAAAGTATGGAGCTGAAATAGACGAAAGGATATATCTATTTTCATTAGTGCCAATGGGGTATATCATAACTTTTACATTTGATCGAAAAATCCTAACCGTTTTGGCAATTTTGCTTATCCTTCCTCACATTCCAGCACATTACGGAACTGAAAGTTCTGATTTGATACGAACGACAGAACTCAATGGTGCGAAGTTCTTTGCAGAAAAAACAATATTTCATATTGGGGAATCGTATTTTTCTATGTGGGATACATTTATAGATTACTATGACCCTGAAAAAGTTAAAATATACGGGAGGACACTCTCCATCATAGAAAAACCAGACCCAACAAAAATTGATAATTCAACTTATATAATAAATAGTAATGGAAGCTATAATTTTTTATTTTATACCTTTGGTTTTGACCCACTGAAAGAATGGATACAGTTTAACCAAGGCAAGATAAATCAATTTTATGATAATGGATTTTACCAGATATTCAAAATAAAGTAGAGGCTTTTTAATTTCTTCTGGTTCGCACAAAAAACACTAATATTAGCCAGAATTATTAGCATGTATTCGATGGAAATATTTTGTCTACAAACCAAACTAATGTTGGGACCTAAATAAAATATAAAAATTGATTAGATGAAAACCAAAACCCGTCGGGATGATCCAATATACCCGTCAGACCAGGTTCTCATCTGCCATTTTAAAGTGTATGGTTAATACTCATATGCTCCGATATCATAACCAGCACCTGAGGGTCTCAATTTCCCATCGAAATCCACAGTCGGCGCATTGGTGGATGAGCCTTTGTCTATACCGTTAGAACCAGTTTTTAGATGGAAGTCTTCTGCGGATGGATCTACAAAGAGCGGATTCACATCGATAAGATTATTATCAATTGTGGTACCTGAACCTGTACTGTTTTGAACCTGATAGTTTCTGTTGCTATAAACTATGTTGTTTCGCAGAATAACATTTGTAGCACCTGTAAACTCAATGCTTATTCCTCCGCCCCAGTTGTCCACTAATCCGTTATTATAAAGAACATTATTTATAAACTGAATATTATCCACTGGGCCTTTAGAATACCAAGCTACTGCAAATCCAGTAGCTGCGTTGTTATATAGAAGGTTGTTATAAATCTTGATATCTCGTAGACTTCCGCCCGCTTGTTCAACTGCAACAGCTATTCCACGTGCTCCACTATTGGAACTGTCGTGGATTCTGTTATCGAATATTTCAATGCTATAAGATGGAGTTGACCATGCATCTAAATAAATACCTGCACTGACATGACCACTTATGTCATTGTGATGAATCTTACCGTTCTTAGACCCGCCTTTTGCGTCGATACTTTCAAAGTTGTTGTTGTAAAGTTTGTTGTTCTTTATTTCGAATCCATCAACATTTACGAATGAAATAGTTTCATGTGTCTGCGAACTTAATCCTGACATTGTTTGGGCTTTTGTAATTTCATTTCCATCAATAGTTATACCTTTACCATCCTCTACCATGATTGCTGATGATGCGGTGTTGGTAATGTAATTCATTTCGATGATTATATTCGAGGGATAACTTCCAGCGTAATTACTTGTTACCATGAATCCCATGAACTGTGAATTTACAACTCGGAGTCCAGAAAACTTTATATAATTCTGTCCACTGATTCGGACTAATCCATCCCATGAACCCAATGTTATACCTGTACCATCAATCGTAACGGTGTTTCCTGGGTATGCAGAGAAAGTTATGAAGTTATTAGCTGTTCCCGAATTTTTCATGTTGATTTTTTCATTATATGTTCCTGACTTAACATATACTGTCTGTCCCGCTGTCAATGTGTTAGCAGCTTTCTGAATAGTTCTCCATGGTTGGGATTCCGTTCCAGGATATGCATCGTTTCCGTTAGTTGCCACATAAAAAGCTCCCGATACTATGATGGCAGGTGCTGGAGTAGGTGCTGGAGTAGGTGTTGGGGTAGATGCTGGAGTAGGTGTTGGGGTAGGTGTTGGGGGGGATGTTGGGGTAGTTGTTGATGTAGTTGTTGGGGTGGTTGTTGAGGAAGTTTCTTGGGTAGGTGTTGGGGTAAGTGTTGGAGTCGGAATAGATGTTGGTATTATACGAATATAGTTTATGTTGGCAACATTATAATCTCCTTTATTGTCCATAACTATCTTCATGACTTGTTGACCTGCACTCAAAGATACAGTCTTTGTTACTGTCGTCCATGCCTGATAACTTCCGGTATCCGGTACAGTTATCGGGCCTGTTTTGTCAACACCATTGAACTCTATATGGAATGTGCCGCCAGTGCCACCATATGCTACACGGGATCCCAGATCATAATTTCCATTAGTCTCCACATTAACTGAATATGCTAACCATTCTCCAGGAAGAGTCCAACCAATATTATATCCTCCCCTCACATTAATTGGGTGTGCTAACCATTCACCGGAAAAAGTCCAGCCAATGTTATATCTTCTCCCAGTAACTGAAGTTTGTTCAATATCTACGCCATCTACGGGTCTATACTGATATCCTTGATTTGCTTTTTCTGTATCATGATATGCGATACCTTCGCCACCTAAGTCATAATTCTCAGCTTGAATTATCCCGGGTATTGCCCATGGTGTTCCCCCGTATGGAGATTGTGAAGGTGTTATTCGAATATAGTTTATGTTGGCGACATTATAATCTCCTTTTTTGTCCATAACTATCTTCATGACTTGTTGACCTGCACTCAAAGATACAGTCTTTGTTACTGTCGTCCATGTCTGATAACTTCCGGTATCCGGTACAGTTATCGGGCCTGTTTTGTCAACACCATTGAACTCTATATGGAATGTGCCGCCAGTGCCACCATATGCTACACGGGTTTCCAGATTATAATTTCCATTAGTCTCCACATTAACTGTATATTCTAACCATTCACCGGGAAGAGTCCAACCAATGTTATATCCTCCCACGGTATCTGTAGTATGTTCAATATCTACACCATCTTCGGGTCTATACTGATATCCTTGATTTGTTGTTTCCATGTCATGATATGCAATGCCTTCGCCACCTAAGTCATAATTCTCAACTTGAATTGTTCCGGGTATTGCCCATGGTGTTCCTCCATAAGGAATTTGACTGGTAGCTGCGGAGGAAATTGTTATAAAAAGCAATATTACATTAATTATAACAAATCCTGATTTTATATATCTAATTATTTTCGATCCCATCGGTTTATTGTTCATTTTTGATCCCATCGGTTTATTTTTTACAGTAATTTCTCATTATGATTACAATTATGAAATGTGTTTATTATTCAGAGGATATTTCTCCTTATATATAGACATTACTATCAGTTTATGAAAAATCGTGGAGCACTGAATTGTTATTATATCCTAAAATATTCCTCAATAATGCCACATTTTTTATTAATTTCAACAGTAGTTGTTTCGTCGATAAGTACGTATAAATTATGTATTTACTTGATTTATTCATTGAAATCACAATTTCACCCCTAAAAGTTCTATAGGATAAAAGTTAATCGATAGTTTTATAAGGTTTCTTTGAGTTTTTAAGATTTTTTAAGATTTATTATATCTTTTTTTCGTTTTTAATCTTTTAATATACCTTATCTTAGTTTTTAAAGTAATAATAAATACTAATTTATTCTCTTTATATATTTCTACCATATTATTGACTTTATTCAAACCAGTATAGCGTATACTTTTTCTAATTTCTGGCAGTAATGTTAAAAAGTTAATCGGGTTATACTAAAGTAGAAGAAATCCAATTAACCTTCGGACATAAAGCAATCTATTTTCTTTAGGTTGACCTGATTTCTGCAAAAATTCCAGGATTTAATTCTTCAGATAGAATAATAAAATCTTGGCACCAGAAGATGAAGCATTGCTTCCTGGTTTCAAAGAAGGAAAAGATGGAAAAATGTCAATCCTAGAAAAATGATTTTTAATGTTAATTGGATTCTCCATTGAAATTCCCTGGAATAAAACATAACCTTTATACCTGATATTATTGTGTTTGAGATGATAATCAGATGATTCTATAAATGTACACGTGGGTGAATAAATGAAAAAAGAACTCTATTTTCATGCACTGGTAATAGTATTCGGGGAATTAATGATGTTATTTGGTCAGGTGAATATTGGCTTGCTAATACATATTATCAACCTTCAAATAATAAGCTTGGCCTTAATATTCAGCAAATCCCAGTCAGAAATCAAAAAAGCTCTTCAAAGTATGATCCTATTGTTATTGATGCGGATTATTAGTCTCATAATGCCCCAATTCTTTACAACTCTGCTCTGGTATGTATTGATAAATGGGGTTATGTTTATACCAATTTATATTATAATTAAGAACCAGGATATTTCATTAAGTGAAATTGGCATAAATTTCAGACATCTCCACATTTATCTCCCTATTGCTCTTATTATCGGGATGGCATTTGCAGTACTTGAGTACCTTATTCTTGATCCTTCCGCCCTGATCGAAAATATTCAACTTTCTAACCTTTTACAAATTGCTATTGTGATGTTTGTTTTCATAGGGGCAGCTGAAGAACTTATATTCAGATCAATACTCCAGACGAATCTTGAAAAAGTAATTGGATTAAAGAAGGGGCTTTTTTTAAGCGGTATTTTGTTCGGAATAATGCATTCTGTTTATGGGCACATCAACGAGATATTAATAGCGTGCTTTTTTGGAATTGTTATAGGCTATATATTTCAGAAGACAAGGAGCTTGCCTTTTATCCTTGCGATCAACGGTACTTCAAATATGCTTCTTTTTGGTATACTGCCTATACTATTAAAGTGATTTTATAAACAACTATACCCGCAAAAGTGATTAGCAAAGGAATTGTGATCGCATCAAGAGTGCTCAAAGCCATTCTGTTCGAATATTTGGAATCTGAGATCAATAATGCAATAAAAACCGAAATAATAAGGGAAATAACTGCTAGCGCCTCGATGTTAACGTCTAAAGGAAAGGATATTTGCATATTTGACACTGCGATTACAATACCCATATATACCATACCTAAATTACTTTTGAGTATTAAGTTCTTTCTTTTGACTCAATCCAGAACATAACCGTGGACCTCAAGGCATACCTCATTAAGAGTTTTGGAAATTAGTTCACCAATTCTCATTCCTGATTCAAACTGCACAGCAATGAGAAGGTTAGCTTTTTGGACCTATTCAATACAATTGATGTGATTCTGGTTATAATTTGGCTGCTAGGATTTTCGCCAAATATCTTTGGTGGCTTGTCCCATCAGTATTTAAGTATCAAAAAGCTATCATAGATTTATGAAAATGAACTCCAGTATTAAGGCCGAGCTTATCTCTATCGGGGCAGTCGATATAGATCTCTCGCTTCTTGGCAGGATTACCATTCCAACTGCGGGACCTGGTGCTGGCGGAAGGGCTTTTTTCTTTAGATCTGGAAAACACAGGGTAAGGCTTGTTGTGGATGAGGGCTCGCCCCTGCGTGCTGTCAGGGACAATGGGGATATTGTGATAATGAAGGGTGGTAAGGAGCTTGTCCGGGGAACTATTGAAGAAGAGCTTATTCACTGCCCTGAGCAGGCGTACATAACCATGAGCGAGCGATGCATTTATGATTGCAAATTCTGTCCTGTTCCAAAATTGAATGGAAAAGTAAAATCCACGGAGGAACTGCTCGCGCTCGTGGAAGAAGCTCACAGCTTCGGCAGCATGAAAGGCATTTCGATCACATCCGGTGTCGAGGTCTCGCCTGAAAAAGAAGTGGAGAGGGCGGCAGACCTTGTAAGAAAATTAAAGAAATACAATGTACCCATAGGCGTGTCTGTATATCCCACAAAGGACTCATCACGAATTCTTAAAGAAGCTGGCGCAAGCGAGATAAAATATAATGTGGAGACAATGGACAGGGAACTCTACGATAAATACTGCAAGAAGCCGCCTCTTGATTTTACACTTGCTTGCTTGAAGGACGCAGTAAAGTTCTTCGGGAAAGATCGCGTGTTCACCAACTTCATAGTGGGGCTGGGAGAAACCGACGAGACTGTCGAAAAGTATTATGAAGAACTTGCAGCAATGGGCGTGATCCCGATAATAAGGGCGGTTGGCGTGCATCCCTTGAGGTTCGGGGAACTTGAGGCAGAGAGACCCACAAAGGAGAGGCTGCTGAAGCTCGCCCGGATGTCAAGAAGAATACTGGACAAATACGGGCTTGACGCCAGCGCTGCAAAGACAATGTGCCTTCCATGTACTGGATGCGACCTGAACCCGCATATCGACCTTTAAGAAAACAGATAGAAATGTCAAAAGCCAATAACCTCATCATCATACCCGAAATTCCCGTTCATATAATCTATGATTTTCCTCAAAAGTCCTTTTCTCAATGATACCTTCCTCCCCGACCTAAATAGCTTATATGCCGTCCATTCTGCATCGCTAACCTTTCTTATTTTTAATCCGTAAGATAAAACATTACAATGGAATCTATAATCTATTTCATCCCCAATTTCATGTTCATCGTTAGCGATAATCATTTTGGCTCTTCTTACAAGAAATCTGAGATATAAATAATATGCCGACATCAGCAGGAAAAATAAAAATAGATAAAAAAGTACTTCATTAATGTCTGTTACTGTGTACTCGCCTGGATGTGTACCATATGTGCCCAATTCAAATCACCCTTTACATTTCATGATGTTCCAACGAATTATATAGTTTTTCATGTTTTGGGATTTAAAATGTCTTGGTGTTAGAATCAAATAACCGCAGATGCGCCCTTCAGAGGCGCGACTCTGGGCGCCTTTATCTGCGGTTTGTCATTTTTCAAGACTTTATGCCGCTCTTGGTTTTATTTTACTTGACCCGCAATTCGGACATTCTGTCGCGCCTTTCTTCAAGAAAGTCTTCTTGCATGAGGTGCACCAGAACATCCCGCTCTTTTCCGCCATTTCCTTCAGGTCCTCGGGGGTCAGCGAAAATGGAAGATAGGTACTGCACATGAATAACATTACCCTTTCACCTCTTTAGCTTATGATATACAATACCTCATCGCAGCAGACAAGAGGGCTTTCACTGCTTGTTGTGCAAATGACCTCACCGCCGCAGACCGTGCAATAGTAAGTCTCACCTTCTTCGGCTTTACTCATCTTCTTTCCTTTTTTGGATTTGGCTTTCACAGCTTTCTTTTTTGATGGTTTAGCCGCTTTCACTTTTACCGGTTTTCGGGCTCTCAACTGTTCAAGGAATCCCCGTTGTCTCTCTTTCTCCGCGTTTGAGACTTTTGGTTTCTTTGTTTTTCTTGCAGCTTCTGCAAGATCCAGGATATTTTCTAATCCGGCCATGTTAACCTCCATTAAACTATAATAATTAATAATTAACTACGTCTATTTATACCTTGGGCTTGATCTTGTTTGCAAGGTCTTTTCCCAGCCTCTTGCATTCCTCAAGGTCTTTTTCAGCTGGTGCGTACTGGATGCGCAGTACTGGATCTATCACGTTTATACCAATCTTACGCATTTGTTCGGCTATCATTACAGGTGCTTCTCCGCTCCATCCATAAGAACCGAACGCTGCACCTACTTTTGCTTTCACGTTCAACTTTGCCATAGAGTCGATGAATTTTTACATTGGAGGCAGCATCTTGTAATGGAAGGTCGATGAGCCAACTGCAATGGCATCAGCAGATTTCAGTTCTTCCATTTTAACTTCATGAAAATTCATGGCGCTGGCTTCTACGTTTCTTGATCTTGCTCCTTCCACAATGGCATCAGCCATCGCTTTGGTATTTCCTGATGTACTGAGATACACAACTATTATTTTCGGCATATTTTTTCCCATTCCTTTTGAGAGAGGATTTTCAATTGCACAAACCTGTCTCATTATTACTCTTAAGATTTATTTTATTTAAGCCTATCGTTTACCTTTATTTATTATTTTGAATCTATTAGGAAATGGGTAGAAGTTATTTCAAGTATTCTGTCAATTTTTGCTTCTTGTTTTTTTGCCAACTAGAAAGTGGGAGAATCAAAACGTCAGATTAATATACTCAATCAAATATTGTTTTACTGTATTTGCACGAGAAACTGTTTGTATAATGCAAAGAAGATAATATGGAAACAAAAAAAGAAAAAATCATAACTTATCGTACACTCATTGGGGTTTTCGTACCGTTATAAACGGAATGGTTACAAAGGTTTGCGTCCTTGGATTATTCTAATCAGTACAACGATAATAGCAATGACCAGCAATATGTGGATTAAGCCACCAGCCAAACCGAGCAATAATCCTAATAGCCAGAGGATCAACAGAATCGCAACTATTGTCCAAATTAAGCCCATAAATCCAACCTCCTAGATATTTGAATGTATTTGGATAAAATAAACTTTTGTGTATGACATGATGATGCAGGGATGACTCATGCACCCAAAACACATGCCATTTTGCTCTGTTTAAGGTTCACTTCAATCCTCAGCTTCCAAGACCGCATCTCTGACTGCAATTTCCTCAAGATATTATCAATTAGTTTATATGAGTTAGATTGATGACCTGCTAACCAAAATTTATAAATGCTATTAATGTTATAATATTATATGGAGAGTAAACCGGGTGATCATGATTTAAATCTACGTGGTAATCTCGTAAGTTTAGAATGATATAAAACACCAAACACAGGTAAAACTGTAGACGGAATAACTATGGAATTCGTTCCCGCCCGGGCTTATATCCTTTCTAAAATAATCAGAGCATTGTGATTTTCATGCCAGACACGAGGGTTGAAGACCAGGTAGCCATCGGGTTTGCTATGCCGATTCAGCCAGCAATGTGGGTGGCAGAGCAGTTGATAGAACACGGCGTACTTGTAAGACCGTGGATTAGCATCAATGCAGTTGATGTCAATCCAAAGCTTGTTGCGTACTATGATCTTCCAACAGAAAAATGGGTGGTGGTGACGAATGTGATACCCGGAAGCGAAGCAGAAAATTCAGGGATCGAAGTTGCTGATATCCTTGTCCGCATGGATGACGAAACTGAAACCGTCAAACCCATAATCATTGATACAAACAAAGAATTTTTCGTACGTCTGTACCTCAATATCATAAGATAGGAAGTCTACAAAACAATTTACATGCTCAAGGGGCTTTGGGACAATATTCAACTACACCCCCTACATAGCCATTTAGGTTTTATGCCATACAAAATTTTGATGTAACCAATCCTTCTGATATCATGTGCAACATTTTTCAACTTAGTTTCGGTTGCTTTTCTGGGATCAAGT
>JAUSDC010000004.1 GCA_030650845.1 Candidatus Methanoperedens sp.
AGTTGAGTTCGCTGAAGTTGCATTAATTGTGGCTTTGTTGATATTTGCTCATTTTGGTGATTGGCAGCGCAAATGGCTTGATTACAGGTCTCTTGCAGAGCGAATTCGTGTAGGTATTTTTTTGTATGTGGCAGGTGCAGAGTGCAAAATTCCAAAGCCACCACCATATCTTGACACTCCTCACATGCAGGATGACTGGACCAACAGATCATTCTCGTGGATCTGGAGCAAAAGACCGAAAGAAAAGCCAAACATTCCATTTTTGCATCTTAAAAATTTCTTGCTAATAGCCTGGATTGATGATCAAGCGACTTATTATAATAAAGCAAGCAAACGGGAAGGATTGAGTAATACAAGAAATACACAACTCGGTGAGATATTTTTTGCCATGACGATCATTGCGGTGACTGTCGAAATTTCAGGGATCGGAAATGCTATATCATATAATTTTATAGATGTATCTAGAATATTAACATCTTTCACAATAATACTGCCAACACTAAGCGCTACTATTGCAGGTATTCGGTTCCACCGCGAATATCAGCGAAATTCAGAGCGGTACACTCACATGGCTCGCTATCTATCAATGGTCAGCGGAAAGATAAAGCAGGCACAGGATATACAGATGTTGAATGGCATTATGGAAGAAGCAAATGATATCATATTTCTTGAGAACTGGGACTGGAGGGTTGCATTCAGGTTGAGAAAGATGGAGGCTCCATGAGAATTAAAAATAGTATATGACACACACCAAAAATAATTCAATTCATTTGATTCAGTGCATCAGTATATTCTGGAGAAAACATTTACAAGACATATGGCGAAACGTTCAGTGGCCTCTTATCCTATCACTTTGGCTCCTTGCATTGGTTCTTGGATACATTGGATTTGATAAATACTTTGATGTTTATGGGGCCGCACACTCCCCCCTGGATCTCTTATATGCCTCTTTCCAACTCTTCGTGCTCAGTGCACCGATCGAAATAGGGCCTATCCCCATAGAACTTGAATTGGCCCGATATCTCACCATGTTTGTGGCCTTTTATACGGTCTTCACAGCTTTGATGGTAATATTAGACGAACAGGTGCAATCTCTTCGATTAAGAATTATCAGGGATCATATTGTTATTTGTGGATTAGGTCAAAAGGGAGCTCATCTCCTTACAAAGCTCAATGAATCCGGGGAACAGGCAGTTGTAATCGAGTGTGATAAAAACAATGATATGCTCAAAACATGTGCAGAGCAAGGTAATATCGTGCTATCAGGTGACGCACAGGATGAAAAATTACTTCGAAAAGCAGGCGTCCACAAGGCAAAATATATAGTTTCTTTTTGTGGTGATGATAGTACGAATATCCATGTTGCAATTATTTCAAGAGAACTTGCAATAGGTCGAAAAAAGATGCTTACATGCATTGCCAGTATTAATGACCCAAATGTTAGCCAAGTTCTTGGAGCACTTGAAATAGAAATGGAAAAAGCTAACTTTTTCAGGCTGGAGTTCTTCAATATATATGATATCGGAGTCAAGACTCTACTGAAACAATATCCACCTTACAATGATATTTATATGAATCCACACATTCTCGTTGTGGGTTCAGGGGAGGCAGGAGAAAATCTATTAGTCCGAGTAGCAAGAAAATGGCGGTCTGAAAATAAGGAATTGAGTAAGTGCATTCGTATAACTTTGATAGATAAAGATGCAGAATCTAAGAAAAGATCAATGTGCTTGCGGTATCCACAATTAGAAAATGTCTGTGAGTTAGTAGCTTTGCAATTAGATGTTAGATCATCTGAATTTTATCAACTTAAATTGCTTTTTGATCCCCATAATCATGATATAACGTCTGTATATATTTGTCTTGACGAGGATTATCTTGGCTTGCCTGTTGCTTTGATGTTACGTAAGCAACTAATAGATAAAAAAATCCCGATCATAGTACAGACGAGCCAGGATTCGGGAATGGTTACATTACTTGAGGGAGGGGGATTTGAGAATATACATGTTTTTGGACTATTGGATCGGACGTGTGGACCAGAATTGGTTCTTGGAGGTATTCGCGAGATACTGGCTCGTGCAAATCATGAAGAATATTTAACTCACAAAAAAAAATCTGATGTAAATCCAACCAACATTCATCCAATGATTCCATGGGAAGAACTCCCTGAAGGCCTTAAGGAGTCAAATAGACTTCAAGCGGATCATATAGGGGTTAAGCTGAAGGCTATTGGGTGTGGAATTGCTCCATTAAATGATTGGGATGCAATATCTTTTGAATTCTCAATAAAAGAGATAGAATTGATGGCTGAAATGGAACATGAGCGCTGGCTTGGTGAGCGTCAAAACGGTGGTTGGAAATTCGGATCGACATGGAATATGAGGGACAAGATCAGCCCCCATCTTATCCCATGGGACCAATTATCAGATAATGTTAAGGAAGATGATCGAGTATTCATCAGAAAACTACCTGCTTTTCTATATGGGTCTGGTTTTCAGATTTACCGATTGAAGTAAAATTATTAGCTAGTGGATTGTAGAATATTTTTTCTGATGCAATTATCACAAACTTGCCACCACCTATATATATACACTAAATAGACAAAGTTCACTAAATAATCAGTGTTAATATCATGGGCATCAAGGAACGAAAAGAACTGGAAAAACAGGAGATGCATAAGCTCATCCTCGATACTGCGATGAAGCTCTTTCTCGAAAAGGGCTTCGAAAAGCTGTACGAGTGGCAGCAAAAAATACTGACGATAAAAGAAATGAAAATCAAAGACGGGATGAACTGGGAAATAGGGGTGCGCTCTTATGATCATCTCAGGAGGAAATATAATGAAAATAGTATATATGTTCGTTCTGCTGACGCTGCTTGTTTCAGCTGTCAGCGCACAGACTGAAGCACCATTTTCCGTAACGACTGTGATATCAGTACCCCATCTTAGCCCGGGGGACAGGAACATAGGACTGGATTTTACCTTGCAGAATAACATGGATTCCGCTGTGAGCAGCGCCAAAATATATCTCTACATAAGGTATCCGTTCTCTGCTTCCATATCACCCAACAATAAACTCGATGAACTGAGCTATCCGGGATATCTCATCTCAAGCGGGGGTCAGGGCGATGAGTACACACCGTACTTCTCAATCGACGCCCGCAGTTCCCATAAAACATCTTTCAAGATCGATGTGGACAGGAGCGCAAAATACGGGACATACGACCTGCCCTATACTGTATTCTATGACTCAGGCAAAGAATTCAGCGGAAAGATCACCCTTGAGGTCAAGGGCGAAACGCTCATAGAGATCAGGAACGTCCAGGTAAATTCCAACAACTCTGCTGTGGAACCGGGCGAAGTGTTCAAGATCTCGGTCTCGTTCGAGAACGTTGGTGACAACGGCATCAAATGGCTCAAGCTCATACTGGATCCGCAGGACTGGTCGCTCATACCATTATCTTCTGACACGGAGCGTGTTTTTAAGGATATTAAACCCGGCGAGAAGAGGGATGCAGAAATGATGTTCTCTCTTGAAAAAGATGCTCCTGTCAAGAACTATCCAATAGATCTTGGGCTCATATATGTGGACGAGAGAGGCGTAGAGTACAACGAGACAAGGCTTGTAGGACTGGTCGCTTCAGGAAGGGCTGTACTTGATATCGCAAAAAAGACCACAGAACCTGCAAGGATAAAAGAGAATGAGCCTTTCACTCTGACAGTCAAGATCGAAAATACAGGGACAGGGGACGCAAGCGGTGTGACCGCGCGCCTTGAATCAGGAGTTGAGGGGGATACTCTGGCGTATCTTGGCGAGATAAAGAAAGATGATTATTCCAATGCCATCTTCACCCTGAATGGAGCAGGCGAGGGAGTAAAAACCGGCAACCTCAAGATATCTTATGAAGATGATTTCGGTAAACATGAAATACAGAGAGAACTGGACCTCATCGTAAACCCTGGGAACAGCAGTAACATGCTTCCTGCAATAATTGTCATTGCGGGAATAGCAGGTGTAATTTATGTCTGGAAACGGAGAAAATCCGGTGCGCCATGAAAGCCTGGTTCTTTCTTGCAGTAAAAGACCTGTCAAAACGCAAGCGTGAGACCCTGATGGTAATATTCGCCATAACCATAGGTGTCGTGGGTCCGCTCTTTACCACTGCATTGAACAACGGTATGCAGAACGCGTTCGTAGGGAACAGCGTGGATGTCTATATCGGGCATCTGCAGATACAGCCCAATACAGGAGATGAAGAGATACCCAAGTCTGAAAGCATGCTGTCCAAAGTCATGAGCCTAAATGGCATAGTGGGAGCCACGCCACGTATTAACACAGGTGTTGATATTGAATCAAAGACCGAGAAAGTGGGGATCGCATTATTCGGGATCAAACCCTCGCTTGAAGAGAAAGCCTCCACGCTTGCCACTACGATCGAGCGGGGAGAATTCCTTGACGATAAGGATAAGAATCAACTGCTGATAGGCACGTCACTCGCCGAATTGATAAAGGTGGATGTCGGGGATACTGTCCATATCTATTACCTTGACCGCCCGCCCATCGATTTCAAAATAAAAGGCGTTATCAGCACCGGGACTTTTGATCTTGACAGGTACGCCATAATAACCACTTATGATCAGGTCAAGGAACTTACCGGGAAAAAAGAGGCAAATACCATAGTAATACGGCTTGAGGATCCTGAAGATTCCATAAAAATGAGGACCCTGATCCAGAAAGAGACCACGCTTCCCAATGTGAAGACATGGCAGGAGATCTCAGCCGGAATGGCAGGGATGATACAGACTTTTGGCGTGATATCCCTTATGACATCGGCTATTTCCATATTCGTGGCTGCCATAGCCATTAGCCTAATCATTTACACTACGGTCAAGAATAAGATAAGAGAGATCGGCGTGATAAAAGCCATAGGCGCAAGAGGTTCTACCATACTCAAGATATATCTTGCAGAGGGGCTATTCATTGGCATTCTGGGGACTGCTTTTGGTACGGTCATCGGACTGCTTCTCATAAACTATATGGCGCAGAACCCACTTGTAATGGAGCCCGAATACGGTATGAAAATGCTCATCGTCCCGTGGATCTCAATGAATTCGATAGTTGCGGCTGACCTTGCCATACTGCTAACATGCGCCATAGGAAGCTTATATCCTGCGTCAGTTGCTGCAAAGACGAACATCATTAAAGCGATATGGAGCGGATGAACGTGATCGAACTGACCGGAGTAAAGAAAATATATTATATGGGGAAGATCGAAGTTCCGGCTCTTCGGGGAGTGGATCTGAATATCGATAGCGGTGAATTCGTTGCGATCATGGGTCCCTCCGGGAGCGGGAAGTCCACCATGCTAAACATGCTCGGTCTGCTGGATTCCCCGACATCCGGGAAGATAGTTATCGATGATGTTGATGTATCCACCCTTGATGAGAACGGAAGAGCTGATTTCAGGCTCAGGAAACTCGGGTTCGTATTCCAGTTCTTCAGTCTTCTAATGGAGTTAAAAGCATTGGAGAACGTGGCGCTCCCGATGATAATGGATGAACGAAAATTTGACCGCGCGACTGTTCTCCTTGATAATGTTGGAATGGGGGACAGGATGGAGCATTATCCGAGTGAGCTCTCAGGAGGTCAGCAGCAAAGGGTAGCTATCGCGCGGGCGCTGGCGAATGAGCCTGCGATCCTTCTTGCAGATGAGCCCACGGCTAACCTTGATACAGAGTCATCCAACCAAATAGTTGATCTTTTCAGGGAATTGAACGACAAAGGACAGACCATAATTATGGTTACACATGAGCCTGATATTGGCGCGAAGGCTGATAGAATAATAAGATTAAAGGATGGAAGAATAGTTTAGAAAGGTCTATATCGCTTCCTTTCCCCTCTCTCCGGTGCTCAGGCGTATAACTTCTTCGACAGGGTAGATGAATATCTTCCCGTCGCCGCTCCGGCCTGTTTTCGCAATTGAGGTTATAGCTTCTATTGCAGGTTCCACGAGTTCATCGTCCACTACCATATCAATCCTGATCTTTGGAAGGAACTCTACGCGGTATTCTCCTGCCCGCCACTGAAGGGAGATGCCCTTCTGGCGCCCGCGTCCCTCAACTTCTGTGACAGTCATCCCAACGATACCTTTCCCTTCGAGAGCTATTCGAACCTGATCAAGAACTTCGGGTCTTATTATTGCTTCGATCTTTTTCATCCAATGTCCTCACGAATAAGCCTTTTCTGCATGCTGGGATACATCAAGGCCTACAGCCTCTTCTTCCTCGCCGACGCGTAAACCAATGGTTGCATCTATGACCTTCGCCAGTATAAACGTAGCGACGAAAGAGTAAACCCAGATAACTGCCACAGCTATTACCTGCGTATAAAGAAGCCCGTTGTTCCCATACAACAGGCCGTTCGCGCCCGCCGGATTCACAAGGGTCGTCGCAAAGATCCCCGTGGCAATGGCGCCCCATGCTCCTCCTATGCCGTGGCATGCCCAGACATCCAGCGATTCATCAATGTTTCGCTTCATCCTGAACAACATTGCATAATAGCTTATCACGGCAGCTATAGACCCTATTGCGATAGCTGCAAGCGGGGTTACGAACCCTGAAGCCGGAGTGACTGCCGCAAGACCTACAACGCCCCCGGTTACAGTGCCAAGGACGCTGGGTTTCTTGTGATACCAGCTCAATATCATCCATGTCAGGGCTGCAGAAGCTCCGCCTGTATTGGTAACTGCGAATGCGTTTGAGGCAAGTGCTCCACTTGTTACTGCACTTCCGCCATTGAACCCGAACCAGCCGAACCAGAGAAGTATTGCTCCAAGGATGGTAAGGGGAATGTTGTGCGGCTCCATGACATGTTTCCCGAATCCCTTTCTTGAGCCAATTACAAGCGCGATGGCAACAGCGGATACACCGGCGCTGACATGGACAACTAATCCACCGGCAAAATCAAGCGCTCCCATGTTCCTAAGCCATCCACCCGTGCCCCAGACCCAGTGCGCTATCGGGTCATAGACAAAGGTCGCCCAGAGAAAGGAGAATATCAGGAATGCACTGAACTTTATACGCTCCACGAAGGCGCCTGTTATTAGAACCACGGTGATGACTGCGAACATGGCCTGGAACATCATAAAAGCCATGGAGGGGATCGTGGCTGCATAATCAGGGTTAGGAGCATTTCCAACACCGTTGAGCCCTATCCAGTCAAGGTTCCCGATCACGCCCCCGACATCAGGACCGAAGGCGAGGCTGTAGCCGAACAGTATCCACTGTACGCTAATGAGCGCAAGGATGGAAAAGCTGAACATTATCGTAGAGAGGGCATTCTTTTTCCGAACCATGCCGCCGTAGAACAAACCCACAGCAGGAATCATCAGCATCACCAGCGCCGTACTGATAAGTACCCATGCAGTGTCGCCGGTATCTATTTTTGACTCTTCTGCCGCTGAAACTGCATTTGCCAGTGCTGCAAGAAAAAAAACTGCAAGAAAAATGTGCCTGGAAGGCATCAAAGATATTTTCAATCCCATGTTTACTCAATCCTCTTACAAGGCATACGGATACCCACTGGAGAGTTATAATATATAAATTTAACTCAAAATAAGAGTAAACTATTTATAGGGTTATTAATTACATTTTTGAACTCCTGAAATCTTTGATTGTCTAACCTTGATAAAGAAAGGAAGCCAGACCTATATGGCTTCCTTTCCACGTTCGCCTGTGCTGACACGCACGACTTCTTCGACCGGATACACGAATATCTTCCCATCACCGTTCTTTCCTGTTTTTGCTACCGCGGTTATTGCTTCTATTGCAGTTTCCACTTTATCATCAGGAACTACTATGTCAAGCCTGAGTTTGGGAAGGAATTCCACACAGTATTCCCCGGCGCGCCACTGAAGGCACACACCTTTTTGCCGACCGCGTCCCTGAACTTCGAGCACGGTCATGCTCACGATTCCTTTTTCTTCAAGTGAAACGCGTACTGATTCAAGGTTCTCAGGTCTTATTATGGCTTCTATTTTCTTCATTTTCATCACCTCACGCATAAGCTTTTTCTGCATGCTGCGCAACATCAAGACCGACAGCTTCCTCTTCATCCCTTACACGCAGCCCAATGGTTGCATCTATTATCTTTGCAAGCACGAATGTTGCAATAAAGGAAAATATCCCGGTCGCAGCAACTGCGATTATCTGGATCACTACCTGTCCCGGGTTGCCGTCTATCAGGCCAGAACCGGCAGAGTTTACTGCAGCTGTTGCAAAAATTCCAGTTGCAATGGCGCCCCAGGTGCCGCCAACGCCGTGACATGCCCAGACGTCAAGGGATTCATCGATTTTGCTCTTCATCCGCAGGAGCATTGCATAATAGCTCAGCACTGCAGCTATGGCACCTATCACTATCGCCGCCATGGGGGTGACAAAACCCGATGCAGGAGTGATCGCCACAAGTCCGACGACTGCACCGGTTGCAGTTCCTAGAACGCTTGGTCTCTTGTGGTACCAGCTCAAAAACGTCCATGTCAGTGCCGCAGCAGCTGCTGCCGTATTTGTTACAACGAAGGCGCTTGCTGCAAGACCGTTACTTCCAAGAGCGCTTCCTGCATTGAACCCAAACCATCCGAACCACAGAAGCACTGCTCCAAGTACTGTCATGGGTATGTTATGCGGCTCCATGGGCTGATTCCCGAATCCTTTTCGCGCTCCGATCACTATTGCAAATGCAAGAGCTGCTGCGCCTGCACTGACATGCACCACAGTGCCGCCGGCAAAATCAAGAGCACCAAGGTTGCGAAGCCATCCTCCAGCTCCCCAGACCCAGTGTGCTATGGGGTCGTACACAAGGGTCGCCCAGAGCAGGGAGAAAACAAGGAATGCACTGAACTTTATGCGTTCAACGAAAGCGCCTGTGATCAGGGATACTGTTATTATTGCGAACATTCCCTGGAACATCATGAAGGCAAGCGCCGGGATGGTAGCTGCATAGTCCGCATTGGGGACGATCCCAACTCCAGTTAGACCGAGCCATTCCAGGCCGCCTATTATACCTCCGATGTCACTACCAAAGGATAGTGTGTAGCCTACAAGCACCCACTGCACGCTTATCAGGGCAAGAATGGCAAAGCTGAACATTATAGTAGAAAGGGCATTCTTCTTTCGCACCATCCCGCCGTAGAATAAACCCACGGCAGGGATCATCAGCATCACAAGGGCTGTGCTTATCAGCATCCAGGCAGTGTCGCCCGTATCGATCGCAGACGCCTCTGCCGCCTGCGCAGTCCCGGTCAGTACAGCAAGTAACATTGCTGCAAACAGAAGATACTTCGAGTGTTGTATTGATAGATTCATATCCATATTTTTCACCATCTGTATGAAGGCATACGGATACCTACTGTAGAATTAATAGTATTTAATATTAACTCAAAATCAAAGAAAACTATTTATACTACAATTCAACAAAATTGAAAAAAGAAAACAAAAAAAAAGAGAGTTAGAGGGCATCTGCCCCTGACTCTCCGGTTCTGATCCGTACTACTTTTTGCACAGGGGTTAAGAATATTTTGCCGTCACCGAAGTTGCCTGTGTAGGCGCTTTGCTGAATGATGCCTGTGACTTCATCTGCTTTTTCATCATTGACAACAAGTTCGACTTTGACTTTAGGCAGAATATCCACGACATATTCCCTACCTCGCCATACCTGTTTTATCCCTTTCTGCTGCCCTCTTCCCTTAACCTCTGTAATCGTCAGGCTCACATAGCCTGCCTTGTCCAGGGCGTTCTTCACATCTTCAACCTTTGCAGGTCTGATTATTGCTTCTACTTTTATCATATTTTCACCTCTTTCCATCGAATGGGCCAGCGATCACAAATTCCGGATATGCCGATGTTCCATGTTCGGGGATATCAAGACCAGTTAATTCTTCCTCGGCAGAAACCCTTATTCCTATTGTATATTTGAGTATTCCAAAGAGAATAAGCCCCGTTCCAAAAGCCCATACAGCCACAGTTACCGCATCAATTGCTTGCGCTATTATCTGTCCAGTTTCACCAACTATTAATCCTTTCACACCGCCGTAGGTGCCGTCAGCAAATATGCCTACAGCAAGCAAGCCCCATACGCCATTATATGCATGACATGCGATAGCTCCAACCGGGTCGTCTATCTTGAGCTTCCATTCGTTGAACCATAATCCGAACATTATTAACATTCCGGAAATAATTCCAATTACGACCGCAGCCCATGGAGCCACATAAGCTGCTCCTGCGGTTATACCCACAAGACCGGCAAGAGCCCCATTGCAAGTAAGGGCTATGTCTACCTTGCCAGTCTTAAAGTAGGTCGCATAGCATACAAAAGTTGCTCCCGCGGCTCCTGCAAGAAATGTGGTTACAGCGATCACAGAGATCCTCAGATCAGTTGCAGCAAGCGTGCTGGCAGGGTTAAACCCGAACCAGCCAAAGAACAGGAAGAATGTCCCCATAACGATCATACCAACATCATGTCCCGGGATAGCGTTGGGTGTACCGTCCTTATTGAATTTCCCGATCCTTGGACCAAGCAGTATTACGCCAGCGAGAGCCACGAAGCCCCCTATGGCATGAACAGCGCCCGAACCTGCGAAGTCTCTTGCCCCAACACCGTATGGCAGTGTGGAGAGCCATCCTCCGCCCCATATCCAGTGTCCATATATTGAATAAATGACAGCAGTGACAAAAATACTATATATAAGATATGCCTGGATTTTCAATCTCTCTGCGACCGCCCCTGCTACAATGGTAGCCGCAGTAGCTGCAAATACCACCTGGAACATCCAGAACATGATGGTTTGAACGTCATAGGCATCTCCTGTCAGGAAAAAACCGCTCCATCCGATCCATGCATTACCGTCCTCAAGTCCTGGGTATAGTTTTGAGCCGCCGAACATCAGCCCAAAACCTACTGCCCAATAAGCCAGAGCTCCGATCGAGAAGTCCATATAACTTTTTGTGAAATAATTTACAGTATTCTTTACCCTGAGCGCTCCTGCACCCAGGTAAGCAAATCCTGCCTGCATAAAAAACACCAGGAAGGCGCCAATTAATGTCCATGTAAAGTTTATTGCTAATTTCATTCCAGCAATATCATTCGTGTACGTTTCCGCACCATTTGGATCACCCGCTAAAGCAGGTAATGCAAGCATCAAAATGATGCCGGCCATTACTGACCATTGTATTATTTTTTTTATGTTCATTTTTTCCTCCTTTGCCTTCACAGGCATACGGATACCTACTGAATACTTTATTATATTTATAGTTTTCTCTTATTAAACAAAAACTATATATACTACCCCTATTCTATAAGCAAACCATGGAGAAAAATAAACTGATTAAAAATTTCCAGATCGTTTCTTACGCCATAGGCGGGATATTTTTCCTGATCATTGGCATTCGGGGATTTGTTCAAATAGCTAGCACTGAAGGGGCGCCTTCGATCGGACTTTTTGTATTTACCGTACTCTTCGGATCGTTTGGTGTCTGGTCGATACGCTCTTTCCTGGGAAATTTCAGGAACGTGAGTTGATTTTCTTGTTTTTTTTAGAAAGCAAGATATAAGTTCTTATTTTATTTTTGGGTACTGCATAATAATTTTAATACTGAATATCTTTAAATATTACTAGGTCAACAGTAGGCTGCCGTTTGCCGTGCAGATGGCAAAGAGGAGGAAAAATGCGACAGATAGCAATTTATGGAAAAGGCGGGATCGGTAAGTCCACCACTACCCAGAACCTTACCGCAGCGCTAGCTTCGATCGGAAAGCGCGTGATGCAGATAGGCTGCGACCCCAAGGCAGATTCAACGAGGATGCTCCTCTGGGGAAAAGTGCAGGCAACGGTGCTGGACACCATGCGCGACAACGGCCCGGGCGGCGTGACTCTTGATGTTGTCCAGCACACCGGCTTTGGCGGAATAAAGTGCGTCGAGGCAGGCGGTCCAGAACCAGGTGTGGGTTGCGCAGGAAGAGGAGTTATTACTGCAATAAAACTGCTGGAAGAACTTGGCGCTTACAACGAAGAGTTTGATTTCGTGTTCTACGATGTGCTCGGAGACGTTGTATGCGGCGGCTTTGCCATGCCCATACGGGAAGGCTATGCCAAAGAAATATACATCGTGGCATCGGGAGAACTCATGGCGCTCTATGCTGCCAACAATATCTGTAAGGGTATTGTGAGATTCGCAGAGAACGGCGATGCGCGCCTGGGAGGAATAATATGCAATTCACGCAACGTGGACAATGAACTTGAGCTTCTTACTGAATTCGCAAAGAAGATAGGTTCACATTTGATCCAGTTCGTGCCGCGGGACAATATTGTCCAACGCGCGGAGATCAACCGGAAAACGGTCATAGACTTTGACCCCACATGCAAGCAGGCTGAGGTTTACAGGTCGCTTGCGAAAAACATCATTGAAAACACGAATTTCGTGATACCAAAGCCCATGCAAATGCAGGAGCTTGAGGAAATGATGGTTGAATTCGGTATTGTGGAGAGGTGAGAACATGAAGATGATACGTGCAATAATCAGACCAAACAAAGAAGAGAAGGTTGTTGAACACCTGGAAAAAGAAGGGTTTATTTCCCTCACAAAAATGAACGTCTTTGGAAGAGGCAAGCAAAAGGGAATCCGGGTAGGCACCGTGTGTTACGATGAACTGCCCAAGGTCATGCTGATGCTCGTTGTGGAGGATGCAGACGTTCCAAAGGCTTTGAACGTTATCCAGAACAGCGCGCGGACAGGCAACATCGGGGATGGCAAAATATTTGTGACCGATGTTTCAGAAGTTTACACAGTTAGGACAGGAGCGTCCGGGTTATAGGTGATATCATGAAGGAAGTAATCGCCATAATACGAAGGCATAATATACAGGAGACAAAGGCTGGTCTTCTGGGCATAGGCGTCCCTGCGCTTACCATGATAAGCGTGGAGGGCAGGGGAAAACAGAGGGGCTTGATAGAGCCAGACGATGAAATGAACGAGGTAAAAACTGAAAACAGACTCCAGTTCATTCCAAAGAGGATGATATATACTGTGGTCGAGGACGAGGATGTCCCAAAAGTCGTGGAGACCATAATAAGAACAAACCAGACAGGACAGATAGGGGACGGTAAGGTCTTCGTGTGCCCTGTCGAGGATGCTATGAGAGTGAGAACAGGAGAGAGCGGAGAACAGGCATTGAAGTAAGATCGATCAAGTATTGAGATTTTCTTGAATAAAAAAGGAGAGAAAAATGACAACAATATTACCGGAATGCGATATACCCATACCGCAGCGTAAGCCGCATATCGTATGTCATGATCCTGAAAACATAGTCTTGCCCATGTGCAATGTCCAGACAGTTCCAGGAGACATGACCGAGCGCGGCTGTACGTTCGCAGGTTGCAGGGGAGTAGTTGGTGGTCCTGTAAAGGATGCGATACAACTCGTACACGGTCCGATTGGCTGTGCCTACTATACATGGGGCACGCGGCGAAACCTTTCTGACACGAAGCTGCACAGGAAGTACTGTTTCAGTACAGACCTGACAGAAGAAAGTGTGATATACGGGGGAGCAAAAAAGCTGCTGAATTCCATAATAGAGTCACATGAACTGTTTCCTGAAGGGAAAGCAGTGTTTGTATATTCTACATGCGTTGTCGGGCTGATAGGCGATGATACAGACTCGATATGTAAACAGGCACAGGAAAAGATAGGAATTCCCGTAATACCATTCCATTGTGAAGGTTTCAGGGGCGTTAGTCAATCACTGGGACATCACATAGCCAACCGTACGCTGTTCGAGAAAGTGGTTGGAACAGCAGAACCACAAGAGACCACTCCTTACGACATGTGCATTGTCGGTGAATTCAACATTGACGGTGATGCCTGGATAGTCAAACCGCTTTTTGAAAGGATGGGCGTGCGGGTACTTTCTGTTTTTACAGGCAACGCTTCGTATGATGATATTCCACCCATGCACAGGGCAAAGCTGAATATCGTGCAGTGCCAGAGGTCATCCACCTATATCGCCAAAATGATTCAGGAAAAGTACGGTGTCCCTTATATCAATGTGTCCCTGTTTGGCATGGAGCAGACAGCACAGGCGCTTCGTGATGTTGGGAAATTCTTCCACCTTGAAGAGAATGCAGAAAAAGTAATAGCAGAAGAGCTTGCAAAGTACCAGCCCTTGATCGATCACTATAGAAATAAACTCGATGGCAAGAAGTGCTTCATATACCAGGGCGCGCCCCGTGCGTGGCACTGGATGGGACCAATGCGGGAGCTGGGCATCGAAACGATCCTCACGGCAACGACATTCGGTCACAAGGACGATTATGAGAAGATAATGGAGAAGGCAAAGCCCGGGCATATCTGCATAGATAATCCCAATGCACTTGAGATCGAGGAATATCTTGTCAAGATGAAACCAGATTTCTTTATCGGCGGATTGAAGGAAAAATATCTGACATACAAGCTTGGCATTCCCTTTATCAACGGGCATTCCTACGAAGAAGGGCCTTATGCAGGCTTTGAAGGATTCGTGAATTTCGCAAAGGATATTGATGTTGCCGTGAACAGCCCTGTGTGGAAGTTCATCAACCATCCCCTGGAGGTGAGGTAAATGACTTTGATGAATGAGAGTCCTGCGTCTATCAAGACGGTTCGCAAAACTCGAAGCGTTACAATTAATCCGCCCAAGATGTGTCAGCCAATGGGCGCCATACTTGCTTACATGGGAGTGCACGGATGCGTGCCCCTGGTGCATGGTTCTCAGGGATGCAGCACATACCCGCGCTACAATATCGCGCGCCATTTCAGGGAATCTGCAGAAGTTGCAGTTTCATCGCTGGCCGAGGATGCTGCAGTTTATGGTGGGGCCAAGAACCTGACTGAAGCCATAAAGAACGTCAAGTCCAGGTTGAATCCGGCTGCTATTGGTATTTGTACCACATGCATGAGCGAGACAATAGGAGATGATGTGAAACTGATATCAAAGAACGCACTTACTCCTGGTGATGCGATGAGGATATTCCCTGCGTCCACGCCAAGCTATGTTGGCACGCATCTCACAGGATATGATAATGCCCTGAGGACGCTTGTGGAAACGCTGGCAGTAAAGGGTGAACCAAACAACAAAATAAACATTATCACGGGAATAATAAATCCCGGCGACATCAGGGAGATAAAGAACATGCTACGCTTAATGAATGTGCAAAGCATATTCCTGTCAGATATCTCCGAAACCCTTGATACTCCCATATTGCCTGGAGGGCACAAACCCGTCCTGCCTGACGGAGGGACAAGTCTTTCCGATATCGCAGATTCTGCAAACTCACTGGGCACATTAGCGATATGCAGGTCAGCGGGTTCTGCAGCTACGTCTCTTATGAAAAAGTTCAACGTGCCTTATGCACCAGACCCTGCGCCCATCGGAGTCATCAACACGGACAGGTTCGTGCAGAATATCTGCAAGTTAAGCGGCGCTATGATCCCGGATGAGATCATAAAGGAGCGTGGGCGCCTGATAGACAGCCTGGTGGACGTTCACCACTATATGTATGGGAAGAAAGTCGCGATTTTCGGCGACCCTGATCTTGTATCAGCTATAGTCAGGTTCTGCGCTGAAGCCGGGATGAATCCCACTGTCGCTATGACTGCAACGAAACATAAGGACTTTGCACCTGACATAAAGGCGGTAAATACTGAATATAAGACAGATACGCAAATCCTTGAAGGTACAGACTTGTATGAATTCCACGAGGTTGTAAAAACCCATGGTGCTGAGCTGATACTTGGCAACTCCAAGGGCAAGGACATAGCGGATGATGAGGGCGTTCCACTTGTGCGCTTCGGGTTCCCTGTGTATGACCGCGTAGGTGTGTATCGTTATTCCATCATGGGCTACAACGGCTCAATATACCTGCTAGACCAGATGACGAACGCGATCCTGGGACATAAGTATGATCCCAATAAGCTGCACCAGTGAGGGGAAAATATGGAATACATAACCGGAATAACAGCATCAGGCGGGAGCTGGACTCCCGCTTTTGTGGTGAGAAGCAATATCAACGACTGCGGATGTTGTGGTAAATGTTTCAAATCCTGCGGGCGCGGGGTTTTCGAGTATATCGAACATCCCAACAGCGATGACCTGTGCGGTGCCAAGGTAATGACAGTCGCGCATCCTGAGAATTGCATCGGCTGCAGCGCCTGTGCGCGCGGGTGCCCGAAGAAGAATATCGAGTGTGAACCGAAGGCAAGGTGATGAAGAATTAAAAGAGGTAAAAACCATGTCCAAAATAAGCCACGTCCTCCTGAAAAACCCGGTGGTAGTTCCCACCGGGACAAAACTCAATGAGGCTGTAAAGCTCCTCAGGAAAAATAAGGTCACAAGCCTCCTCGTGAGTAGAAACAACAAGCTTGCGGGCGTAGTATCAGTGGTGGATATTGCATACAGCGCGGATAAAAAGGATAGTGCCGTCGAAGAGGTGATGCATTCGCCGGAGATAACCATTGACTCTAATAGATGGATTACCGATGCCCTCGAGATGTTCATGCGCTGCAACGTTTCGCACATAGCAGTGGTAGAGAATGGAGAGAAGGTAGGTATTATCAGAGCTGAGGATATATTGCATACTTACAGGTTCAATGCAGTAAGCAAAAACTAAAAAAACTTGCACTGGACGCCTATGAGACGAAAAGATAGGGAAATTAAGGAAATGATTGAGATCGAGTCGATCATTAATGGCTCTCCCGTATGCCGGATCGCTCTTGCAGAAAACGGTTTATCTTACATAATCCCTGTATGTTTTGGATATAGTAATAAGAGTCTTTTTTTCCATTCAGCGAATGCCGGTAAGAAGATAGATATGATAAAGAAAAATAATAATGTATGTTTCGAATTTGATATTTTTGAAGGACTGATAACAAATGGAAATCCCTGCGACTGGGATGTGCGATATGAAAGCGTCATAGGATATGGAAATGCACATTTTATCGAAGGATCACAGGAAAAAATAAATGCATTAAATATAATCCTGAGGCATTATAGTGATAAATCGTTTGAATTTCCAGAAAATTCGATCAGGAATGTAACAGTTATCAAAATTGAGATAGAAGAGATCACAGGAAAAAGATCAGGAAAATTATGAGAATCCATTCCCTTGAACACGAACCCTTCGAAGGATTAGCCAACATCGAAACCTGGGCAAAGAAAAAAGGTCACAGCATCACAAGAACGCTTCTGTTCAATAACGAAGAACTCCCTGAGATCAGTGACTTTGACTGGCTTTTCATAATGGGCGGTTCCATGAACATATACGAAGAAGATAAATATCCCTGGCTAAAAAATGAAAAGAGTTTCATTGCGCAGGCCATTGCCAGCAAGAAAATCGTCCTGGGAGTGTGCCTCGGCTCTCAGCTTATCGCGGATGTCCTTGGAGGAAGAGTGAGCAGGAACAAAAATAAGGAGATCGGATGGTTTCCTGTCCAATTGACAGAAGAATCAAAAGATTCCTCGATATTCAATGCATTTCCTGAAAAATTCATTGCTTTTCACTGGCATGGAGACACATTCAAGATCCCCCGCGGCGCCAGGAGGATCGCGCAAAGTGTGGGATGCCTTAATCAGGCATTTG
>JAUSDC010000127.1 GCA_030650845.1 Candidatus Methanoperedens sp.
ATTGGAAGCTCAGGGAAATATCTTGAAGAGTTGTTCAAAGCAGGCAGGTTTTTCGTGTTCGAACTCCCAGAGAGAGGATTCCAGCCTCAGTTCGGCACGCCTGTTGTCACGACTTCTCATCCTGCAAAGGACAAGAATATCAGCTTAGAAGGTCTCTCTGATCTGATAAATAAAAAAAAGTCTTTCCTGTTCCTGATCGGTTTAGGACATAAAGGGCTTCCGGAGGGGTTATTTGAGATGGCACAATATCATCTTGATATTACAGGAAAAGGCATTTCATTTGAGACCTGTACTGCGATAGGGGCTGTGCCTGCTGTTATTGCGGGGTGGGCGGGAAAAGTGAAACGATGTTTATATTAATGGCGTGAAATAGCCTTTATACTTAAAAAAGATAATAGGGCATTAATTGTTATGAAAAACAAAATCATTGTCACAGGCGGCGCAGGTTTCATAGGAAGTCATATTGTAGACAGATTGCTCCTTCGCGGGAATGAAGTTATAGTCATTGACAATCTGAGCTCAGGCAAAATGGAATATCTAAAAGAGCATATTGAAAACCCTGACTTCAAATTCATCAGGCTTGACCTCTTGAACTTAGATGACCTCAAAAAAACCATAAAAGATGCAGATGCTGTATTCCATCTCGCAGCAAATCCGGATGTTCGGCTCGGAGTGTCTGATACGAGAGTCCATCTTGAACAGAACATAATCGCAACATACAACCTGCTTGAAGCGATGCGGGTCAATAAGCTAAAAAATATTCTTTTCACATCCACTTCAACCGTGTATGGTGAAGCAACGATAATACCCACGCCAGAGAATTACGGACCTCTTGTCCCCATATCACTATACGGCGCATCTAAACTTGCCTGCGAGGCGCTCATAACATCATACTGTTCCACATTTGATATGAACTCATGGCTGTTCAGGTTCGCCAACATTGTTGGTCCACGAGGGACTCACGGGATCATCATAGATTTCATCAATAAGCTCAGGAATGATCCTGATTTTCTTGAGATACTGGGAGATGGAAAACAGAACAAATCGTATATCCACGTCTATGATTGTGTCGAAGCCATCCTTTTCGCAATGGAGAATAGTACTGATATGGTGAACATCTTCAACATAGGCTCGGATGATACCATAAACTCAACCAGGATCGGCGAGATCGTTGTTGAAGAAATGGGTTTGAAGGATGTTGAATTCAAATATACCGGAGGTAGCCGCGGATGGAAAGGCGATGTACCAAAGATGTTGCTTTCTATTGATAAGATCAGATCGCTTGGATGGAAGCCGGTATATAATTCTGAAAAAAGTGTACGCGATACGACACGGAGTTTATTGAACAATGGTTAGATCATTCTGCCCGAAATGCGGAAAGGATGCAGACGTTTTTTATGATAACGTATGCTATCAGTGCTTTATCGGGAATAAAAAACTTCTTGGATCCCCGCAAATAGTATATGGCAGGATATGCCCGACCTGCGGTTCTGTGTTCAAGAAAGGCAAATGGCAGATAGGTGGCAAGGAAGAAGATACAGTTAATTCCTTTGTAAAGGAGAATCTGGAAATAAACAAAGACGCTAACAGCGTTGAACTGGTGCTGACGCCAAAACAGCTTGATTATTCCAGATACAGGGTGCATGTTGATGCAAAAGGAGAGATAAAAGGTGCACCCATTGAAGCAGTTTTCGATACAGAGGTCAGGATAAGCTGGGAAACCTGTGACACGTGCAGCAGGATCGCGGGAGGCTACTTTGAAGGTATCGTGCAGATAAGGGCTGATAAAAGGCTCCCCACACATGAGGAACTCAAAAGATGCGTTACCATTGCTGAAGGGGTTGCAGCAAGGTCGCTAGCGAAGGGGGATAAGCTTGCTTTTATTGCCAGGACTGAAGAACTGCCTGAAGGGATCGATATATACGTCGGGTTGATAAAGCTCGGGAGGCAGATCTGCAGAGCAGTAATGGATACTTTCGGCGGAAAGATCACAGAATCTCCAAAGCTTGTTGGGCAGAAGAACGGGGTTGACCTGTACCGTATCACCTATGCTCTACGCCTTCCAGAATTCGTGCGGGGGGACATTATCAGTGTGGATGGCATAGTGATAGAAGTCCAGGGATGTGGAAAGCATGTCAGCGGCATAGATCTTGAGACAGGCAAAAGGTTCATGGAAAACTTCCATGACCTGATGGATGTTAAGAAAATAAGCAGAAGGGATGATGCCATGTCTGCCGTGCTGGTCGCGGATGAGGGAAAGACTATTCAGGTGCTTGACCCCCATACGTATGAGACAATAACAGTCAAGAGACCGGATTTCCTGAGCGTGGAGCCGGGAAATGAGATAAAGATAGTGAAGACTGAAAAAGGGATATTTGTGCTTCCGTGAACTCATAATCGGCTTTGGGACAATATTCAACTACACCCCCTACATAGCCATTTAGGTTTTATGCCATACAAAATTTTGATGTAACCAATCCTTCTGATATCATGTGCAACATTTTTCAACTTAGTTTCGGTTGCTTTTCTGGGATCAAGT
>JAUSDC010000133.1 GCA_030650845.1 Candidatus Methanoperedens sp.
TATTTAAAGATTTATTTTCTTTTATAATTATATTTCTCACTCATTTTCTGAAATATATAATCGTGAGCTTTGTTCACTGAGTCAAGTTCACCACGCAGGATCAGAAGATTGTCGGTATCCACATCAATGGTTTTGACCGCACATTTTCGAGTTGAAACTTCAAGATTGAATTTTTCCATTGCATCCACGATCAATGTATGGGGTACACCCGGGGGCAATACAAGGTCGAAAAGACCTTCAAGTTGTTTTTGCTCTTCAGGAACAGCTGATTCATCTTCTTCAACATATTCATCGCCAACATATTTTGGATCATTATCTGTCATAGAAATCACTTTTTAACATGAAATCCTTATATGGTTACATAAAGCTTATGGTGTTTTTATGCTTACAAAATTAATATTCCCGCCCCAATGGATACCGACCCAACCTTACCTGAGTACTCCATCGTTGACAGCCTTTTTAAAAGCCCATGACTGCAATGTTGAGCAGATGGATGTGAATGTATCCTTTTATGACGATCTCCTGAGTAAAAAGGGTATGCAGGGCTCATACGAGAAAGCTTATGCTAAATTACAGGAGCTTGAATCAAGATCTGAATTGCAGACAGTTCTCAAGGAGCAGTACGCCATGCTGGGTGGTTCTATTCTTGCAGGAGAATACATTATTGACAGGGTTGACAGGGCAAAAAGTATCCTTAAAGATATAGATAAATTCTATGATTTTAATGAATTGAACGACGCATTCAGGATCCTGGAACTCGGACTTAAGCTTGCGTCTTTAGCATATTATCCAACGAATCTGACGTTTCATTCTTATGATATGCGATATTCATGCCGCGTAAGTAAGGATGTGCTTGCTGCAATAAATGACAGGGAGGAAAATCTTTTCATAGATTACTTCGAGAAAAGAACAGTTCCTGAGATACTTGAAAAAAATCCAGGTCTTGTGGGAATTTCAATAATCAATACAAGCCAGTTGATCCCGGGTCTTACTCTGGCAAATCTTATCAAAAGAGCGGATAAAAAAATTCATATCAACATCGGTGGGAGTGTTTTTACCAGACTTATAAATGAAATAAGCCATAATGATGAGCTGTTCTCTATTGTTGATAGCATTATTGTTCATGAAGGAGAAACTGCCCTTCTTGGCCTCATCAATCACCTGGAAAAAGGCTTAGATATAGAAAACGTTCCGAACCTCATCTATAAAAAAGGAGACCGGATCAGGATAAATAGCCTGAGCCCGAAAGGAGAGGATATCAACTCGCTGCCAACTCCTGATTTTGATGGGTTTCCACTTCAATTCTACCTATCGCCGCATCTTGTTCTTCCTCTTCTATCATCAAGAGGCTGCTACTGGGGGCGGTGCACGTTCTGCGACCATAGCTTTGGTTATTCAGGAAAATACCGGCCAAGGGATGTGAATCTGCTATACAATGACATTGACATTCTTAAAAATAAATACGGGACAGGGTTTTTTACTTTTCAGGATGAAGGATTATCTCCAAAATTGATCAGCGCCCTGTCAGATAAGATAATCGAGAACGACCTGAATATATCCTGGCTTGCGGATTCACGGTTCGAACCTGCATTTTCAGAAGAGATGAGCAGGAAAATGGCTCTGGCAGGATGCAAAATGCTGTATTTTGGACTGGAATCGGCAAATGAGCGCATCCTGGCATGCATGGATAAAGGGATCAAGAAAGAAAACGTCAGGAGGATATGCAAATATTGCTCTGATGCAGGTATCTGGACGCATCTTTTCCTGATCTTCGGATTCCCGACAGAAACACAGGATGAAGCAAGAGAGACTATGAATTTCATTCTTGCCAACAGCAGTATTATCCGTTCAATGTCTTTTGGAAGTTTCCAGCTTACAAAACATTCAAAAGTGTATGAGAACCCCGAGAAATTTGGTGTGACTAATATTGCAAAGGAAGACAACCTGGATCTTTCACTCTGGTATGAATGCAATGTCGGGCGAGGTATGTCGAAAAAGGACACAAATGCAGTAATACAAACCTTTGATACACTGCTGTCTAAAAGATATAAGGATTTTCAGATATGGAGGTCTCTTGACAGGGAGCATCTTTTCCTCTATATTTCGCATTATAAAAAAGCTGCAGGCGTATCAGACCTTGTTGAGGTAATGAACAGGGCTTACCAGAAAAAATCGATGAAAAGTCAGGGCACGACCGATCAAAGAAATACGGGATCTTACCCGGTTTTAAATGATGGGGTGTTCATAGGGACTTTCAACTTCAACTGGGGGAAAATAATGTATGAAGTCAAGATGAATGAAAATCAGCGCAGCAGTGCAAAACCAGAGAGGACGCATGGGCTGTTCGATATCAATAACAGGTTCCTTACCATATCAGATCTTGCAAAGGATATCCTTGATATGTGCGATGGAACGAAAGGCATTCCTGATATTGTTGAGGCTATCAGGAAAAAATACCAGTTGTCGCAGGGTGAGGCCGAATCTAAATGTCAGAGTCTGCTTGATAGTTTTTATGAAAAGAAGATAATCACACAATAAATGTTATTACTCATGCAGGGAATCTTATGCGAAACAGGATGAGATTTCATGGTATATGACGTTGTTATTATCGGAGGCGGCCCGGCAGGTCTTACAGCCGGGATATATGCGAAAAGGGCGATGCTAAATGCAGTTCTTCTTGAAAAAATGGGCGTGGGCGGGCAGATAATAGTGACTGACCTCGTTGAGAATTTCCCGGGTTTCCAGGAGATATCAGGTGCTGACCTTGCAGGGAAGTTCGAGCAGCATGCACTCAAATTCGGGCTTGAGACAAAAAGTCTGGTTGAGGTCAACAGGATAGAGGATAGGGGAAATTTAAAGATCGTCAAAACGAATGAGGGGGATTTTGAAACAAAAACCGTTATTATCACTACAGGCACTACCCCAAAGAAACTGGGCGCGAAGGGTGAACTTGAACTGATCGGCAGGGGCGTGTCTTACTGTGCCACTTGCGATGGCTTTTTCTTCAAAGAAAAAATTGTTGTGGTCGTGGGCGGTGGGGACTCGGCGATCACTGAGGCGATATTCCTCACCAAGATGGCAAGAAAAGTCATCGTGGTGCACAGACGTGACAAACTGCGAGCAGAGAAGATCAACCAGGAACACGCGTTTGCAAATCCAAAGATCAGGTTTGTGTGGGATTCGGTGGTAGAGGAAGTAATAGGAAAGCAGGTTGTTGAAAAGGTAATTGTGAAAAACGTAAAGACTGGCGACAAATCAGAAATAAAGACCGACGGGGTGTTCATTTATGTTGGGCTGATACCAAACACTGGCTTTGCTGATGTTAAGAAGGACGAATGGGGATTCATAATCACGAACGATAAGAGGGAAACTTCAGTAAAAGGTATTTTTGCAGCAGGTGACTGCAGGGTCACGCCGCTGCGGCAGATAGCCACGGCTGTTGGGGATGGAGCGATAGCTTCAGTGTCGGCTGAGAGATATATAGAAGGGTGCTGATCCTGTTTAAAAACTGATTTCAAAAAAAGAATCAACGTATGTCATTGACATACGTTTCTGTTATCTTTATAACTGTTCGTTCAGATTGGAATCGAACTTTCCGCTGTTAATAGCTGCTATGGCTTCCTTGGGGCGGAGACCTTCGAAAGTCACTCCAAGAGGCAGGCATGTACCTACAACCTCTTTAACAGCGCCCTTCAAGTTCTTTGAGAGCGTGTCACTCTTTTTCATATGAGCTATCTTGACGGCCTGTTTAACCGTAAGGTTGCCGACCGTCTTTGTATTTGGGGTTCCTGAACCAGTCTCGACTCCCAGCTCTTTCTTTATGAGAGCAGATGTGGGTGGTGTTCCGACTTTTATGGTGAACTGCTTCTTGTCATCGATTGTGATCTTTACTGGTACCTGCATTCCTTTGAATGCAGCCGTCTGTTTGTTGATCTCTTCTATGACTGCTTTTACATTCACACCGAGCGGACCTAGCGAAGGACCAAGTGGTGGTCCCGGGGTAGCTGCGCCGCCTGCAACTAATGCTTCTAAAACGCTTGTCATTTTTATTTTCTCCTAGTTAATATTATTATATTTATCGAACTACTTCTCTATTTCTTCTCTCTTTAATATTCTCACATTGTCGCCGCGCACTGTCACAGGGATGGGTACCATCGCTTCGAACAGTTCCACAGTGATCTCTTCATGAGCTTCATCAATACGTTTAACTCTTGCTTTTTCACCCTTGAACGGGCCAGATATCAGTTCCACAATGCTGCCTTCTGTGATGCCGGTCACTGTGAGCTTGGGCGTCAGGAAATGTTCGATTTCCAGAAAGCTTGATTTTCCCTTGACCATGGTCCTGGCATGTGGCAGGGTCTGGATGACCTGCTCTACGATCTCAGGTCCTGCAGCCTCGATAAGAATGTATCCTTTTAGTTCATCTGGCGCCAGTATTGCCCTGACATCAAAATGTTCTTTCTTTGCTACCTTTTCGATAAGGTTCGCGACCGCCCTTTCCTGATTAGCGGTTGTCTTTACAACATATATCTCTGAATCCTCTGTGTTCATTTGAACCAGCCTGGCATTACTGTTATCAGTAAATATATGATAAAGCCAATAAACCCAATAAGCAGGATGCCCGCTCCTGCTACTTTTGCGATTATAGTAAACTCTTCCCGTGTGGGTTTTCTTGTAAGTTTGAGGACTCTTGTGTATTCGCCAAGTCTCAAAGGAATATTCATCGGCATTTGTTTGTCTTCAACCAATATATTTCACATCCATGATTTAAATGATACTGATAATGTTATAAAAGCTATCTTAAAATAATAGCAGCCTTCAATTATGCTCAACGTAAAAATAGTTTTTGGTATGAGTTTGTAAATGTAGTTGGCAGTCTCCATTTATATATAACATTAATCCTAGAAGTGATTCATTATAAAATCCCTGACAGTTCTATGGCTACCCAAACGCATAACGATACTTTTCGTTACTTTGACTATATACTCATCAAAGAATCTTGTAATTACCAGCGATGCCACAAATACAATCATGCCAATAATAACTGCCTCAGTAGTGCCTATTTTACCTAAGTATGATACAAAACCTAATGTAATGAAAGTACTTATGATCGCCATGAGGAAGGCTCTTATGATGAAATAGAGCCTCTGCAACCACGTAGAAAGCAGCAATACCTTTATCACCGCTCTTTTTTCGATAACAAGTTCAGGTCCAGATGAAACACTTTCTATTTCCTGGAATATTTTGTTCGTATAATGAAGATCTGATAATTGTAATATCGTTTTTGCATAATGAACATCTGATAAATCCTTGGAACTTGCCGAATCAAGCTCCATCATGATCCTATGGGCTATTTGTTCGATTTCTTCATGTGTACTTGGTTTTGGTATTCCTTTTTTTTTCCTCAACCGCAGTAATATCATTATATCCATCGAGCCTCCCATAGAGCGAATTTTCTATATAACATCTAGCTAACCAAACTATATATATTGACACATACATAATATACATTGTGGAGGTTACTTCATGGAAGAAGAATTAAAACAAACACTAAATGATCTGACTGTCAAAATCGATAACAAAATCGATGAACTTTCAAAAACAATTGGGGAAACAATTGGGGCGAAAAAAGAATTTGCTGAAGGTAAGATAAATGAAAACCCACTTGCTTATGTGGCAGGAGCATTCGTTGGCGGAGTGATCGTGGGTTACGTGATGGGGAGGGGAAAAAACTAGTGAGGCAAATTATAATAGATTTTCTTAGTGGCTTTTCAAAGTCGATATTCCAGGGCTTAAGTGAAACGCTGGATCATAGTGGAATTGGCGATTCCATAGAAGAAGGTGTCGAGAAATTCAGGAAAAAATTATTTATTACCTGTGTTGCGATCTCGATCGCTGGCGCCGGGTTTTTCCTGACCCTCTGGGGAATTTCATCCGCCATTGATTCGATGTTTTCTATGCGAGGTCTGGGTTACGTACTGATAGGTTTACTTGGAATACTGACCGGGGCGCTCTTATTTAAGAAATAAATCAGGAGGATATTATGGCAATTACACTGGAAATATTGATACTTATAATCGGATTTTTTTATGGCTACATGAAACCAGGCAAGGAAGACCGCTCCGCAATATTGAAAAAAGGAGTGGTAATTGGAATGATCCTGGGTGCTATTTTGGTTGTATTGGGATTAATTGGAGGCAGATGGATCCTGCTGCTTGGCACTGTAGCTGGAGTATTAGTATTTGTTGAAGTTATAATCCTTGCAGTACTATTCATAATAGGCACATACATAGGAGATATGCTGGAGCGAAAATAGATAATAATCAAAGGCTTTCTACAGTCTTAGATCCCATTTGACTATTGAGGCACCAGGATATGGAAAAGAAAATGGAGATTGAAGAAGAAATGGGGTCTGAAGAAGAAAGTATTTTGAATAATCAATATGAAAAAATAGTGCCTTTTGTCATTTTCTTTCTCGCCCTGTTCTTATTTTTCAAAATTATTGAGCCGGTAATAACCATATTTTTGAGCAGCGTTCTCATAACCTACATGTTCTATCCGCTCTACACGAGAGTTAGAAAGAGAATCTCCAATCAATCCATTTCAATTATTCTCACGATACTGGTTATTTTGATCGTTTTATTGCTCCCCTTTT
>JAUSDC010000137.1 GCA_030650845.1 Candidatus Methanoperedens sp.
CTTGTCATAGAAAGAAAAGAAGAAGCTGAAGAAACGAAATCAAAGCTAATAATACGAAAGAGCCAAAATACCAGAGGCTTTGTAACACAGGAGCAAATTCAAAGAGCAAGATCATATCCCATATCCAAGATTCTGGGTAAGAAAAAGCTGGTTGTGTGTCCTTTTCATAATGACGCAGTACCGAGCCTTTCTATTGACCATGAAAGAGGACTTTGGCACTGCTTCGGATGCAGCCGATCGGGGAATGTGATACAGCTTGTGATGAAGCTTGAAGGGCTGGATTTCAGGGATGCTGTAAGGAGACTGATTGATCCGGGTTGAAATGTTAGCAGAAAGCTATTGATAAACTCAAGAAATCATTCTTCATAAGTTGAAATCTTCTTTTGTTCGGTCAACTCTTTAATTATCTTATTGCACTTATCCCCGAAAGCCTTCATTGACTTTGTTATTTGCCATGTATTTTTGCCTTTTACTTTAGCAAGATGTTCGCTAAGTTGCTCTTTTTTATATTCATCGAGTATTTCTTTAGTTTTACTTCTGAGCTTTTTCTTCTTTGTTTCGTGAATATTTGCCCACATTGGATGTATTCTGTCAAGCATTTCATCCGGTTCAAACTCGACTGATTCATTATGGAGATTATTTAAAGCCAAAAATGCCAGTTCGCGTAAAATATAAAGAGCAATCAAGGATACATCGTCTTCATCATCAAAAGGATAGAATTCTGTTGGCGGATAACTTATTTCTATAGGTGTTGAAAATGCTTGATCAAGTTTGGAATTTGAGAATTTATTTATCTTGGAAATAAAATTACTCAATGAAAAAACAAGAATCGGAAAATTGTATTGTGAATCGATATTTTCAAGAATTTTCTCGCTTAATTCTTCATAAGATGCAAGGCACAGGTCAAGAGATAATTTTGATGCATCATAGACGCTAACCCAGTTCCGTACATTCTCAACGTTTATTTTTGAATATTTCTCAAGCTGTTCATTTTCAATGGAAACTCCACCTTTGCATTCAGTGATCAATGCATGGATGAGTTTATTTGAAGTGAATAAAATATCTGGGTTTACTTTCTTCCCCTCTGAATTGAGAAAAGTCGGTTCTAGATATTCTACTTTGTATCCCAAATCTTTTAAAGTGGAAGGCCATCCCCGGGTTTTTGTACATAACCCGATCATCCCATTTACGAGAACAGTATGTTCAGATAATCCTTCCATATTCTCCGCTTTCAAGTACTGCTTCTGAATCGTAATGGTGCTGGATGTTCGTGAGGAGTCTCATTGCAGTGTTCCCGCATGAACCTTTGGGGAGGTAAATCCTCACCCATTCTTTCGTAATTTCAAGGTTTATTTTATGACCGGTGTGCAGATCGATCCCGACTATTTTGGCAAAATCCTTATTTATAAATTTATGTACACCCCAGAGACGGAAAGGCTTTCGTGATGCAAGGAGCTCGTCTAAGAATGCAGGAAGATCTTCGATATTTTTATCGAAAACTATGGTTAACGGCTCACCTCGGAATTTAAAACCAATTGCATCAGACGAATAATCTAGCCATGACTTTTCTATGAGTTCTATCTTTTCAGAATATCGTTTTTGTATATCTTGAATTATGAAATAATGCCCATCTATTGATGTCCCTTTAGCCGTAAACCTGCCCCATGAAGCTATGTCGTCAATTGCATAATCCCCATCTATGGAATGCTTTATGCCCACTCCTGATATTGCGATCGAGTTCTTCAGTTCATGATCTTTTTTAAGCGTTCTGAGTACATGCGGCGCAGCTTTGCCCCATAATCTCATTGACAAATTCTCTATTGCTTTTTCTTTTCCCTCTTTTACAAATTCTTCATCATATTTTAAAGTGAATCCTCTAAATTCATCTTTCTGACTCAATCCTATCATGAACTGGGTTGGCAGCCATGGATGATCCAGACCATTCATAACTGAAGATACATATTTTTGTATGAAAGGAGTTGTGAATGAAGAACTGTCAACCGTGTGGATCAACCAGAAACGAGGGTTCACTGTGTCTAAATAGAAAGTTGCCTTTGCTGAATCTTTCTGCACATTGAGAATTTGCAGTGTCCTATCCTGTGTTTGCTGGATGTGAATATTGAAACCTTCAGGCGCTGCAATGCTATTCAGGTCGCTGACACTTGATTCTATCAGATAGGTCTTTAAAAGGAATTGTTTATATTCCAATTCTCCTTCTTCCTCAAGTTGCTCCTGTGAGCTCAACATTTTTGATTCAAGGTACTCAGACAATTCTTTTCTATTTTTTATCAGTATCTTCACCTCCTCTTAATATTTTAATTTATAGTGTAATTATGATAATAACTTTAAAGCTATTTTAATTCTTCCTTAACTGAGTTTTTCGGTCTCTACATGGGAAAAGTCTTTATTCAACTTATTTTTATTTTTTGCAGTCATGTGATTTTCATAACCCTTAATTGTTTACTATCAATAAAACACAGCAGAAGCCAGAAATGCATCTTCAGGTTTTCCGAAGAACTCGCCATCAGGATAAGTAGCCAGTTCATACTTTTCATTGCTGTAGTTATAGAATGCAAAGCCCCATTTATCCTTATCAAAATATCGAAGCCTGCACAAATGCAATGGAGAGTTTCGCAATCGTTCAATATGCTCTTCCCTTGTTTCCTGCAAGAGTTCTTCATTCCAGTTTTCATCAACTGCAGGTTCAGTAAAAGCATCAATGTAACAAAATTGACCCTTAAAACTGAGATCCAACCGGATAAATTTCCCTTTTAATTGCTGCTCTGCAACGTCATTGATTCGCTTTTCAACATCAATTCTAACCAGATCTGGAATTTTCTTTCCCCCTGAATTCGGGCTGAAAACCCACATTCTACGCGCTGACATGATTTACTCCTTGAATGCGTTTATTTTTTCATAATATCTGTATACCATTCATGAAAATTCTTCTTCACGTAAATCTGCATTTCCTCTAAATGTTCTGGATTCTTATTTCCTTCTTTCCACTCATCAAAAACTTGTATGAAATAGGTATTTGGATCATCCGTCGCCCAATCCTTGAACTCTGTGGAGCCTTCTTTTTCAAACCTATATAACCCTTTCAATATCCCCTGGCAGTGAAGTTTTGCCTCCTCATACCGCAAAAGCTTCTGGCATTTCCTCATTTCTTCAACATGTGGCTCAATCGCTTCTTCGAACATCTCAGATGCCAGTTCATTTGGATCAACATAGCCATGCCGTGTACCCCCTGAATTATCCCATACATCTTCAACCGCAAGACTCTCCAGATCACAAAAGACGCTTTCTGCGATATCATCCGGATCCACTTCTACCAGGTATTCAAGTGCAATTTTTTGTATCTTTTTAGATATATTTATATCATCATCGGCAAGTCTTTTCAGAATTTCATATGCATACTTGAAACTGATATCATTCAGGATCTTCTCTTTTTCTTCTTTGCTTGGGGCAGTCAATTTTGTATCCTTTTTGGCTATTTTGTTCATTTTATCTACCCATTGAAAACTTGAACAGAAATCCTTTGCCATTGTATAAAAAGTCTTTTCATAAAAACCCCCGCATGCGCTGGATAAAGGCAATCCCACCAAAGATCAGATTCGCACACAATGTCCAGAAAGTGTGCGAAGCCATTATCCGCGCCTCAATAAAAAATTCAGTGTTTGCGTTATGAGACCTGGTCGTTCATTCAATCATCTAAATAAATGGATACTGAATTAATTCCAAGACTAATCTCACAACGGAAACACTTTTTCAAGTAGACCAATTGGAGGGATCTGAAAGATATGCAACAATTAGTTTCCAATGCTCCCCTGAAGGGAGTAGTAAAGACACTGACCTTGATAACAGTTAAGGATGAGATAAAGCAGGAGAGGCTGTCCGCAGTGATGCTCGCTTCGCAACTTGGCATGGACTTCCCGCAAATAGGGTTGCCGATCGTTATGGATAATGGCGAACCGGTTGCAGTTCATGCCGAGGATCTTGTAAGCGCAAACTCCTGCTTCCTCACGGATTACTCAGGTCAGATGGTAACCGTGCAACCAATGATGGGTGGATAAACCCATCCGTTTTTTTAATAATAAGCTAGAAGGTGAAATGATGTTAGAAAATAATGGAGATAGCGCAGC
>JAUSDC010000038.1 GCA_030650845.1 Candidatus Methanoperedens sp.
GACTATGGCTCATGCCTCTTCGTTATCGTCTTCTGTTTCAATGTTACTGACATTCTCCCCTTCAAAATCTTTGTGATTCTTGATGAGCAGGCATTCCTTCTTTTTATCATCTCCATAGTTCTTTTCGATAAGAGTATGAGCCACTCTGAGTATCTTGTTGGTTGACCTGAAACTCACATCCAGTGACACTATCGCAGGATTGAATTGCTCCTTGAACTCCTCGATATTATTGGTGTACGCTCCGCGGAATGCATATATGGTCTGGTTCGGATCCGCCACCACTGTTATGTTCTTATTCGCTGCTGTGAGTTTTTTTATAAGCTCGAACTGGACATAATTGGTATCCTGGAATTCGTCAATGATGATGTAGCGGAATGTGTCGTTCAATTCCTGTGTACCATAAACATCGAGATACCAGAGGGCAATCTTATTGAGGTCGCCATAATCCAGCGCGCCTATAGCTGATTTCTTTTCTTCGTATTTCTCCCAGGCTGATATGAAGTTTGAATATTTCAGGTATTCTTCATAAAGGTCTATGAATTCGGAGTATCTTTTTTTATCTGCCTGTTTTGCCTTTTTATCTTCTTTGTCTTTGAATTCCTGAAGATGGAAGGTATTGAGCTTGAATTTGGATTCGCGATACAGTTCCTTCCATGTGCTCTCATCTTTTTCGATGTCCTGAACTTGTTTTTTAAGAGTTTCCAGATATGCTTTGAATTTATCTATCGATATATTCAGGTCTTTGGCTTTTCCAATCGTGTTTGCGTACAGGTTGGCTGTATATGCATCCGTCTTGAGTTCCCTGAAAATGAAGATAGCTGAATCCATCTCCTCGAATATCTTGAAGTCACCGGGAACTTTGCATCTATCAGCATGATCCTTGATAAGCTCGGCGCAGAATGAATGAAAAGTCTTAACGATCACTTCCTTTCCCTGAAGGAGTTTCTCGACTTTCTCGCGCATGTGCCTTGCTGCTTCTTTTGAGAAAGTGAGCGCGAGGATTTGAGAGGGGTCGATGTTTTCCTTTTCGACCATGTATGCGATTTTAGCTGTTATGGTAGTCGTCTTGCCTGTGCCTGCGCCTGCGAGGATCAGTTGGGGGGACTGGGTGTGCTGGATGGCTGAGAGCTGGCGGGGTTTCAGGGATGAGAGGAGGGAGTTTAAGGGAATATATACCACCTTCAATAACTCATTTATAATATTTTTACAACCCCCAATAATGAATAGCTCGTTTTTATCTCTGTTTTATTTTTAAGTTTCTCAAGTCGTTCTTTTTTTTCATTTTCAAGGTTATTTATCCGTTCAGTAATAGCCCTTATTCTTCCTTCAATAGCTGGCAATATCTTTTTCTGCTTCGAATCTTTTGATTTCTTTATTCTTTGAAACAATTCTTTTTCTTTTTTTAATTCATCATCTAATTTTGATCTTCTAAATTGAAATAACCTCTCAATGCGTTTATGTTCTTTATTGAATAAATCTTCATGTCTTTTTTGCGCTTCACTTGTTTCTTTATAAATAAAATCTGCAACAACAGACTCAGCAATTTCATTTAAAATGTCGATATCATCAAAATCTATATTAGTTAAACTTGATTGTGCATCTGGATAATTTTTTATTAGTTCTAAATATTTTGTGGAGTGCGCTGGGTCATACTTTCTATTTGTATTAATAAAAACCGGTAAAAAAATTTCCTTGCTTGAAAACGAGTCCATCTCTATTGAATATAGCGATAAATATCCTTTTTGATCTCCATCTCCTTTCAATACTGTACAAGTCGGTTCAAACGGATTTGTGTAATGCCAGAGTATATCCGAAACTAACTCATGTCCAAATGCAAAAAAATCGAGTTTATCATTTTCTCTGGCGATAGTTTGGTCGAAAGTTCCTAAATATTCCGTTTGATTGCATTTGATCCTTTTGAAACTTAAAGGTAAACTGATAAAATAACTTCCTTTTTTCTCTTCAAATTTTGAATTATCACCTAAATTAACCACAGCCATTTTTATGAATTCTTTGAGGTTGTCAGGAGATATAACTGGCTTTTTTCCTAATATTTGGTCAACAGTTTCATAATTGAATTGTCTTGTCTCCATTAAGAAATCTTCAATTTTTGTTTGGATATATCTTGCTTCTTCCAGTTTTTCATCTATTGATTTTTCTAATTTATCAAATTCTTCTTCAAGATCATCATATTGAGACATTATCAATTTCCTGACATCTTTTTCTAAATCACCCAATATAGGTTCTATCTCGCCGATAATCTCACGAAATTTTTCAACTCGTTCATATAAAACATCTAAAACTCGCTGTTCAACAGTGTCTATTGTTGAAAAATTGTATATCATCACATTTCTTTTTTGACCTATTCTGTCAATTCTACCAATTCTTTGTTCCAGCTTCATAGGATTCCATGGAAGGTCGAAGTTGAAAATTATATGGCAGAATTGAAAGTTTCTGCCTTCACCGCCAGCTTCTGTTGAAATCATTATCTGCGCAGAGTTCTTGAATTTATCAGAGTTTTCATCCTTTTCTTCTTTAGACATCTGACCGTTGAATATTACAACCTCATATTTCTTGGAGAGGCGCTCCTTGAGAAGTTCTTGTGTAGCTATAAATTGAGTGAAAAGTAATATCTTTTCTTTTAAATCGTTTTCAAGAATAGCATCGACCGCATTAATTACAGCATCTATTTTTGAATCATAACTAAAATTCTCGATTTTTTCACATAACGATTTTAGTTTAGATACCTCTTCATACTGAGGAAAAGATGTGAGCAAATTATCTAATTGTATCTGCTGTTCAGTTTCATCCATTTCTTCAAACTCCGACTCGTTAAAATCGAACTCGGCTCTAATCTGGCTATTAAGAATTGCAAGTCGTTTTCTGAATGATTTTAAAATGGTGTATTTACTGCTTGTAAGCATCTTTTGGAAAATCACCATGACAAAACCAATTGCATTCTGGTTATCCCGAAGAGCTTTATTATATTCATCTCTCACAAATTCACTAATTTCTTCGTAGAGTAGAACCTCTTCTTCTGTATAATCGACACCAATAGTTTTTACCACTCTTTTTGGAAGATGCTTGAAGACCTCACGCTTTCTATTTCTAATCATTATTTTTGGAATTACTAAGAAATTTTCCAGTTGTTTTTCTGTATATTTTTTCTCTATAAAATTATCAGTCTCTTTACTGATAATTTCTTGGGGAAAGTAATTCATACCATTTTTCAGAAGGTCTAAAATCCTGATTTTAAGATTCAAGTTATCATTTTCTTTATTATCTGTTTTTTCTAATTCTGCCCAATCTATATTTTTTAATTCTGCTAAAGCTCTTTTAATGGCAGGCGCATAAACATCATTGTACCATTCAAACAATTCATAATATTTAAATAGTGAAGGATCGATGAGTTCTATTAGGGAGTAGAATTCAAAAGGGTCAAGTTGCATTGGGGTTGCTGTCAGCAGCAACATAGCGCCACATCTATCTCTCATGGCTTCTGCAAAACGGTAATTTTTTGTATATTTAACATCATTCCCAGAGAGTTGTCTCCTTAAATGGTGCGCTTCATCAAAAATTATCAAATCCCAAAATTGATTACTAAACTCTTCAATTCTGTTCTTCGCGTAATGAATAGAACACAGGACATTATCATATAAGGAAAATACGTCCCTATCAGGATTGCTGGATCTATAAACAGCCTCTGACCGGCTATCGAATACTTCAAATCTTTCGTTAAATTTTGATTTCAATTCCTGATGCCATTGTGTAACAAGGCTGGCAGGTGTAACAATTAGAGTCCTATTGACAAGTCCTCTTGACTTTAGCTCCTTCATGACCAACCCCGCTTCCATAGTCTTGCCGAGTCCAACTTCATCAGCAAGAATGAAACGTGGGCTGTAGTCCTGAACTACTCTATGTGTTACCCCTACCTGATGGGGAAGTAAATCTACTCTTGAGTTCCATATGCAAACGAGATCTTCGGAGTATTGAGCTATCTGGAAATATTTTGCCATAATCTTAAGAGCAAAATTTTGGGGTAAGTCTAACTCGCCATTTTTCATCTTTTCGATAGGACTTGTCGGCAGTATTTCGTCTATCATCTCTTCTTTAACAGTTTTTAGACCGGATGGAAAAAGTATCCTATAAAAAGACTGCCCGGCTGGAGAAGTATATTCTGAGATGATACCCTGCCCCATTTTTGTTTTTACCATTGTTCCTTTGGGTAGAATAAATTTTTCTAAATCTTCAGTATAGACTTTATATTTTTCAGACTTAAAATTCACAAGGTAAATGTCATTGTCCAATGCCTCGAGAATTCTCCCAATGCCGTACTGAGGATTTTTCCGATCTTTTACAAAACTGTCTTTCTGAAATTTATTGGAGGGACAATCTTTATTTCCACAAATAAGTCCATAGTTAGTGTGCTTCAGCAACCCTTTGCATTGAGGACAAAAAAAATTGTTCTCCATACATCACTCATCTAACTGCGTAAATCCAGTCAGGCGCCATCCGTATTATCTGAGAAGAGAAAAGACTCTCAATGTCTATGTAATCATTTTTGACTTTTATCTTTGTACTTGTATCTTTTGAGATTTTACCATCAATTTTAAACTGGATAACAGCATTCGGTTTGATTAAGCCGTTGCTCTGCCCGTTCCGAAGTATATTCCTTATATATTCAACCATTTCGTTGTTATTCGCCGAATTAGAAAGTAAGATCTCCAGTCCAATTACCGTTATCCTGCTCGGAAGCTGCTCTTTTCTTCTTATTTTTCCCAAGAATTCCAATATTGTACTCGAATTCTCAAAAGGTTCATATTCTTTTTCTACTATGTTGAAGCCATGCTTAAGTTTCAAAATATCAAGTCCTAGAACATGTCAAGAGTCATTTTCATAAGTTCCGAATATCTCTTATCGCCTGTTTTTTCTGCTAAGATAGCGCAGAGTTGTTCAAGTTCTGGAGTTTTCCACTGACGGAGCCATTCGACCGTATTTTTATCAGTGGTATAAAGAATATAGAGATACTGGGCTTTATCAATATCAAGTAGTTCATCCCCGTTCTCGATTTTTTTTTCAATAAACGATTTTCTAGTTGCAGGCTCTGCTGGTTTTTTCATTTTCTTTGAGCCTATTATTAGGGATTCTGCTTCAAGTTCTGATACATCTACCCCTTTTTGTCTCAGCCTCTTATTTAATTCATCGTAACTAATACCACCAGATTCATATAAATTCAAAACAAACGCTCGGCTAATTGGGTCTAATTCCGGGGGGAGATAATCTGTTTCTGAAAGTTGGTCAATAATCTCCCATACCTTATCAGTGGCTTCTTCAACAGAAATTTGTTTACCATCTTTTGTTATATTAGGATAATATTTTGAATATATTTCTAAACATTTTCCGAATACTATAACCGAAATATCTCCTTTTGAAATACTCGGTCGTTTCATTTTTTCATTATTGATAATTTGTTGGGCTTTTAAGTAGAGTTCTTCCTCGTACTTTTCAAAAGTAGTTTTTCTATTTTCGGTTCTTTTCCTGCAAATTATTATTGCATCGTATTCGATGGAATCTTTATTTTTAATATGAGGATTAAATGACGGATCACTTGTAACTGGATAGATACCAGAAACATAAAATCCCGATTTTAAAATAGCTTCTAATACAGCAGCCCATGCCTGTGATTGTTTATGATGATATGTAAAGACCATAATGCTGGAGTCTTTTAAAACTCTATGGCATTCTCTAAATACATTAGTTAATCCTTCGATAAAGAAATCATCATCTTTGCCTTGGACAGAATTCTTAACTATCTCATTCAGTTTAGGGGAATATTCTCCCTTGAACTCCTCAAAATCCTCTTTTAATCCGATCCTTAACCACACATAAAAAAAGTCCGCTAATTCTGAATATTGGACATTATTAAAATACGGTGGATCTGTAATAATAGCATCAATAGAACTGTTTGGTATCTCGCTCAAATTTTCTGATGTTTTACATAACAACATCGAACTTTTTGCACCATTATTATTCAACGCACTAAATTCTTTGATGATTTTTCCACTAATTTTCTCGCCATTTACCTGTTTTTTAATGACACCATTTTGTGATCTGTATTTCTCAAATGGGTTCAAACAAAAATCTTTAGCTTCATAAAGACGTGTGAAGTAAGACTTGTATGTTCCCGCCCCAATTTTTGACCCCCACACATTATTTTCAACAGGCATCATTGTAACAGCGTACGCATGATGATTAAATAAATTAACAATATGCCTTTTTGTGTAATTATATTGGCAAAGTATAGTTTGATATTCCAGGCTGCTCGAAAGTGCAGTTAATAAAAGATATTTTATTTCTTTATTTTCTATATTTAATATAGCTTTTATCAACTTGGATATCGAAAGAAGTTGTCTTTCGTTAAACAGTTGATAGAAATAATTATAGTTATAATTAATGATCTCGTTAGTCTTTTCGCCAGGTTGTATTTTTTGAGTTGGTAATAAATAATTTTTATTGCTTTCAAGTTCTTTTTTTGCTTCAGAATACAATTGCAGATCTTCTTTTTGAACAGGTTTGTAGCCTCTTTCTCTGCAAACAGAGCAATAATATTCTATCGCATATAGATCGTATTTTGGTGCTGATTTCTCTCTTTGAACAGTTTTAACTACTTTATACTTATGACCATTTGAGCAAGTATATGAACCCCCAGAAAAAGGTCCGCTTTCTGGGTCAAATTTGACTTTACATTCCGGGCAAGTACATTCTTGCTCAGATGATGCTGTTTCAAAAATATTTAAACAATTAGGGCAAACAATAACAGCATCATGAGTTTTGTTTTCTTTTGCTATAATATGATATTTGAATAATCTTACTTCTTCATTGCATGTTATACAATTTACTTTTCGTACCCAAAAAAAGTACATTACATCTGCCTTCTTATTACAGTACGGGCAGGTTGTTTTATAATATTTTTTAATATCTTCAGCTACTGTCTTTTCTAATTGAGTGAAGACTCTTTTTAATTCATTAATATCTATATCTTGCATTTCCTCCCTAACAGTCCACCAAGATACAGGATTAATATCTATGCCGATTGTTTTAGCGCCCAATCTATTTAGCTCAACTATAGTCGTCCCACCACCCATGAAAGGATCAAGAACAATTTTGCCACTAAAGTTGTTTTTTTGAAAATAATGCTCCCAAACTTCTTTTGGGTCATTGGTTTCCATAAAAGTTGATAATCCGATTGTTCTAAACACCGAACCTAACCTCTGCGCCCACCATTTATGAAGCGAATAAATCGGCCTATAATTCTGTCTTGAACTTGCCTCAGCTTTTGCTATTGGTGTCAGTTGCTCCAGAGGGAAATTCTCTTCAATTGCCATTATTAATTCTCCTTAGTTACTTCATTCTTTGGATTTTTAATACTCTTGCTTCTCTTATTAATTCGTAAAACCGGTACCATGCATTCAAGAAGTGATAAACCACCGTGTTTTCTTGTGTTTACATGTCCACGCCCTGTAAACCATGAATATCTACCTTGCACAACATAATAGTTCCCAACATAGCGAATCACTTTTTCTTCATGCAACTTGTCAAGTTCAAAGTTATTCTCTTTCTCACGATATCTTTCTTTGAACTGATTTCTAAAAAGGTCGCGCATCTTGTCAGAAATAGCAAAAGTGCATCCCGCCGTCAGGTCAACATATCCATGATCGCTCGTTACAATAACTTCATTATGTCTGCAAGTGGCAAGAATCTCCCCTAAAAGCTGCCTGGTGTCTGCATAAATTTCTTCTATCGTCCAAGGCTCGGAATGACCTGACCTTGAGCCATGAAGCTTATTATCCGGAACCTGCGTCCATACAGTCAGGTTGTTGGATTCAGGAAGAACAGTCATATTTTCAAGGTCATGGATATATTTGAAATCTGGATTCTCCCATTGAGCAATATTAATCCGGTTAAAAACCCTCTCCTTAAAAGGGTCAGTTTCTGAAGGAAGTGTTGAGAATGAATAGCTCAATTGAGTATCAAAATTATCTTTTAAATCCCGCTCCAGAAGGATAGCTTCTCTGAGGCTGAGTGAGTCCATAATAACAAGGCAATATCTGTCTCTTTTTCGGGTAATTTCCACAGTATTTTCTTTTTGGCAATGTTCCAGTAGTTCATCATAAAGTTTAGGATATAACTTATAAAAAGTTTCTTCAAATTTGTTGGATTCTATCTCTCCATCTCTATAATATTTGTGGAGATTTTTATTTTCAGGATCCCAAATTCTTCTAAAAATCTGGAATATTGAATCAAAGGGTTTACCTTCAAATAATAAATCAAGGTCATCAGGGGTATAGACTGTCACTCTTTAGTTACCTCCATTTGGAGTTCGAAGGTTGCTCTTTTTGGAGCTTTTAAAGTACGCAGAAACTTAACAAGATCATTTTTTGACATATGGGTCTTGAGGATTATCGCTATAGCATGAGATGAACCGGCTTCAATAACCGCAACTTTAGGCAATCCGAGCACATCAATATCATCTGATTCTAATCCTCCAGAAATTCGAAGGTCAATTTCTTCGATCGATTCACCGCTATTAATAAGTCTGTCAAGTTTATCTACTAATTCTGGTTTGGTTGTTGCCGAAATAGGAGCCATTGGAGGAACTGTTACAGTTGGTCGCCGGACTGGTTCTGAAGAGGGGGTTTCTTCGTCTTCTTCTGGCTCTCCAACTTCCTCTCCAGGAGGATGTGGTGGCCATAATCCTGGCTCATGTGGTGGTGTAATGCTCACAAAGTCTTTATGAAAAACATACATCGAATCAACGATTGTCACGCTCTTATCACCAAAATAATCCACACCACTCTGGCTTGTCAATTTAATTTCTTTATCCTTTGTCAGTTCTTTAAGAGCGGTAGTAATCAAACCATCCTCCGTAATTGTCGGATATTCACGTTTAATGTACAAATCATCTCTTAAGAAATCTACTCTTATTCCTCCATCTCCTGATTTTTGAGCAATATCCATCACAGTGGATTTGACATTATCAATATCCGGTTTTACAGTATTTATAACAGCTTCTTTTGTTGCACTGGAAATATTTTTGGGTATGGTATTATCTCCAACAATCTTTAGCACACGCCCATATTTCTCAACAATTCGCTCTTTTAGGCTTTTCTTTTCATCTGCAACAATTTCATTGAACCCTTCTGGCAATTCCTTATCTTCCCCGGCAATCTTTTCTCCAGCGCATAGTCGTCGAGCCATCTCGATTAGCCCTGTACTTTTAAGTGTAGTTCCCTTTTTAGGCACAACAATAACAAGGGTATTTTGATAAGTCTTCCCTTCAAAAAATGGCTTAAATCGCTCATAAGATATATCATTTCCATCCAGAGAAACAGCAATTTTAAATAACTTCGAATCTGGTATCGTTGATCCATTGCTTATTGGGTCTAAAATATATACTTCCGATCCGGTGAAAACATCCTCTAATAGCATTCTCTCAATTCGCGCAATTGCATCGTCTTTAGAAATATCCTCTGCACCAGCTTCAAGTACCGCATATGGGTTGGGTTCTTCCTCAATCGCATACTCCCCATTTAATTTATGCAAATACCATGCTTTCCTAAAAACGTTTCCAGTAAAAATCATCATTACTTCATTACTATTAATTCCTTGTCTAAGAATACCTAAAAGAAGATTTGTCTTATTAGCTCCTGACCGACCTTTCTTGGTTAGAGAGTAAATAAGAATCGTGTTTAGAGCTTCCTTTGCAAATTTTTGTTCTTTAAGTCTTTTAATATCCTCTATGCAATTCTCCACTATTTTATCATCAATCCAGACCAATTCACGTTGGATTATATCCTCACCATCAATTGTTAATTCAACATCGATATCAGACATTAAAATCAAATCGACGAGATTCATTTTTGCATAAAGGATTTCAGCTAAAAGGTAAAGTAAACCCCTTGTATTCTGATAATCCTTGCCGGCATGGAATCGTTCAAGCAATACTTTCAAAACCTCAGGATGGAAGGGATACTGCTCAATAAGCATTTCCTCCAGTTCTTTGTACTTTGGAAGATTAAGATGCTCAGAACGTTTGTACAGCCCGACATACTGTTTGGCTATCGTATCAATGGCATCTTTATCCTTAATATTACTGATAAGTCGATATCGAATGATTTTTATCTTATCCTCATCATTTGATGTTAAATCAAATTTTATTGGATTAGTTCTTTGAATAATCCCCATTACATCGTTATTTTCAAGAAGAAGTGAAACAAATACAAAAAGTTTAACCTTTTTCTCGTTTGCAACATCCATTAAATTTTGAAGAAATGCCAAATTTGCTGTCTTCCTGGACTCTTGTTCTTCAGAAATAGAACCATACCATTTCTCGATTTCATCAATAAATATCGCTACAGTCCCATCACCAACTAATTTTTTTATATCCGAGACTGTCGGAAAGTCACCAATATTTTTCATTAATTCTTGTTTCTCTAATTGTTCATAGATTGGCTCCCAAAGAAATTGGTATTTTTTTTCCAAGTTTAACATTGGCAGGATAGCCGTTTTTGGGAAAGCTGGAATTAACTCAAATTCCATATTATTTTTTCTAAGCCATTCTTTTGACTTAGTAGGATCATTAAGAATATGATATACCGTTGTTAGAATATGCGACTTGCCAGTGCCATATGTACCGGTTACTGCAAAGGAACTTCTAGTATCAGATTCTTTTTTTGGATCTATCTTCCTATTTATAAAATCCACGATCTTTTTTATAGCTTTGGTTGGGTACGTGCAATTAAATATTGTCTCGCTATCTTTTTCAAAATCGCTCTCTTCACTTTTAAGTTTGTATAATTCGATTGTGCCCTTTACATGACGATTTTTAACCTCATCGCTAACTTCAACTATATCTGATATTTTTGTCATATACCCTCATAATATTTTCATTTCCTTTAAACTTGCAAATGTACCGTCTCCAATAATAACATGATCCATAATTGATATACCAAGTATGTCGCCTACATCCTTTAATCTTTTTGAAATGTCGATATCTTTATTGCTTGGAGTAGAATCACCGGACGGATGATTATGAACAAGTACCAATGATGATGCACTGGATGATATAGCTCCTCGGAAGACTTCCCTTGGATAGAAAAAAGATCCTTCGATATTGCCGATTGAGATTGTCTCGGTTTTCAATACTTTTCCTCTAGCATTAAGATATGCGCACATTAGATACTCCTGTCTCTGGAATCTGAGTAATGGCATGAAATAATCTGCAATAGTGCTGGCTGTTTTGAAATAATAATCCTCTTTTTTTGATAGTTGCGATATATGAATCCTTTTTGATAATTCAAAACATGCTTTTAACTGTAATGCTTTTGCTTTTCCTATCCCATTTTGTTTTTGTAAGTCATCCACATCAGCATTTAATAGTTGATCTAATTTGCCATTATAAGCATTCAAAATAACCTTCGAGGTATCTAACACATTCATGGCATGAGTTCCCGTGCCAAGCATAATCGCCAGAAGTTCTATATTAGATAAGTTCTGAAATCCCACTTTTATAGCTCTTTCCCTTGGGAGCTCCTCATGAGGTAAATTAAGATTGTTTGTTTTTGCCATGCCACCTTAATTAATTCAATGTTTGATTCTATTTTACAGTATTTATTTTATTCTATTTAACTCTTTATCATATTATTCTTATTACCATAATAATTGTTCCAAGTGTTCGCATATGAAAGTTTCAGTGTTGAAATTTTCTCAACATTATATCCCTCTGCAAAGATATTTTTAGATTATACGTTCATTGCATGCTTCAACGGAAGCCCAACAAAACTCAAACTGAGCGTCAAGGCAAATCACGAACAAAGAAAGATGAATTAACGAAGAAATCAAGAAACATAGCCCCTGATCAACAGCATTTTCGGATACTAAAAGAAAAAAAGAAGTGAAAAAATGAAGATAAATCCGATAATATCCCAGGCTTCATCCCTGCATTCAATATCCAGTAATTCAAGGAATCCATACACTCCAACCACAATCCCACACCGCAACCACCTATCTCCTTTTATTCCCCAAAAACCATACTGACATCTAACCCCTATGAGCAAAAATAGAATCATTCTTATCCTAAAAGCAAGCGACATCGTCTCTTCTCTTCCAGAAGATAAAAGAGACATAAAAAGCAGGGCATTCAAAGATGCTGTGTACGACCATCTCCTCAAAAATTACGGGGTTTCCAGGGAGAATATCATAGTACATATACAGAATGACATCATAACGATCGAGCGGAGCCCCCTGGAAAAAGATGAAAGTTTCGATGCTGAATATCAGAGCTCAATGCGCCTGCTTACGGATGGCAAATTAGAAGATGCAAGATTCATCCTGGAAGATCTGGCGTTCCGATCGCCCAAAGACCCGAATGTGCTGTACAATCTTGGGATGGTCTACAGCGAGTTCCATGAACTGGATATAGCAATTGACACTCTGAACAGGTGCGTCAATAACGTTCCTCTATACTCCAATGCGTATGCTGCCCTAAAATTAATATAATAACACGAAATATATATGCTTAATATTTTCTGGGAGTAGATATGAAGAAAATTGAAATTAACCAGCTTGATGAAAAGGAAAATGAAATCGCAGACGCTCTAATTCTTCTGGGTATGAGTAGACCTGTTGCAAGGACTCTGGCTTATCTTAACAATGGGAATGAAGTAACATCCAATGAACTCGAAACGGGGACCGGCTTGCCTCAGCCAGAAGTCAGCATTGCAATGAGTATATTGAGGAATAACAACTGGATCAACGAGCGGGAAGAAAAGAAGAAGGGTAAGGGGAGACCATATAAGATATATTCGCTCAAGATCGGGTTTAATGATGTAATAGCTCAGCTTGAAAAGCAGCAGAAAAAAACGTTTGAAGAGGCACAGGCAAAGATCGATCTGTTGAAGGAACTGGTGCAAGATCAGCGCTCATAACTGGATCATGTGAATACTATCGCCATAAAATGGTATAGCCTTCTTCTTTGAGCTTTTCCTTTTCAATCTCATACTCAGATTTTATTTCGTAATCTATGCCTCTGTTCTTTAACCAGAACAAGAGCAATTTATCGAGATCCATGCCTTTGAGAGAATTGGTGTGGTCAAAAGTAGTATAGAGGGATGCAAGATCGCGAACCGTTAAATCCCTGATTGTCCTGTTTTCAATATCCATTCCCTCATCAAACTCTTCAGAAGTGAGATAATCAAACGCCTTTTCCTCATAATCTTCCAGATCATGTAAATCCCTGCTGACCTCTATTGCAATATTCAAAGAGGGAATTATTATAAAGTTACTCCAGCCCATGTCTATTCTCCGGTATTATGTGCGGCTTCCATTATTCAATATCTGTACAAGATTTAATAAACTCTTCTCCTGCGATCTGCTTAATTGTTAAGGCAATCCCCTTGTCCAGTTTGTTCCCTGTCGCTGCATTGTACTCAATAACCTCTCTGTGCTTTGTGTAGAGTCTTTTTACCTGATCTATGGTACCGGGCTTGAGTTTAGGCACTTTCATGTTACCCCTTCCCCTTCTCTGAATTTGGTGATGGTTTTTCCCTCTGGATGATGATGCTCTTTCCTTCAAGTTTTATCCAGACATCTTCGCCCTTCTTAAGTCCCAATTCATTGTCAATCCAGTTTGGGATGTGTATGTATGTAGATCTGGCATTTAGATTTTTTATGATGCTCATTTGCTGCATGGAGTTTAACCTCGTTATTTTATTGTTGTGTACGATGTTACAAACTACGTATCCAAAGGATTATATAGGTTTTCTACATAGTAAGCTATGTAACAAACTTTGTGCGATGGTGAATAAATTGGAACAAAATGAAGACCTGGAAAGATATGTCAAAGGAACCAGAGCACAGCTCTGGCTAGATAACTATACTAGGAAAAAGATCAATATCTTGATGGATACGGGGGATTTTGACTCTGTATCATATCTGCTGAAAGTATCAGTCCACCGCTTGGCAATAGAGTACGAACTTGGTGGCGTTAAAGTAACAGAAACAAAGATGGAGGCTGAATAAATGATAGAAAGTACAACTTGCCCTGCTTGCCGTACAGACTTGTTACTAGAAACCAGCGCCGTATATAAAGGAAAAACATTTGAATTCCCAAGCGGGGTAAAGATAAATTGTTCTGAAATCCACTGTGGAATTAAAAACGTATGGACAAAGAGAGACAAATTCGATAGAATCAAAGAGATTCTGTATCAGAAGCTCTCATCCCGGCCTGTCGATAGACAAAACCTGATGGAGTGTCTCACTCATAGATGCAAGCTCAATGAGTCACTTGCCTACGACCTCATCGAAGAGATCAAAGTCGATTTTGGCGTGTATGAGCGGGATAACAAGATAATGTTCGCTTAGGAGCATAGCGAAAAGTTTATCTCTTTTTACGCAGAAATACCTATTTATGCCCTCTGGAGCAAAAGTGATAGCAGGCGAACTGCCTCCTAAAAGAGCGAATTGAACTTGTTATTCTAATCCCATCCCTCGCATAAAATTACATGTTCAAATCGTTCTTTTTTAGGAATACTTCCTATGTAAAAGGGGTAGGTGTACTACCCCATAACAAGTTTGGAGACCAAATATCCTGCGTCGGAGAGTATTTTGATCATCTCATCAGGGCTCATTGTGTACGGCACTCTGTCCTTTGGTAACTTTAGACTCTTTATTGGTGTCTCATCATTTTCCTTATAAGGCTCTCTGTTTATCAGAAGATGATGCAGTATGCAGAGAATTTTTCTTGCCAATGCTACAATTGCCTTCTTGAATCCCTGTCTCGTTTTAATTTTTTGAAAGAAAGTTTTGAGTTTGGTTCTTCTTTTCACCTTTACTGATGCCTTCGCAATTTCCACAAGAATCCATCGCAGATGCTTGGAACCTCTCTTAGTTATCTTTCCAGTGTTTAACTTATCAGCAGACTGATAGACCGATGATACTATCCCTGTCCATGAAGCCAGCTTATCTGGTGTTTTGAAGTCTTTGATATTTCCAATCTCTGCAAGTACAGTTGATCCTGCTACGAACCCAATACCAGGTACTGACCTGGCAATTTTTAAATCCTCTTCCTTGGCCTTCATTCTGCTTCTTATCTCTGCATCAATATTTTTGATTCTACTGTCGATGGTTTGTATTATCTCAGTGCATTCCTTAATTACAAATGCCTGAGTTGATCCTAGAGTTCCTTTTACTGCCTGTTTTATTTCCTCTGATCTTTTCTTAATCCTGTTGTTATCAGTGTCACCAATTATAGCCTCTATTGGTTTTCCAGATATCAATCCGTTTACCAGCTCTATTCCAGATTTACCGAAAATATCAGTGAAAGCACTTGATAATTTTATATTGGCTGTATCCAGAACTACATGCATTCTGTTCTTTACCTTGGTACGACTGTTTACAAGGGCTTCTCTGGCTCTCGTCAAATCTCTGAGTTCTCTGTCTTCTTTTGGAAAGATTCTTGAAGGCTCTATCATGCCATTGATGCATAGTTCTGCAAGCCATTCCGAATCCCTGATATCTGTTTTCCTTCCTGGTATATGCTTAATATTGTAAGCGTTTGCTACCTGAACCTCAATGATTCCCTCTAAAACTGTGTGGATAGGTATCCAGTAGATGCCAGTGGATTCTATCGCTATTACTGGACAATCATCATCTATCAGCCATTCCCTGAATTCAATTAGACTTTCTATATCCGTATTGAAACGTCTATGCTTATTGGTTCCGTCTGATGTCAGGATAGTTGCCTCAATAAACCTCTTGTGAACGTCTGCCCCACAAGCTTTTTCCAAACGTCTATTCATATGTTATTCTCCTGGTATGGGTAAATACAATCTTTTGCAAGGCAACTTCCTATACGTGGTCTGAGCCCATTCTTGCCTGCGTTGATGTTAGCCAGTTTCGTAGTCGGGTTCTATAAGACCCAAAGTATTCTCGGTTTTCATTACCCATACCACAAGAGAATACAACCTACCCCTTTTTCATTCTTGCGTGCCTGTGCTAATCGGCTCATGAGGGTTTCCCAAAGACCTTCTTGATCTGGCCAACCTTTTCTTGAACTTTTCCTTCTATCTTTTCTTCATTGCCTTCAATTTCCAGGTCGGTATTCTTGGTGATTTTTCCCGCAGCTTCCTTGATTTAAGGAATCCAGTAATCAATATGAAGGCGGTACCATCGAGCATCCTCCCGTTGATGCCCCCCGAATTCTATTCGGGGGTAGTGACTTGAAGTATAAGAACGAAACAGAACAACTCAGATGTTTTTGTGATATCTTTGGCTATAGAATATCTAAGTTGCTCCATGGTTCTTTGCGAAATGATGCCGCTGGGTTTCACTCTTGCCCAGCGGGGCTGGTATGCCTGCCAGGAGTCCCTTGTATGGGTCTCGAAGGAAAATAGCAGAAAAATGGAAGGGTCAGGAGTTCGAATCAATATTTGAAGGGTGGATTCTAATTGCATACTTGAAAATTCAATTAATGGAATCTTGTAACTAAGATCATTTATTCCCTAGCCAACAATGCTTCTCAACAACGCGCCAACCACGTAGGCTACGCTCGCTGCCAGTCCACCGACCAATAGCATCTCGAGGCCGCTTCTTAAGGGGTTTAATTTGGTAACAGTTACTTTCGCAACTCCCAGGCCAAAGATTGTCAACGCCGATAATATAACGGATACTGTGAAGGCTTCGGTCGAAGAAATTGGGTAAAAAAGTCCCCGCACGTAGACGATAAGCGGCATGAATCCAGCAAGGATGAAAGACACAAGCGTAGCCAGTGCGCTGAATAACGGCTTGCGTTCGTCTTGCAACATCCCAAGCTCGTTGATCATCATCGCTTTAACCCACCTCTGCGGATCGCGGGCCTGGATATCAACGAGGCGGCGTGCATCCTCTTCCGAATAACTGTGGCTTCGATAAACCTCGTAGAGTTCAGCTCGTTCGCCTTCTGGGAAATGTTCAACACCTCCCAGGCTTCTCGCTGCCACTCCCGCTGGTAATACTCCTTTTCGCTCTTGGAAGAAAGGTACGCTCCTATGGCCATTGCAAAACCGTCAGCTAGCAGGTTGGCCATGCCAAGGATAAGAACGATACTGCTGCCTAGTTGTGCACCAGCCACACCGCTGACTACAGCAAAGGTAGTAAGGATGCCGTCAAGCCCGCCATAGACCATGTTTCCAATATACTGGTCGCTCGCCCCACCGTGCTGCTCCCGGGCAGCCTGGGCGATACTTTCTGGAGCATGCGCTAAAACTAATGCCTATACATCACGTTTTGCAAATGCTTTACGCATTTCCTCGAGTCGCCTAGACTTAGTCATTACCAACCTGCATTCACCAACATTATACTTGTTTACATCTTTCATGTAAAAATACGATTTTTTATTCGATGAATACTGCAGCAGCAAATACGGTAGCCCATAATCCATCTTTATTCCCTTCGGCTGACTGGCATATATTAGAGGTCTTGAATATATGGCCGCTTGCCTTGTATATCTGCTTTCTTTCATCCCATGCTGTGTTTATGTCAAATTCGATACCCAAAGTTGTTGCAAGCATCGTAGCTGCAAGGTCTTCCGCATATTCCCCTGCCTTTTTTGCAACTTCTCCAAATGAATGATGCTCGGATAGATATCCATAAACACTGGTATCTTTCGGAATAGCAACCCCAATCGCTGCGGCCATCAATCGATTAGGCTCATTTGTTTCATTCCTTGCAATTACACAGAATGTTATCTGGCCCGGGTTTAAATGCTTTAATCCTTCCTCTTTTGGAATTATCGTGCAATTTGGCGGCAGGATGCTTGATACTGAAACAAGGTTACATATCTCAACACCTGCTTCCCTCAATGCAAGCTCAAATGAAGTAAGCCTGTCTTTGTGTACTCCTACTCCTTTTGTGAAAAATATATTTTTTGGGATCATCATAGTGAATATTTCTCATTTATGTATCAGCCCGGCTCCACAATAAATATTAGTGCGAAGGCGATATTTATATGTTATGGTGGTTATCAAAACCATCTCCGAAAACCGACCAGAAAATATATATATATTCAATACTTTTTACGGATGATTTTAGCCTTTTGAAAAAAGAATTAGCTCAAAGAATGCCTGAAAGATGAAGAAGACAGAAAAGTAAAAGGAGAAACAAATGTCAAGCGAAGACGATAAAATGAAACTCCATTATATGCAGTTAATTACAACCGAAACCGATGGATTGACTGTGAAAACCATTCATTCTGAGGTACGGGGAGAATCTATGGAGCAGTGTTTCGAATATACTAAAAAATTACATAATGGCGAAGTAAAATCAAAGAATGTCTGAAATGATTACTTATTTCAATCCCGATGGAGTCTAATAATTAGAAAGTGACGGTCCCATGTAATAATAACTGTGGGTCATGGTACCGAAAAATTTATACATTAGATAAGCCATTTAGATTTTAATTAAGCGTGGGAGTTGCTTAGTTATATACTATAAACGGGGGTGAAAAATATGGAACCCAAAGAAACAGGGAGCATGCAAGCTGAAGCTAAATTAAAAGAAGCGCAAGCTAAATTAAAAGAAGCAGAAGCTAAATTAGTAGAGTCAGAAGGTAAATTAAAAGAGTGCGAAATGCACCTGAAAGAAGAGAAATAGATCCTTCAGAACAGGAGAGGAATGCTAATAGATGTAAAAAGCTATTGGCTTCTTTTTTTTTAGAAGCGAAATAAATCTCGACCCAATTTTGTCTGGCCCTAGAGCGGTTGCATGACCATTAACCACATAATTTTTTATTCTTATGCCATATGATTCATGTAAGTTTCATAGGTTCACAATTTAAGCCAAACTGTTTATCATGAAATATATACATTTAGCTCAGATAACCTGTATAAAAGCATTTAGAAAACTTCGTTGATCGAAAGAAAAAACAAAAGATTAAAAATAATATCGGCATTTATTATATTATGGGAGTATATATGAAAACACTCAAGATGAATCAGTTTGACGACAAAGAAGAAGAGATCGCAGATGCACTTATTTCTTTAGGAATGCGCAGGAATGTTTCAATGATGCTTGCATATATGCAAAATACGAAATCTGCCACATCGATAGAACTTGAAAGGTCCACAACATTACACCAGCCAGAAGTAAGCATTGCTACGAAGCAATTAAAAGAACTTGACTGGATCAACGAACAGGAAGAAAAGAAGCCAGGCAAAGGGAGACCGTATAAGATTTACTCGCTCAAGGTCGGGTTTAAGGATATAATCGCCCAGCTTGAAAAAAAACAAAGAAAAGCGGTTGATGAGGCACGAATGAATATTGAGAGACTTAAGGAATTGGGGAAATAAGATATCTTATTTTTTTTTAAATAAGACGTAATTTATTCTTATATCAGATTTTCAAAAAAAGAGAGGAGGGGGTTAAAAACGTGGCTTATGATTTTGAAAAATCTTATTTTAACTCCCCGATCTCATTTGATAATTGAGTGTATTTACATCTCGGACAAATGACCCATGGTATAAATCCAGCGAAGTTGAATTTGCCAAAGGTGATGACCTTGTATTCCGAAGAATTAGATCGAATGGGAAAGAAGACCCCAGAACA